>DAOPZW010000159.1:0-6792 GCA_035353595.1 Elusimicrobiales bacterium | reverse complement strand
GGTGGCCCTGTGCGACTATTCCGAGGACGTGCGCATCTCCGAAAAGATCCTGGCCGGCACCATAGACACTTACCGCAAGATCCGCAACACGGTGCGCTTCCTGATGGGGAACCTCAGCGGCTTCGACCCCGCCAGGCACCGCTTGTCCGACGATAAACTGGTGGAGACGGACCGCTACATGCGCGCCCGCCTGGCGGCGACCGTGGCCGAGGTGCGCGGGCATTACGCGAACTTCCAGTTCCGCCCGGCCATCCGCGCCGTTACGGATTTCTGCATCCTGGACCTGTCGGCCTTCTACCTGGATTCGCTCAAGGACCGGCTCTACACCTTCAGCCCCGACGCGCCCGAGCGCCGGTCCGCGCAGACGGTGCTGCACGATATCCTGACCGCGGTGCTCAGGATGACGGCCCCGGTGCTGTCTTTCACCGCCGAGGAAGCCTGGAAGACCGCCAGGGCGGAGATAGACCCGTCCCTGGAAGAGAGCGTCTTCCTGTCCGACTACCCCGAACTGCCGGCCGCCTGGGCGGACCAGGCCCTGCTGGAACGCTGGGGCAAAATAATGGGCGTGCGCGAGACGATAACCAAGGCTATAGAAGAAGTGCGCAAGACCGGAGCCGTAGGCTCCTCGCTGGAGGCGAGGATCGTGCTGCGCACCTCGAAGCCGGAGATGAAGGCCCTGCTGGAATCCGTCCTGCCGCTTTGGCCCCAGGTGGCCATAGTGTCTGAGGCGGCCGTCGAGTTCGACCCCGCCGCCCCGGAGCTGGAAGTTAAAGTCGGCAAGGCGGAAGGCTCCAAGTGCCCGCGCTGCTGGCAGTGGCGCAGGGACATCGGCTCCGACCCCGCGCGCCCCGACGTTTGCGGCCGCTGTTCCAAGGCGCTGGCGGAGGCCCACGTCTGACGGGCCGTCCCTTTGGGGCGCCCGCCGGGTAAACTGATGATGAAATTAGCCGCTCCGGCCATAGTGCTGCTGCTGTTCCTGCTCGACCGCGCGTCGAAAGTCTGGGTGCTGAAGTCCCTGTATCCCGGGTCCTTGCAGGTGCTGCCGTTCTTCCGCCTCACCTACGCGGAGAACACCGGGGTGGCTTTCGGGATGTTCAGGGACAGCAACAGTTTCTTTCTGCTCTTCAGCTCTTTGCTGGTCGCCGTGCTGCTATACCTGCGCCGGCGCATTCAGGCGCAAAGCCTGGCCGCCTCCGCGGGGCTTACGCTGGTGCTGGCCGGCGCGCTGGGGAACCTCTATGACCGCATAGCCTACGGCTTCGTCGTGGATTTCTTTGACTTCTCATTTTTTCCGGCGGTATTTAACGTGGCGGACAGCTGTATCACCGTAGGGGCGGTTTTACTGGCCTGGGGCATGAAGGACCAGGGCGGGAAAACTGCGGCGGGCAGACATTGAGCGGCGCAAGGTAAAATTATGAAAAAAATCATCTTTTTAGCGGCTATACTTGCGGGACTGACAGGCTGTAACCGGTCCCCGGAGTTTTATTTTAAGCGGGCCAACTTCCAGCTTTCCGCCGGGAAGGACGCTCAGGCGCTGGAAGATTACAACAAGGCGCTGCTGCTGAAGCGCAATTTCCCGGAAGCGCTGACCGCGCGCGGCATGCTCTATGAGCGGCAGGGCGATAAACAAAAAGCGGGGCTGGATTACCAGCGGGCTTTGGAGGCTGACCCCGCCTACCTGCCCGCCTATAATAATATGGCCGCCCTGCAGATGGACGCGGGCAATTACCGCGAGGCGACGCAGTACCTTTCGCAGGCCCTGGGGGTAAAGCCGGAATATTCTTACGCCCTGCTTAACCGCGGCCTGTCCTATTACAAGCTCGGCGATTGCTCCGCGGCTGTCGGCGACCTTACCAAAGCCTTAGCCCTTAACCCTAAATTCGAGCTCGCTTTTTATCACCGGGCTTTATGCGCTGTCCGGGTGAAGAACCTTACCGCGGCGCTGGCCGACCTGGATTCCGTGCTGGCGCTGAACCCCGCCGCCGCCATGGCCTGGTTCGAGCGCGGCAAATTAAAATACGCCGCCGGAGACTACGCCGGCGCCTCGCTGGATTTCTCCAAGAACAGCGAACTGCAGAAAGAGGACCCGCTGGCCGTTTACTGGCTGGGACAGTCGCTTTACAAGGCCGGCTACCAGGAAGGCGCGCTCGAGAGTGCGTTGCGCGCCCAGGAACTCAAGCCCGATTCCTACCAGGCCGCCGGCCTGCTGGGCGATATTTACGCCGCTTCGGGGGACGCCGACAAAGCCCGCGAGAGTTACGCCAAGGCCGCGGGGCTTTCTTCCCGCTACGCCGCCTACTATAACGGGCGCCTTGCGGCACTGGGACGGAAAACTAAAAAGCGCTGACCTGTTTTTAACGGTAACGGAGACCTCTTATGGCTGACGAAATACAGATGTCGGGGTGGCGCAAGAAATTCCTTGCGACCCGGATGACTTTTGAAAGCATCATGTTCGAGCGGGAAATGCTGATGCCTCAGAAGGAAAAAATGAGCGTCGGCATCCTGGGGCTCGCCGGTATCTGGCTTTTACACGCCCTGTTGCTTACGCAGTGGGTCATGCGGCGCGGCTATTTTTTCATCCGCGAGGACGCCGAGGGTTTTACCGCGGTGCTGCGCTTCGCGGACTATCTCCAGACCCATGGTGCCTGGGCGCTGGTGAAGCCGGACCTCTCCGGCCTGGCTCTGAACCCTCCGTTTTACTCTCTTGCTTATGTGCCCGTGCTCCGCTATCTTACCACGGATCTCAACCTGGCCCTCGTTATCGTAAATTCATTCTTCCTGCTGGTTACCGCGCTGTCCGTTTTTTTAGCCGTGCGCAAAAGCCGGCCTAACCGCGCCGGCTGGCTGGGGGCGGCTTTCGCGCTGGCCCTGCCTTTCGTCCTGGAAACCGCGCGCCGTCCCGCTCCGGAAATGGCGCTGATGGCCTTTGTGGCCGCCGTTTACGCCTGCTATATACTTTCCGAGGAGTTCGAACAGACCAGGTGGACTTTCTGGTTCGGGATCTGCCTGGGCCTGGGTTTTTACAGCCACCGTTTTTTCTGGCTGTATACCCTGCCGCTGTTGCCGTTCATCCTTACCGGTTTCACCAGTCCCATGACCCGCGACGAGCTCTTTAAAGGATCTTTCCCCGGGGTCGTTCTCAATGCGCCGTGGTACCTGTTCGCCGTTACGGCCGCTGTTACAGGGTTCTTGTCTTGGCACGGGGGCTCGCAGGCTTTCCTGGCTTGTTTTAAAACGGGCGCGGCTTCGGCGGGACTGCCGCTCTTTTCCATGGGCGCGCTGGCGCTGGCCTGGATGCATTTCTCCGTCTTCATGCCGTATGAAAAAAGGAAAATGCTCGTCGCCCTGTTCGCCGTGCCCTACCTGGCGCTGACCTGGCTGCTGGGCGCCGGCCATCCCGAGCTGTTCTATCCCGCGATGCTGTTCCCTTTCGCGATAGCTGTGCCGGTAATGACTCCGCACCCGGTCCGCAGATACCTGCTCGTTTTCGCCCTCGCGCTGGGCGTTATTAACCAGTCGGGCCTGGTCCCTCCGCTCTCCATCGGCAGTTACAGCTTCGGCGGCCTCCCTCTGCCGCCGGGGAAAACCTACAAGGCGGAGGAAGTGCTCTCGCTGGTTAAGGCGAATGTTCCCGCGGGCAACGGGCTTATCGGCATCTACGGCGCCGACGCCGGCATCAATGCCGACAGCCTGCGATTCGCCGCGGACGCGGCCGGCGTCAAGGCGAAGTTCGAAAACTCCCCGGCTTGTCCCGCCTGCGCTTCCCTGCTGCTCAACCGGACGCAGGCGTCCACGGCGGCAGTCCTCAACCAGGCCGGAAGTTTTTCCGGAGTGGCTCGCCAGGACTGGTTCGCGGGGCTGTTCGAAAAAAAGGCCGAGCTTAAGCTCGGGGATTCCTCCACCCTTGAGTTCTATGTAAAGACGCGCGGCAGGGAGAAGCTTTTCGAGGAGGGCGTCTACAAATTGCGCCCGTTGTCTTTAGGCAGCTTGCATATCGAAGACGCTACGCTGGGCATCGCCGGGTACGAGGCTGATTCCGGTTCGTACGCCAAGGGGGAGTTCTTCGTCCCTTCCGCCTCCATGCTGGGGGGGGATATCTACGGGCTTGCTCTTCAGATAACCGGTCTTGAGCTTGCCGGCACGGGGCGCGACCCGGTACCGGTGGGAGCTAAAAGCGTGCGGATCATTTCGGGTAAAATTAGCGAATACGCCCTGGAGCGGCTGCTCACGGAGCGGTTCCCCTCGCTTGCCGAACTGAAAGTGACGCTTGAAGACAAGCTGGCGATTTCGGCTTTCGCCCGCGGCTATAAAGTCGACGCCGATCTTACGCTGGCGCTGCCTAAGCCGGGAGTGCTTGAGATCAGGCCCGCCGCGTTCACGTTCGGCTATCTGTCCGTGCCCAGCTATGTGCTCGGCCTCTTTTCTTACCGCTTCGACTTTTCGGACAACCCTTACGGCCTGACCCTTTCCGGGCTGAGAATACGCAACCAGATGCTGGAATTATACTGACCGGATCCTGATGAACTTGCTTCTTCGTAATAATTTCTGTCTCCTTGCCGCGCTGGCCGGCTGCCTGTGCTGCGGCGCGTGCGTCTCCGTGCCGGAGGGATTCGGCGCCGCGGCGCCCGAAGGGAGGGCGCTGGAGGCGCCCAGCCAGGGGCTGGACCCGGGCTATAAGACGGAAGAGACCGCGCATTTCCGCCTCAGCGCCTACTCCACCGAGGCCGCCGTTAAATACGCCGCGATCTGCGAAGAGAACTATACCCGGATAATGCAGGACCTGGGGATCTATTCTTTTGTGCCCGCCAGGCCGTACAATGTTTCCGTCTACCGGGACGCCGCGGAATACCACCGCAAGACCGGGCAGCCGGACTGGTCGGGCGGGGCGGCCTATGGCAATGCACTGCTGCTTTATGAGGGCGGCGGGCTGCGTTCCACCATGGCGCATGAAATGACCCACCTTGTCTTTAACGAGTTCATGGGCCTGTCGCAGGCCGCGCAGCTGCGCTGGCTCAACGAAGGCGCGGCCGTTTACGAGGAAAGCCGGTCCAGCCAGGAATCCTCGGCTTATTACGCGCAGCGGGTCAGCGAGGCCGTTGCGCCCAACCCCATCCCATTCTCGCAGATGGTCAACCTGGCGCCGCAGGGCGAGAGCCTGAAAACGGTGGACCGCTGGTACGCGCAGGTCGGCTCGGTGGCCGGGTTCATGATAAGGACCGCCGGCTCGTTCAACTTCTCGCTGCTGCTGGCTAAATTGAGGGACGGGGCTTCCGCGGACCAGGCGATAGAGTTCTCCTATTCCGGCTCCTGGAAAAAACTGGCCGACGTGGAAAAGGCCTGGCTGCTGGAAGTGAAGCGCTAGGCTGTCCTGTGCCGCCGGATCTTTATGGATAAAAACGCCTCCGCGGTAAAAATGAAAAAAGCGGTCATTCCGCTGGGCGGGGTTCATTGCGCGGCCTGCGTGGCCAGGCTGGAGAGCGGCCTGAAAACCCTGCCCGGCGTGGTCGAGATCTCGGTTAACCTCCCTTCCAAAACGGCTTTTTTAGTTTACGATCCCGTGCTGCTCAACGCTAAGGCCGTTTCTTCCAGGATCGAAGCCCTTGGCTACAAGGCACTGGCTTTTTCCGAATCCGCCGGGGACGCGCAGAACACGGCGCTTAAGGAACTTGCGCGCGAGGGCGGCGTTACTTTCTACCGGTTCATGCTTTCGCTCTTCTTTTTCTGTTTCATGCTGCTCGACTATGTCCTGGGGTTTTCCGCCTACACCATGCTGGCGGTCGCCGGGCTGGCCTGGTGGTTCGCCGGTTCGCATTTTCACAAGGGCTTCATGCGGGCGCTGAAGTCCCGGTCAGCCGACATGAATTCTCTGGTTTCGATGAGCACCAGCGCGACTTTTTTTTACGGCGTTTTTGTGACCGTGTTCCCGCAAACCCCGGGGGCGCTGCACCGCGCCCAGTGGCACGAACTGGTGATGCTCCTCACCTTTATCAATTTCGGCCGCTGGCTGGAGACGCGGTCGAAGAGCAAGGCGGGCGAGGCCGTGGCCAAGCTTTTCCGCATAGCTCCCAAATTCGCCCGCCGTCTCGGCGCCGCGGGGGAAGAGATGGTGCCGGTTACGGATATCCGGCCCGGCGATAAAATACTTTTGAGGCCGGGAGAGCAGGTGCCGGCGGACGGCCATGTTACCGGCGGTTCTTCCTCCCTGGACGAATCCCTGCTTACCGGGGAGTCCCTGCCCTGCGAGAAAGCCGCCGGGTCGCGGGTTTACGCCGGCACGATCAATAAATCCGGCTCGCTTGAATTTGTCGCCGAGGGCGTCGGGGAAGAGACCGCGCTGATGAAAATAGTGAGGTCGGTGCAGGAGAGCCAGGCGCAAAAAAGCTCGGTGCAGCGCCTGGTCGACCGGATCTCCGCGTGGTTCGTCCCCGTAGTGTTCGGGCTGGCCGTGGGCGCCGCCTCGCTCTGGCTGTACTATTCAGGCCCGTACAGGGCGGTCAGCGTATTCGCGGCGGTGCTGGCCGTCGCCTGCCCCTGCGCGATGGGGCTGGCCGTTCCCATGGCCGTGGCCGTAGGCTTCGGCCGGTCGGCCTCGATGGGCATACTTATGCGCAACGCCGATATCCTTGAGCGGATCTCGCGCGTGGACGTGGTGATCTTCGATAAGACCGGGACCGTGACGGATGGGCGTTTGAGCCTGGCCGCGCTGTCGCCGTATAACTTCGACGAAAGGCGCTTTCTCGAACTCCTCGCGGCGGTGGAGGACAAGTCCGAACACCCGTTCGCGGAGGCCGT
>DAOPZW010000158.1:0-6925 GCA_035353595.1 Elusimicrobiales bacterium | reverse complement strand
CCTGGAGCAGCGTGACCTTGTACCCGCCGTCCGTCAGGAGCTCGCGGGAAAGTTCGCCCACCATGGGGTCGTCGTCAACAACAAGCACATCCGGGTTTTCCATATTTACTATAATACATTATACAACTTTTCCCGTTGCGGAAATATTGCGCGACTCCTTTAAGAAGCCTGGTATAACTTATGATGCGTATAATCGCGGGAACCCGCAGAAGCCGGAAGATCTTCACTATTCCCAGGGATAAGTTCGTCAAGCCGGTCTCCGCCCGGATAAGGCAGTCCCTGTTCGACATCCTGCGCCCGTACATCACCGGCGCCGTGTTCCTGGACCTGTACGCGGGCACCGGGGCCGTCGGCCTGGAGGCTCTGTCCCGCGGGGCGGCCAAAACGGTTTTCGTGGAGCACGACGGCCAGTGCCTGAAGGTGATAGAGCGGAATATCGCCTCCCTCGAATTCACCGCCCAGGCCAAAGCCCTGAGAGGCGACGTCCTGTCCGGAGTGAAATGGCTGGAGCACTTTTCCGACTACAAAGGCTATGACATAGTCTTCATGGGCCCGCCCTACCGCACGGAGGAGAACCTGCCGCTCTTTTACAGCATGCGTACCCTGGAAATGCTGGTCGAGGCAAAAATAGTTTCCCCGCAGGGCCTCGTGGTGGTGCAGCACCACATGAAGGAACCCGTTTCCGCGCCTGCCGGCCTGGAACTGTGGCGCCGCGAGAAATACGGCGATTCGTTCGTGGATATTTTTACCCTTAAAAAATGATCTTTGACCCGTTCGAACTGAATTACAGTAAGATCCAGGCTTACCTCAACTGCCCGTTCCTATACCGTTATATTTACGTCGAGAGGCGGTTCGCGCCGCAGACCCCTTTCTCGTCGCTGGGCCTTTCCGTGCACCGGGCCCTGGCCCGCTACCATGGCGGGGGGCGCGACCTGGGCGACCTGCTGGCGCATTACGAGGACGCCTGGCTGCACCAGGGTTACGCCAGCGCGCAGCAGAGCATGGAATTCTACCTGCGCGGCTCCGCCGTGCTGGAAAAATGGTGGGCGTACAACCAGGCCAATAAGGCGGAGATCCTCTACTGGGAAAAGCAGTTCGAATTCCCTTTTGAAAAATGGCGCATCAAGGGCACTATCGACAGGATAGACCGGGTGGGGGAAGGGACCGTCGAACTCATCGATTACAAGCTTGCCTTCGACGGCAGGAAGATCACCGACGTTACCGGCAGCCTTCAGCTGGCCATTTACGCCGCGGGCATCGAGCGTGCGCTGAACCTGAAGGTGGTTTCGATAGGCTACCTGCTGCTTTCCGGCCCGGAAAAGATCTCTGTCCCCTACGAATCCTCTTCGGCGGCCGCCACGCTGGACCTGATCCGCGAGACCGGCGAAAAAATGGTGGCGCTGGATATTTCGCGCAAAGGCGCCTGCGCCGCCTGCGTGATACGGAATTTCTGCCCCGAGTCTTCCGCCAGGGACGCGGCGGGGCCGTCTGTCGATCCCGCTAAAGTGCGGAACTGGTAAGGCCTGGAAAGGAGGGGAGTCTATGGCTAAATACTTGCGCGCGCTGGATCGCGGCGAAGTCACGAATTTCTCGCGCAACTCCTACGAAGTGATCTTCTCCATTTTCATGATCGCGCTGGCGTATTTTTACCGCAGCAGCCCGCAGATCTCCTATCCGCGCATCCTTTACTTTTTCCTGCTGCTGTTGGGGTCCAACTTTATTTTTAATTACCTGCTGCGCCGCCGCACTTCCATAAATCTCTGGCTGGTGGACCTTATCCTGCTGGTGAACCTCTGGATCATAACCGGCGTGCTTTACTGCTCCGGCGGGGGGGACTCCTATTTCTGGGTGCTGTACCTGCTGCCTGTCTTCGCGGCCTCTCTGATGTCCAGCTTCAAGGACGCCTTCGGCGTGGTTTTTCTCTGCGTCCTGGCTATTACCTACCTGTCCTGGCCGCTGGGCGGCGCCGAAATGGCGCAGCTCCTGTCGCTGGCCGTAAAGATCGGCGTTCTTGGTTTTTCCGCGGGCGTAGTTTACAATACGGCCCAGTCGAAGAAGCTGGCCGAGGCCGGCCTGGCCGCTAAACGCGGGGAGATCGAACAACTCTCCAGGGAAATAACGCTGAAGGAGGGCGAACTCGTCAAGACGGCCTCCTTCGGGGAAGTGGGAACGATGGCCAGCGGCGTCATGCACGACCTGGGCAACGCGGTTTCCGTCATCCTGCTCAGCGCGGAAATAGCGGCGGAAACCGACAAGCCGGAGCCCGAGGACATGCAGCGCATCATCAAGGCGGCTAAATTAGCCAAGGAAGTCATCTCCGGAGTGATGGGCATAGCGCGCGGCGAGGATTATGTTTTCCGGACCGAGGCGCTGACGGGCCCGGTGCGCAACGCTATCCTGCTCACCGACTGCGCGGCGCGCAAAAAATACGCGGCCGTCGAGCTCGATCTCCCGGACACCCTGCCGCAGCTGCTGATGAGCCGGGTGCACCTGGAGAGGCTGTTCATCAATACGATCTCAAATTCCCTGTCTTTCGTGCCGGAGCACGGCACCGTGAAGCTTTCGGCGCGGGCGGTCGAAGGCGGCGTGCGCCTGACCATCGCAGATAACGGCCCGGGTTTCCCGGCGCAGCTGCTGCGCGACGGGATCAAGGCTTTGGCCACCACGCGCAAGGCCGAGGGCGGCACGGGGCTGGGGCTTTTTGTCTGTGAACAGATCGTCCACCACCACGGCGGAGAAATGACGCTGGACAACCCGCCCGAAGGCGGCGCCAGGATAACGGTCTTCCTCCCTCTGGAGGGGCCGCCTGCAAAGGCGCAGGTTACTTCCAGCACATCCACAGTATCGCCGAGCCCAGCAGCACCCGGTACACCAGGAACGGTTTAAGCCCGCCCTTTTTAAGCCAGGAGAGCAGAAATCCTATCGCCGCCAGCCCGGAGAGCGCGGAGGCCGCCAGGCCCCAGGCGAAAGCCGCGTTTATCTCTGCCGGGTTTATCTTGATCCCTTCCTTCAGCCCGGCGCCCAGGATTATCGGCGTGCCGATCAGGAAAGACAGCCGCGCGGCGGCCGGGCGGGAATAGCCCAGGAACAGCGCCGCCATTATCGTCATGCCTGAGCGCGACGCGCCTGGCATCAGCGCCAGCGTCTGAGCCAGGCCTATGAGCAGGGCGTCCTTCAGCCCGAAGGCGTTTTCCTCAAGTTCCTGGCGCGGGTTCCTGTCAGCCAGGTAGATGAACAGGGAAAAAAAGATCAGGTTGAAGGCGATCCAGCGCGGGTCGCGGAAAGCGGTTTCCGCTATATCGTTGAGCAGCAGGCCCGCGACGCCGGCCGGCACGGAGGCCGCGGCCAGCAGCCAGAGCATGCGCCCTTCCTGCTCGCGCGGCCGCGCAACAGCGTCGGTAAATATCTTTATCCAGTCTTTAGCGAAGTAGAGCAGCACCGCCAGCAGCGTGCCCATGTGCAGCATCACGTCGTAAGTCAGCCCCTGGTAGGCCCAGCCGAAAACGCGCGGCGCCAGCGCCAGGTGCGCGGAACTGGAAATGGGCAGGAATTCTCCCGCCCCCTGCAGCAAGCCCAGGATGGCCGCTTGAAAGTCAGTCATGTGAGATCTCCGTTCCCGGGTAGTAATGTCTCAATATTTCCCGGTAAGTAAAGCCTTTTTTGCCCATCCCCTCGGCGCCCCATTGGCACATGCCCACGCCGTGGCCGCTGCCGGCTCCTTCCAGAAGCACATAGTCCTTTCCCTGGAAGATCTTGAAGTAAGAACTTTTTACCGCCTGCCAGCCGGCGCCCCGTCCGACCCCGTGGTAAAAGTCCGTCGCCGTCACCGTTATGCGCCTGGTGCGCGTGTAAATTTCGAGTTCCGCCGCCCTGCCCGAAGCGCCCCAGGCGCTGACGCGCAGCCCGCGGGCGTCTTCTTCCGGGGCGATCCAGCCGGCCGTCCTGGCCAGCCTCGTCAGGCCGGTGAAATAAATTTTAGTCCGCCAGAAAAAGCCGGGGGCCCCGGCGCAATACGGGGCGCCCGCCGGGCCGTCGCGCACTGAAACAAGGTAGGGCTTGTGCTCGAAAGGCCAGACATAGGTCATGGTTTCCGTGCGGCCCCCGCAGGCGGAATGGTAAAAAGCTTCGGCCGGCCGGCCTTTGTAAAGCAGCAGTTCGCCGCGGGTGGCGTCCGAGGCTTCCCTGGCCTTGGCGCTGATGGCGCCCAGGCCCGCGTATAGCTGGCAATGGGGCGTGTCGCACATGTTGTACCCTTCCTTCGCGTGGTTATACATGTGCGTTACCGTATACGTGCGCGCGGCTACGGCCTGCGCCTTGTAGGCTTCTGCCTGCGAAAGGTCGGCGGCTTCTCCTGAAACTACTCCCGCAAGGTAAATTTCAAGGTCAACGGTATTGATCGCTTTAATGGATCCCGCCTCGGCGGAAAAAGTTATGCTGCCGCGGTAGAGGCGGCGCGGCAGGTCTTTGCCGGAAAGCCAGACGCCGGGCCCGTAGGCGTAAAGCGTCAGCGTTTTTGCCGGCCCCGTCTTCATTCCTCCTTCCAGGGTTACGGAGTTGCCTTTTACGGCGAGCCTGGCCGGGCTGGAGAGCGGGCGCTCGCCGATGAAGACCTGCCCGCCGGCAGGTTCCAGGTTTACTTCCGGCGTTTTGTGCAGCGCGTAAAGACGCACGGCCAGGAGGCTGTCCTTCTTCAGAACGGGCTCGCCGGCGCCATGCGGGATCTGGGCCTCGCGCAGAACGGTTTTGCCGCCGGGGGGCGGGCCCTTCGTTTCCTGCGGCCGGGCTTTGTCGTCGTGCAGCCGGTTTTTCTCAATTGAGAAAGCCGGGCTCGCGCAGGCGAGAAAAAGCAGCAGGACTGTTTTCAGAAAATGATCCCCGCGGGTGTGTAATGCTCGATCAGGGTGCCGGCGGGGGCGGGAGCAAAGCCGGCGGAGCCGGTCTTGAGGCGCACGAAGCCGGCGGGAGAAAGCGGGAACGCTTCGCGGGCCAGGAAAAAACCCGCTAAAAAACCCATCAGCGGCTGATGCCCTACTACCAGCAGGCCCGCATCCCCGCCCAGGTCCGCGTTGTTGAGGAAGCTGACCAGGCCGGCCGCGTTCCCGTCGCTCAGCGTCTCCGTGGACAGTCTCCTGGCCAGGGGGAACAATTCGGCCGCCAGGTCCGCGGTGGCGGCGGCGCGCGCAAAAGGGCTCGCAATGATCAGTTCGGGGCGAAAGCCCGACGCCCACAGATGCTGCGCGGTGCTGCGCGCTTCTTCGATGCCGCGTTCGGACAGCGGCCGCAGGTCGTCGCAAGTTACCCCGGCTTCTCCGGTACTGAGCGCGTGGCCGTGCCGCAATAATACAAGATCGTGCATTTTAGTTGTCCTTGAGAACGGCGCCTCGGGAACCCTGCCAGCCGGCCGTGCTGTTCCTGATATTTTACTAAATTATGCGCGCGGCCGCCCCGCCGCCGGTTCCGCGCGGCGCCGGGCTGATGCGCGGGTATTAATTCTTCTTATTATTCCTCAGGGACGGGGCGCGGCCGCAGCCGGGCCCGGTTCGTGAGGGCGAAAGCCCTCTTTTGCCGCTTTGCTTTATTAGCAGCGCTTATGCGGCTTTTGCCGCGGCGGCGCCGGCCGGCATGTATTTAAGGAAGTTAATCAGCGCGAAGTTAACTATAATATATCACAAGCAATGTTAATTTGAAAACGGAGGTCACGCGGTGAACTACCACATACTAAAAAAAGACGAACTGGACGGGTTTATAACTAAACTCGCCAAGAAGATGAAAGTCTGCGCCCCTGTAGCTAAGGGGTACAATAACTTTGCTTTCGAGGAAGTTACCTCGGCCGGTGAGATAGCGCTTAACTATATTCCCACCACCCTTCCCCCGAAAAAGTATTTCATGCCCCAGCGCGAAAAGATGCTGGACTTCGACCTGGGCGGAGGCAAGCCCAGCGACAAGGCGGTGCTGGAAGCCCCTGAACTGGCAATTTTCGGTGTGCACACCTGCGACCTGGCCGGCATACAGTGCCTGAACATGGTGTTCTCCGAAAAGCCCCGCGATTATAACTACATACTCCGCAAGGAGAAAGTGTTCATCATCGGCCTCGAGTGCAACGGCTACTGCGACGGCCACGCCAGCTGCGCGCTGGTAGGCGCTCACAATCCCAACGGCGGCTACGACCTGTTCTTCACCGACCTGGGCGACCGGTTCATCATCCACGTGAACACCCAGAAGGCCGAAGAGCTCGTCGAGAGCATGGGCCTGGCCAAGGCCGCTCCCGCCGACATGGCGGCGCTGGACAAAGTGCGCGCCGCCAAGAGGGAGACTTTCAAGAACGAAATCGGCGTGGATGCAAAAAAACTGCCGGAGATCTTCGCCAAGGGCGTGGACAGCAAGGTCTGGCACGACCTGGGCGGCAGGTGCGTCAGCTGCGGCAACTGCACCAATGTCTGCCCCACCTGCTACTGTTTCGACATGGCCGACACCATCAACCTGGATATGAAGACCGGGCACCGCACCCGCACCTGGGATTCCTGCCAGTTCGAGACCTTCGCCGAAGTGGCCGGCGGCGAGAACTTCCGCGAGGAGCGCGCCAGCCGGCAGCGGCACCGCTTCTACCGCAAGTTCAAGTACCCGCTGGACAAGTTCTACCGCGCATTCTGCACCGGCTGCGGCCGCTGCACCCGCACCTGCATGGCCAAGATAAATCTCAAGGATACGCTCAAGGCCTTGGCCGCCGAGAGCAAATAAGAGGACAACTATGACCGAGGAAATCAAGAACTCCAATTGGAAGCTCCGCAAGGGGCAGATCATCGCCGCCAAGCAGATGACGGCCACCGAGAAGTGGTTCGACATAAAGCTTGAGGACGGCGACCTGGACCATGAACCCGGGCAGTTCGTGCAGGTGGAGTTGTACGGCATAGGCGAGGCGCCTATT
>DAOPZW010000157.1:0-6928 GCA_035353595.1 Elusimicrobiales bacterium | reverse complement strand
GACCTGTTCGCTCCGGACGAGCTGTCGGCCGTGCCGCTGCGCTATGACCTGTTAAGGGAAGGCAAGACCGTGATCAGCGAGCGCCGCCTGCTGCGCCCCGACGGGACGACACTGCAGGTGGAAATGCATTCCAAGGTCATGCCCGACGGCACGTTCCAGTCCTTCTACCGCGACATCACCGCGCGCCGGCGGGCGGAAGCGGAACTCCGGCGCAGCGAAGAGAAGTTCCGGCTGCTGACAGAGAATTCCCTGGTGGGGGTTTACGTGCTGCAGGACGGCAAGGTGGCCTATGTGAACCCCTGCCTGGCGAAGACTTTCGGCTATTCTGTCGAAGAGGTGCAGAGCAGGAACAGCCTGAAAGAATATTTCCATCCCGACGACCTGCCGCTGCTGGCCCGCAGGATGAAAGAGCGGCTGGAAGGGGTGCCCGGCTCCTCCGTGACTTACCGGCTCATCAGGAAGGACGGTTCGCAATTCCTGGCCGAGAACTTTACCGTGCGCATCGACTACCTGGGCAGGCCGGCCGTGCTGGGTACCCTGGTGGATATCACCGAGCGCCGGCTGGCGGAAGACCGCCTGCGGGAAAGCGAGGACCGCTACCGCTTTCTGTTCGAGCATAACCCCATGCCCATGCTTATCTACGAAACCGGCACGCTGCAGCTGCTGGCGGTCAACGAAGTCTTCCTGAAACATTATGGCTACAGCAGCGGGGAAGCCCTGGCGCTGCGCCTGCCGGACCTTTACCCCGAAGAACAGAAAGCGCCGATAATAGCTTTGGCGGGCCGCCTGCGCGGCCCCGCCAGCGCGGGCGAATGGCGCCATCGCAGGCGCGATGGTAGTTTTATCGACGTGCTGGCCCAGTCCGACGACCTGAGTTATAAGGGGCGCAAGGCCCGGGTGGCCGTACTCACCGACATAACCGCGCGCAAGCAGGCCGAAACCGCCTTGCGCAAAAGCGAAGATACGCTCCGGCAGATCCTGGAGCAGTCCCCGATCTCCATGGCCATTATCTCCCTGGACGGTACGGTGGAGTATATCAACAAGAAAGCGATATCCACCTTCGGTTACCTGCACGAGGAGATCCCCACGCTGGAACGCTGGTGGGCACAGGCTTATCCGGACCCGGCTTACCGCGCTGAAGCTGCGGCCGCCTGGACGAGCGAAGAGGCTGTTTCCGGAAAACACGAGATACGCGGCGGAGAGTGCCGGGTTACCTGCAAGGACGGTTCGGTCAAGATCGTGTTCATTTTCGGCGTGGTGGTCGCTGACAAAGTGTTCGTCATGTTCGACGATATCACCCGGCGGCGGCTGGAGGAAATGGAGCGGGAAAAACTTTCCTTCGACCTGGCGGAGAAGAAGCGGGAGCTGGAGAACTTCCTGTATATCACCACCCACGACCTGCGCAGCCCGCTGGTAAATATCCAGGGTTTCAGCCAGAACCTGGAGGGATATACGGCCGAGCTGCGGCGGCTGCTGGACCGGGCCCCACTGCCGCCGGAGACCGGGCAGGCGGTGGAGAAGCTGGCCGGCACCAGCATACCGGCGGCGCTGGAGTTCGTGCTGGAAAGTTCGCGCAAGATGGATATGTTGATCAGCGCGCTGCTGAAAGTGTCGCGCATGGGCCGCGTGGAAATGAAGCCGGAGAACCTTGAAATGAACGGGCTGCTGAAAACCATAATGGCTTCGCTGCGCTATCATTTGGAGGGCGCGCGGGGAACGGTAAAGATCGGGAGCCTGCCGCCGTGCAAGGCGGACCCGGCGGCGGTGAGCCAGATCTTCACTAACCTGCTGGACAACGCGGTCAAGTACCGGCACAAAGAGCGCGCCCTGGCGGTGACCGTGTCCGGAAGCGTTGAGGGCGATATGGCCGTCTACGAGGTGGCGGATAACGGCGCCGGCATTCCGGCGGACAGCCTGCCGAAGATCTGGAGCGTTTTTTATCAGCCGGTAAAATCCCTGACGCCCGGGAAGAAAGGGGAAGGCATCGGCCTGCACATGGTGAAGCTCATGGCCGAAAAGAACGGCGGGAGTATCGGGGTGGAGTCCAAAGACGGGGAAGGGACGGTATTCCGCGTGCGCCTGCCGGCGAAATAGCGGTTCAAGCGCCGGCCGCCGCGTATAAGCTGCGGGCCGGATTCAGCAGACCGTGAGCTGCGTGGCGAACACGGCTTCGTTGAGGACCAGGTTCAGGGCGGAGCCGGAAGCTTCCCCGAACACGTAATTAGATTCCGTGATGGCGGCGGTCCAGCGGGCGAATTCCTCTTTGGGCCAGGCCCATACTTCCACCTTCTCGCTTTTCGTGACTTCCTTGTTTATCACTTCGCGCATCCGGCGCCCCGCCTCTACGCTTTCCTTGAGTATCACCAGCCGGCCGGTCTTTATCCTGCGGGCCACCTTGGTAAGCTTGTTGACGGCCACATTGCCGCATTCTACCCAAACGCCCACGCCGCCGGTCCCGTCCGGGACCAGCAGGTCCGGAAAAAATCCTATATCCGCGGTAACCGGGTCGGACGGGCCGGTCTCGAGGGCCGGCTCCTGGTCGAAAAAAAGTATGGCCGCGGCCAGGCGCAGCGCTATATGCTCGGCGGTTTCCTCGTCTTTGGCGGCTAGCAGGATCCGCCGGGAGCCGCCGTTCACGTTAAGATCGCACCTGGTATTCATTTTATTCGTCCAGGTCCTCAGCCTCGGCCTGCGGCGCTGGCGCGGACAGGTCCTTGTAGACCCGCATCCGGCAGGCGGCGCAGTCGAATTCCAGGCGCAGGCGTACGCCTTCGGCGTCCTCGAGGTACACGGGCTGTACCGCCTTGCCTTTCTTGCACTGGCCCAGTCTGCGCAGCAGGCAGAAGCGGGTTACCATCAGCGGGCGGCCGGCCAGGTCCGCCCCGGCTTCCGCGGCCTTGCCCGTTCCCTTAACGCCGTGGCGCTTATAAAAGTCCGCGGCCTTTGAATTGAGGATATTGGCCGTATGATCCAGTTTCTGCTCCGGGTAAGGGAAGCTGTTGGGCGTAATTTTTATTTCCTCGCGCACCGGCGCGCTGGCGCCCGCGTTCTCCAGCCCGGCCAGGGCGTCGCGGCGCAGGTCGTTGAGGATGGAGACCGGGATGAAGTACGGCGTTGAGAGCTCCACTCCCAGCGATTCCAGGTAAAAAGCGCTGTCGCCCAGCTTCGAGAGCTGCTTCTTTATCGTGTCCAGGGCCTGCTCCGGCTTTTTCGCCTGCTCTTTCTTCATCGGCAGCTCTCTGGTCACGGTCAGGCCGCGCTCGTCCGCCGCGGTCAGGCGGAAGCCGGTGTCGGTTTCGGAAAATTCCAGTTTTACGGCGAACCTGCGCTGCAGCGGGTCCCGCTCAACGCTCTTCAGGAATTCCCGGTCCAGGTTGCGGTAGACGGCGCTGCCGTTCTCCAGGCCTTTCAAATTGTCGGCGCGCACCCGCCCGTCCTTTACGCTGTTGATCAAGGAACCCGACAGAACGCCGGCCTTGTCGAAGAAAGTTATGCCGTCGCCGGGATGCAGTTTGTCGGCGTTGTGTATCTTGAAGGAGCCCTCTTTTACGTCGAAAATTCGGCCCAGCGGCTCGCCCATGAATTTCGGGGTGTCAGGCGAGGCTACGTCCAGCGGGTTGCCGTCCAGGAAATACTCGGTGTAGCCGCGGTTGAAGGTCTTGGCGGCGTTCGGCGTGAAAGCGGTAAAGCTTTTTCCGGCCGAGGCCCGCGCGAAACCCTTGCCGGCGATCACCTTGTCCAGTTCCCGGCGGTAGAGGGAGACGATATTGCGCACATAGGCCCGGTCCTTGAGGCGGCCTTCAATTTTGAAAGAGGTGATGCCCGCGGCGGCCAGGTGGCCCAGCCTGCGCGACAGGTTCAGGTCCTTGAGGGACAGCTCGTGCTTGCCTGCCTCCAGTATTTCACCGGCGGCGTCCTTGAGCGTGTAGAGCTTGCGGCAGGGCTGGGCGCATTCGCCGCGGTTGGCGCTGCGGCCGCCCAGCTCGCAGCTCAGGTAGCATTGGCCGCTATAGCAGACGCACAGGGCGCCGTGCACGAAGAACTCCAGGTCCACGGTGGTTTTTGCCCGGATGGCTTTTATCTCTTCCAGTGTGAGTTCCCTGGCCAGGATGACGCGCCGGAAGCCGGCCTTTTCCAGGAACAGGACTTTCTCCGGCGTGGTGTTATGCGTCTGGGTGCTGGCGAACAGGGGGATGGGGGGCAGGCCGGCTTCCAGCAGGCCCATGTCCTGGATGATGACGGCGTCGGCGCCGGCCTCCCAGAGGCTGTGGATGAGTTTCTGGGCCTGCGGCAGCTCCGCGTCGGAAAGTATGGTGTTCACGGCCGCGTAGACTTTGGCGCGGTACTTGTGCGCGTGGGCGGCCAGTTTCCCGATGTCGGTAACGGTGTTGGCCGCGCCGGCGCGGGCGCCGAAATGCTCGGCGCCGATGTAGACGGCGTCGGCGCCGCAGTTAATGGCGTCCAGCCCTGTTTCCAGGTCCCTGGCCGGAGCCAGCAGTTCAAGTTTTTTCATAAGCGATATCTGAACCGAAGTTTTACAGCGTCCGCACCTGGTTCCCGCCGCCCGTTCCCTGCGCGAAATCCTCGTCTATCTTGTAATACTTGTAGGTAAGGCTGGCCACGCGGGCGATAAAATTCTTGGCGCTGGTGTAGTCCGGCACTTCCGAGGTCATCACCACTATCACATAGTCGCCCCGCGGGGAGAAGACTATGCCCGCGTCGTGGCAGCACTTGCGGAGCAGGCCGGTCTTGTGGCCTATCTCCCAGCCCATGGGCAGGCCCTTGCGCAGCCGGGTGCGGCTCTTGTTGTGCTTGAGCACGTCCAGCATGAATTCGCTGGACTCCCGGTCTATCAGCTCGCCGGCGTAGATCCGTTCCAGCATGCCCGCCATTTCCCGCGCGGTGGTATAATTGTCCTTCTCTATGCGGCCGGAAACCAGGCTCATCCCTTCCGGGCAGATATTCGTGTGTACGAGCCCCAGGTTCCTGAACTCCGTCTGGAGATAGTTCATCCCGACGTAATCGATGAGCATCCTGGTGGCGGTGTTGTCGCTCTCGGTTATCATCTTGTAGATGATCTCCATCACGGAGAGCGAGGTGCCGTCGCGCACCCATTTCAAAGAACCGGAGCCGCCCACGCGGCCGGCGCGGGTAAGCTTTATCTGCGTGTTGAGCGTTATCGCGCCCAGCCGCACCTTTTCCATGACCGCGGCCATGATCGGGACTTTTATCAGGCTGGCCGAGGGGAAAAGCCGGTCGGCGTTATAATCCCATTCGCGCCCGGTGTTGAGGTCCCTGAAGTAGATCCCCGAATTGCCGCGCCAGGCGGCCGCGGCCGCTTCCAGCCCGGTAACCATGGACTGCCATTCCTGGTCGTTGATGGGCGACTCCACCTGCTTCTTCAGGTCCTCGAGCGGAGGGTTCAACTGTCGGTTGAGCCAGGTGCCGCCCTGGTAAAGGCCGGTGGTCACCGCCGCCAGGAAGGCCGCCAGGCCTAAAAAGGCCCAGCCGGACAGTCTCAGCGGCGGAGGCGGAACATGCAGTGGAGATGCGCGGTGCCGTTGCATGCTGTGCTTGCCGGTGAAGTTATTGCCTGACGCTCAGCGTCAGCGCGTCGCCTTCTCCCTTGTAATCGGCCTGCACCGTGTCGCCTTTCTTCATGGTGCTGTTGAGCAGGAATTCCGACAGCGGGTCCTCTACGTATTTCTGCACGGTGCGCAGCAGCGGCCGCGCGCCGTAGTTCGGGTCGAAACCCTGCTTGCACAGGAAAGCCTTCGCGGCCGGGGTGATCTCGAAGACCACGCCCTTGGCTTCAAGCTTGCTCACCACGGTTTTCAGGCGCAGTTCCAGGATCTTCTCCGTGTCCTTCTCGGTCAGCGGCCGGAACACGATGGTCTCGTCGATGCGGTTGATGAACTCCGGGTTGAAGACGCGCTTGACCTCTTCCATCACCGTGTCCTTCATCTCTTTGTAATCTTTCTCCTTGTCGTCGGCGGGCATGAAGCCCAGCGTCTTGCCCTTGGAGATCAGGCGGGCGCCCACGTTGGAGGTCATGATCAGGATGGTGTTCTTGAAGCTGACCTTGTGGCCGAGGCTGTCGGTCAGCGTGCCCTCGTCCATGATCTGCAGCAGGATGTTGAAGACGTCGGGGTGGGCCTTCTCGATCTCGTCGAGCACGACGACGGAGTAAGGCTTGCGGCGCACCAGCTCGGTGAGCTTGCCGCCTTCCTCGTAGCCGACGTAGCCGGGGGGCGCGCCTATAAGGCGGCTCACGGAGAACTTCTCCATGTACTCGGACATGTCGATGCGGACCATGGCTTCCTCATTGCCGAACAGGAAGTCCGCCAGCACGCGCGCGAGCTCGGTCTTGCCGACGCCGGTGGGGCCGAGGAATATGAAATTACCTATGGGCCGCTTCGGGTCCTTCATGCCAGTGCGGGAGCGCTTTATGGCCTGCGAAACGATGGTCACGGCCTCTTCCTGGCCGATCAGGCGCTTGTGCAGCTCCTCTTCCATGTGCTGCAGCCGCTGCGTCTCGGTCTCGGTCATGCGGGTGACCGGGATGCCGGTCCACTTGGAGGCTATCTGCGCTATGTCCTCCTCGGTGACCTCCGGGAAAACCTTGTCGCGGCCTTCGCGCCATTTCTTGCGGGCGTCCTCGAGGGCCTTCTTAAGTTCCTTCTCGCGGTCGCGGAGCTTCGCGGCCTTCTCGTATTCCTGGCCGTAGATCGCGGCGTTCTTTTCCTTGGCGGCCTCTTCGATCTCGGTCTCTTTCTCCTTGAACTCGGCGGGCGCCACGCTGAGCTTCAGGCGCGCGCGGGAGCCGGCCTCGTCAAGCAGATCGATGGCCTTGTCGGGCAGCGCCCGGTCGGTGATATATTTATCGGAGAGCTGCGCCGCGGCGAAGATCGACGCGTCCGTGTATTTG
>DAOPZW010000156.1:0-6936 GCA_035353595.1 Elusimicrobiales bacterium | reverse complement strand
CCGGAACTGGCCGAGTAGCGCCGCAGTACCGCGCTTATCTTGGCCCCCAGCACCGCGAAGGCGAAGGGTTTGGGCAGGTAATCGTCCGCGCCCTTGTCGTAGCCGGACACGATATCGGCGTCGCTGGTCTTGTCCCCGGAAATTATGATGACCGGCACCGCGGCGGTCTCGGCCGAGCATTTGAGGGCCTTGCACAGCGCGAAGCCGTCCAGCCCCGGCACCTGCACGTCGGTAACGACCAGGTCCGGCTTTGAATCGCGGGCCAGCATCAGCCCCTCGGCGCCGTTATCCGTGAACACCACCGAAAACCCGTGGTTCTCCAGGTAACGCCGCATCACATCGAGCATTTTCCTGTCGTCTTCCACCAGCAGTATTTTTTTAGCCATCCGGATCTCCTCCTTGCTCTCCGCCCCTCAAGCTCCGTGCCCCCGGTCCCCGCTCTGCCCGCCGCTGCCCGGCCCCCCGGGCAGGGCGGCCTCCGGCAGGTCCACCGTGAAACGCGTCCACCGGCCGGGCTCGGATTCCACGCCCACCGTGCCCCCGTGGCGCTCGACAATTTTCTTCAGCATGGACAGGCCTATACCCTCGCCGGGCACGCCGCCGGGATTGCGCCTGTAGAAAAGCTCCCAGATCTTCTCCAGCCCGTTCTTTTCAACGCCTAAGCCGTTGTCTTCCACGGTATAGCGCAAGCGCCCGCCGGCCCTAACCCCTTCTATCTTTATCTCCGGCGGGCGGTCCGGGTGGCAGTATTTCAGGGCATTATCCAGCAGGTTAGAGAATACCCGGATCATCATCACCCTGTCCCCCGGGCAGGGCGGCAGCGCCCCCACCGCTATTTTCGCATTTTTAGCGGTTATCACATATGCATTATTCAGCACGATGTCATTGACCAGGCGCGTCATATCCAAAAGTTCCAGCTGCAAAGGCGTCCGCTTCATACGGGAGATGGACAGCAGGCTGTTGAGCAAATCGGCCATCCTCATGGAACTGTCGGAAATAAATGTAAGAGCCACCGGGATCTTGTCCGCGAACAGCTCTTTAAATTCAGCTATCTCCGGGTGCTTTTCAGCGCAGGCCCTGAGTTGTTCAAAACTTTCCCTGAGCGTATGGGTGAAGCCCTGGATATTGACCAGCGGGGTGCGCAGGTCATGCGAGCTTATATAGACCAGCTCTTCCAGTTCGATATTCTTGGCGGCTATCTCCGCATAGAGCCTTTCTTTTTCCTCCTCGGCCAGCCGGCGCTGGCGCTTATTGGCGGCTTCGGCCAGGGCGCGCCGCACGGCAAAGCCCAGCTTGCCCAGCTTGTCTTTCATGATATAGTCGGTGGCGCCATTTTTCAGGGCCTCCACGGCCGTCTCTTCGCCGATGGAACCCGAGATAATAAGGAAAGGCGTCAAAGGCAGGGCCTTGCGGGCCAGCTCCAGCGCTTCCATGCCGCCGAAACCGGGGATCAGATAGTCCGCCAGGATTATATCCGGCGGGGCTGCCCGCAGCGCCGGCAGGAAGTCCCGCCTGTCGGCGGCCAGCTTCAGGTCCAGCTCAAAGCCGTCCTTGCGGAGCCCCGCCTGTATCAGCTCGGCGTCGGCCGGATCGTCCTCCAGCTGTAAGACCCTCAATTTAACTTGAGCGCCGTTTTCTTCCTGCCTGGACATAAACCGCACCTCTTTTTTCAGGAACAGCTTTTCTTAAACCTTCGTTTACCGGTACGCCGGGGTTCACGCGCGCGCCATGTCCGCAGGGGAATCCAGTACAAGGCGCACCTTTATCGCCAGCGATTCCGGGGAAAACGGCTTTTGCATGAAAGACTTCATGCCCTCCGCTATGCCGTGCCTGTCCATCACGTCGCCGGTATAGCCGGACATATAGAGCACGCGCAGCCCCGGGCATTGCCCTGCCACGCGGCGGGCAAGTTCCCCTCCGTCCATGCCGGGCAGGACCAGGTCTGTGATAAGCAGGTCTACGGGCCGGCCGTGCCCGCGCAGCACCTCCAGCGCGCCGGGGCCGTCGGACGCCGTCAGCACGCAATAGCCGTAGCCGGCCAGCACCCTGCGGCCCAGCTTCAGCAGGGACTCTTCGTCCTCCACGAACAGTATGGTCTCGCGCCCGCCCTCTGACGGCCGGTCTTCGGGCCCGGCCGCGGTCCCGGTCCCGGACACCTGCGGGAAATAAATATGAAAGGCGCTGCCGCGGCCCGGGGCGCTTTCCACTTCTATCGCCCCGCCGCTCTGTTTAACTATGCCGTATACGGTAGCCAGGCCCAGGCCGGTGCCTTTGCTGATATCCTTGGTAGTATAGAACGGCTCAAAAAGATGTTCCTGCACGTCCGGGGGCATACCGGTGCCGGTATCGGTTACGGAAAGCCTGAGCAGCGGCCCTGGCCTGAGGCCGTACCCGGCGCACCAGGCTTCAGGCATGTCCGCCCTGCAGATTTCAACACGCAGGCCGCCCCCGCCGGGCATGGCGTCCCGGGCATTGACCGCCAGGTTCATCAGCACCTGGTCCAGTTGGCCCGGGTCAAGCAGGGCAAGACAGGGGCCGGGCGCGAGTTTTATCTCCAATTTAATATCCTCGCCGATAAGGCGCCTGAGCAGTTTTGCCGCGTTTTCCACCGCCTCGTTAAGGCTCAGGGCGACGGGGTTCAATATCTGCTTGCGGCTGAAAGCCAGCAGCTGGCGCGTCAGCGCGGCCGCCCGGTCGCCGGCGGCCAGTATTTCCAGCACATCCTCCCGCCTGGCGTCTTCGGGCTGCAGGGTATTGATGACCAGTTTGGCGTAGCAGTTTATGGCGGTGATCAGGTTGTTGAAATCATGCGCCACCCCGCCGGCCAGCCGGCCCACGGATTCCATCTTCTGGGCCTGGCGCAGCTGTTCTTCCGTCCGCTTGCGCTCGGTGATATCCTCGGAAATACCCAGCAGGTATTTGCTCGCGCCGTCAGGCCCGTTGATGCAGATCTTCTTGGTATGCAGCACCCGCCGCCCTTTCTTCGCCGTCTGTATCACTTCTTCCGGGATATCCAGCACGCCGCTTTCTTTCAGTACCTCGCGGTCCTTGTCTATAAACCAGGCCGCCTGTTCAGGCGGAAAAAAATCCATATCGCTCTTGCCTATCAGCTCTTTGCGGTCATAACCCAGTAGCTCCTCGCCGGCGCGGTTGAACATGACGAAACGCAGTTCCTGCGCCTCCTTAAGGAAGATCATGAAAGGCGTGTTTTCCAGTATGGTTTCCACCAGGGCGCGCGCCTCATGCGCGTCCTTCTCCGCCTGCAGGCGCAGGCGCTTATTGGCGGCTTCGGCCAGGGCGCGCCGCACGGAAAAGCCCAGTCTATCCAGCCTGTCCTTCATCAGGTAGTCGCTGGCGCCCTTCTTAAGGGTTTCCACGGCTATATCCTCCCCGATGGTGCCTGAGACAATGATGAAGGGAACCAGGGGGTTGCTCTCCAGCACCAGCTCCAGCGCCTCCAGCCCGCTGAAGCCCGGCAGGGCGTAGTCCGACAGGATGATGTCCGGCGCGGCTTTTTCCAGCGCCGCCCTGAAGTCTTTGCGGTTCGCGACCAGCGTGGCTTCCAGAACAAAGCCCTCGCGCCTGAGCTTGTCCTGTATCAGTTCGGCGTCGGGCGCGGCGTCCTCCAACTGGAGCAGCCGCAAGTTAACGGGCAGGGGATCATGTTCCTTCATAGCCATGAATTCACTCTCTTTTACGGTTCCGGCGGGGCTTCATTGATCAGCGCCCAGAAGATCGCCATCTGCCTTATGGTCTTTGAAAATTCCTCGAAGTTGACGGGCTTTACCACGAAGGCGTTGGCCCCTGATTTATAGCTCCGGACGAGGTCGGATTCTTCGCGCGAAGAGGTCAGCACCACTACCGGCGTCAGGGCCAGCCGGGCGTCCGCCTTTATCTGTCTCAGGACTTCCAGCCCGTCCACCTTCGGCATCTTGATGTCCACCAGCACCACTACCGGGTTCCCGTCCGCCCGCCCGGCGTATTTGCCGCGGGTATAGAGGTAATCCAGCGCCTCCGCACCGTCCCGCACCACGTCCACCGGGTTGGCCAGGTTGCTGGCTTTGAAAGCCGCCAGGGTCAGCTCTATGTCGTTCGAATTATCCTCGGCCAATAAAATATGTTTCAACTTCATTTTTCCGTTCCTCCTTGACTTTCCACGGGCTGAACTTCAGCCTGCCCCTGCTCCGGCAGCGAGAAATAGAAAACGGCGCCCCCGCCTTCCGCGCCCTCCGCCCACACGCGGCCGCCGTGGCGCGTTATTATGCGCTTCACATTGGCCAGCCCTATGCCTACGCCCTGGAATTCTTCCTCGGAGTGCAGGCGCTGGAACACCTTGAATAGCTTTTCGACGTATTTCATATCGAAACCGGCCCCGTTGTCGCGCACGGCCACGATGGTTTCACCGCCCTCGCTGCGGGCCGAAACTTCTATCCTCGCGGTGTCTTTTTTAGCGGTATACTTCACGGCGTTCTCCAGCAGGTTCACTAACACCTGCCGCAGCAGCCCGGCGTCGCCGGTTACGGCGGGCAAAGCTCCGATCACCCACTCTATGTCCCTGCCGGCCGTCCCGGACAGCTGCTGTACGGTTTCCCGGACCAGGGCGCCCAGGTCCGTCTTTACGGGAGTCAGCGCCCCGCGGCTCATCCTGGCGAAGCCCAGCAAATGGTCTATCAGCTCGCCCATCCTGCCGGTGCCGGCGCCGATCACGTCCAGGTAATGCCGGGCCTCTTTGCCCAGCCCTGCGCCCGCCGCTTCCTCCAGCAGTTTCGCGAAGCCGGCCACATGCCGCAGCGGGGCGCGCAGGTCATGCGCCACGGAAGAGGTGAATTCGTTCAGCTCCTGGTTTACGGCCGTCAGCTCGGCCGTGCGCGCCCGCACCTTCTGCTCCAGCCCGGCGTTAAGCGCCCGGATCTCCGCCTCGGCACGCTTGCGCTCGGTAACGTCCATGAACGATACCGCGAAGCGGCCGGGACTGATCCGGAAGGCGTTCACCTCGTACTGTCTGCCCAGCGCGCCCGAGAAATTCTCCATGTGCAGCCTTTCGCCGGTCAGCGCCACGCGGCCGTAGTTCTCTATCCAGCTCCGTTCAGTGCCCGGCAGCACCTGCAGCACGGTTTTACCTATAATGTCGGCGCGCTTCAGCCCGGTCAGGTTCTCGAAAGCCGGGTTGACGTCCAGGAACCGGTAATCCGCGGGCCTGCCTTGCCTGTCGCAGATAAGCTCGTGGGTGGCGAAACCTTCCGACATGGTTTCGAACAGCTGCCTGAACCTTTCTTCGCTGGCCCGCACGGCTTCTTCGGCCTTTTTGCGTTCGGTTATATCTATGCAGATCCCCGACATCCGGCAGGGTTTGCCCGCCGGGTCGTGAAGAACATCCCCGACAACGGCTATCCAGCGCTGTTCTCCGCCCGCCAGCGCGAGGCGGTATTCGTTGCTGAGAGCGGTGCCCGCCTCGGCCGCGCGCTTTGTTACGGCCAGCGCCCGTTCCCGGTCGTCCGGGTGTATGGAGGAGAGCCAGGCTTCGAAAGTGGCTCCCGCGGACTCCTCCCGCCCGAGCAGCTGGAACAATTCGCTGGTCCACTCCAGCTTACCCGAAGCGAGATCCCAGTCCCACAAGCCGGCCCTGGCCGCTGTCTGGGCCATCTTCAGACGTTCTTTTTCCTGCAGGAGCAGCCCCGC
The DNA here is from genome assembly GCA_035353595.1 of Elusimicrobiales bacterium. GTDB lineage: Bacteria > Elusimicrobiota > Elusimicrobia > Elusimicrobiales > UBA9959 > UBA9959. Next base: position 1,257 of record DAOPZW010000156.1, on the reverse strand, counting down.
TATCCTGCGTTCCTCCTCTTGTACCTTTTTGCGGACCCGTATTTCAGCTTCCAGCTCCCCGATCAGCCCGCGGGTTTCAGCCTGGCGCCGCTCCAGCTCCTGGTTCATCTCCCTGAGCGGCATTATAATGGCCCTGTGCATTTGATAACTGGCCCACGCGCTCATAAGCAATATAGCGGCAAAGAACAAAGCCAGCCGCAATAGCAGTTCGGCCTGCAGTTCCCGGGCTTCCCGGTAGAGCTGGTCCGCCCGGGCCCCGGCGAACCCGCTTATTTTCCGCATCGCCGCCAGCATTTTCAGCGCCTGCTTAGGTGCCAGCCCTCCGGGCACGTGCCGGCGGCGCGCCTCGGAAAGTTTCCCGGCCTTCAGCAGCCGCAGGGTACCCTCCCGTATAGATACCCATTCCTGGAACTCGCTCCGGACAGCGTCTATATCGGAGCGGGGGCCCAGGTACGTTTTGTAAAGAACGTCCAGGTATTTAATTACATCCGCCTGGTTGGCGGCCATGTCGGCCAGCACCGCCTGCCGGTCCGCGTTTTTCTCCAGCAGCAGGAAGTCGCGCATATTCACGCGCATGGCCCAGACGCTTAACCTGGCCGTGTTCACCGCCCGCTCGGTCTGGAACGGGTGTTGGTACAGGGTCTCCGTCTTCTGCCAGGCGCGCTGCATGCTCAACCAGGCGATAGCGGAAAGAACGCAGGTTATTACAAGCACCGCGCCCAGGCCCAGGCGCAGCTGCGTAGAAAGGCGCATATTTCCGGCTTTCATTTATCGCTCCCGTCCTTATTCCAGCCAACCCTCACCGCCCGCGGCCGCTAAGGCTTCGCCTGGTCTTCAGGTCCGTCCAGCACTTCGCGCAGCTTCCGCGTGAACCCCTCTATGGTGAAAGGTTTATAGATAAAGGCTATGCCCGGCTCCAGCACGCCGTGCTTCACTATGGCGTCGTCGGTATAGCCAGACATGTACAGCGTCCTGCGCACCAGCCCGCGGCGCGCAAGTTCCCGGGCCAGGTCGCGCCCGCTCATGCCGGGCATTATCACGTCGGTAACCAGCAGGTCCGCCGGCCGGCCGCGCCGCTGCAGCGCCTGCAGCGCCTCCGGCCCGCCGGCGGCCGCGATAACGGTATAGCCCGCGGCCGTCAGCACCCGGGTGCCTATGCGGCGCAAGCTCTCCTCGTCTTCAACCAGCAGTACGGTCCCGCTTGGAGTGCGCCCCATCGGGTAGACAGTTAGAGGGCAGAGTTGTGTAGGGTTTTTG
>DAOPZW010000155.1:0-6936 GCA_035353595.1 Elusimicrobiales bacterium | reverse complement strand
ATTCAGCCGCCCCCTTCGGCGAACTGGGCAATACCCAGAAATTGACGCTGACGAAGAAATTTTAAAAAACTCCTTGTAGAAAGGCGGTGAAGCCTGTGAAAAAAGGAGCCGCTTTTTGTTATTATTACGGTTGGTCAATGCGGTTTGCCGCTCCGGTGCGAGTATGTCTCATAAACATAAAACCATAGAGAAAGCCGGAACCCCCGAGGCTTATCCGGCCGGTTCTTTCTTCGCTTCCTATAAACCGTATGCGGTCATAGCTTTCGCCGGCTTATTGCTTTATTTCCGGACGGTCTTTTTCGATTTCAGCTACCTGGACGATAATGGCCTGATGGATAAGTTCGACTTTATCTCCAAGCTGGCCAACCTGCCTGATTTTTTCAGGCGCGACGCTTTCAACGCCGTTTCGGGCGGTTCCTATTACCGGCCCATGCTCACCGTTTCCTTCATGCTGGACGCCCTGTGGGGCGGAAAAAATCCCGGCGCTTATCATTTCAGCAACCTCGTCATGCACCTGGCGGTATGCGGCCTGTTCTACCGGGTGCTGTTGAAATTGAATATCAGCCGGGCGCCGGCTTTTTTCTGGGCGCTGTTCTTCACGGTGCATCCCGCCCTGACTCAGGCCGTGGCCTGGGTGCCCGGGCGCAATGACATTCTGCTCGCCTTCTTTGTGCTGTTGAGTTTTCTTTCTTTCCTGGCCTTCCTGGAGGAACGCACGAAGACGCGGCTGGCGGCCCATTTGCTGTTCCTGCTGCTGGCGCTGCTTACCAAGGAAACCGCGGCGGTGCTGTGCGCGCTGTGCGCTTTCTACCTGGCTTTCATGCGGGAGCGGCAGCGCGAGTCGGGCGGGGACGCCCTGCTCTGGGCCGGCTGGTTCGTGGTGGTCGCCGCCTGGCTGGCGGCCAGGGCGGAAGTGCTGAAGAACGTCATGGGCGACGCCCCGTTCGATATCCTGGCTTCGCTCAGCGGGAATTTCCCGGCCCTCGCCGCTTATCTCGGGAAGATCTTCTTCCCGGTAAACCTGGGGATACTGCAGGTGCTGCGGGACCTGCCGGCCTGGTACGGGCTTGCCGCGGTCGGCCTGACCGGCTTCCTTATATACGCTTCAAAGACCAAACGGGTGAATTACCTGGTTTTCGGCGGCTTATGGTTCCTGCTGTTCCTGCTGCCTTCCTTCATACAATCTTCCGCGGCCGTGCCCAACTTCAGCGAGCACCGCATCTACCTGCCGCTGGCGGGGTTCATCTTCCTGCTGGCGGAGCTGGACCTGCGGGGGGTCTTTAAATTATCCGGGCGCGGCGCCGCGGCGGCGGGGGCGGTCGTGCTGTGCCTGCTGGCCGCGGTTTCGTTCTTTTACAGCGGGCATTTCAGGGATAAGATAAGTTTCTGGAAAAAGGCGGTGGCGTCTTCGCCCGGCTCTGCTTTCAACCACAATAACCTGGGCGCCATGTATTATCTGGACGGCGACCTGTCCAACGCGCAGCGCGTGCTGGAAGCCGCCGCCGCGATAAATCCCGGCGAGCGGCGCGTGCACAGCAATCTGGGGCTGGTGTACATGGACACCGGCCGGCCCAAGGAAGCGGAAGCGGAATATCTGAAGGAAATAGCCATCGACGCGCGCTGCGACAACGCTTACCTTAACCTGGGGCTGCTGTATTACGACCTGGGCCTGGTGGACAAGGCGGAAGCCGTCTGGGAAACGGCGCTGCTCATCAACCCGGATTTCGCCAAGGTCTATACCAACCTGGCCGTGCTGAATTACCGGCGCAGGAACGCCGCCAGGACGAAATATTACATAGAGCAGATGATCCGCCGGAATATTTACGTGCCGCCCGGGCTTTTAACGCCCTTCGCGCCGGCCGGGAAAAAATAAAGGCGCGGCCGCGCCGCCTTCACTCGAACATCTGAGCGCCGCTCCCGCGGCGGAAATAAAACAGCCCGGGGTTTTGCCCCGGGCTGCTTCAGGTCGCGGCTGCCGCGCCGTCTTACTTCGCCACGCTCCAGGTTATGAACTCGTCCCATTTCGAGGCGGAGGCCCAGGCCAGCTCGCCGTAGGCCGCGGCCGGGGCGGAGCCGGGCAGGTACACCGCTATGCCGTGGGATTCGGAATAATCCTTGCCGCCCCAGCGGGAAGCCTTGTAATCCCAGTCGTCGTAATCGCCGCCGCCGTTGTCGGGCTGGTTGTTGTAGCGGTTATGCTGCACCAGTTCCTTGACGATATAGCTTACCAGGTCGGCGGACTTCGCTTTTACCGCCGCGTCCTGTGTTTTGCCGGCCACCAGGTTCACCAGATGCACCAGGTCTTTGTTCTCGGAGATGGCGTAGGACATGGCGGCCGTGCGCGCGGAGGCAACTTCGGCTTTGAGCCCGGCGGCCATCACGGCGTCCACCCAGGCGTTCACCTTCGCAACGAAGCCGGGCAGGGCCGCGGTCTTGATGAAGCTCTGCGTGGAGCCCGTGCCCTGCTGGTTGTAATGGTCGCTGTAGGCGTCCACGGCCGTCTTGGCCAGCTCGGCGGGCGTCATTTCGGGGCGGGCGGCCACGGGGGCCAGGAAGGTGTTATAGGTATAGCCGTCGCCGGGCTCGGTCTCTTCGGAGCCTACTATATAGGCCGCGGAATCCTTGAGCTCATAGTCCACCTCGGGCATCTGCATCAGGCAGGCGTCGGAGCCGTATACGTCCACGCCGCCCATGCCTTTGAGCGCCAGGCCCAGCTGCGGTGTGGTTATGTGGTTGTCGGTCTCGTCGTCGTAGGAAATGCCCTTGTCGACGCCGCGCCGCAGGCCTTTCTCCCAGCCTGAGCCGTGGTTCCACACTATCAGCATGTACTTTTTCGCCGGGTAATTCTTTTTAGCCCAAAGGCCGAAGGCGGCGACGCTCTTGTAATCGCCCATGTCGGTCTTGCCCAGGTCCTGCACCATTTTGGAGCTCAGCTTTTCCGTGTCGGCGTCCTTGGTTATCAGGTAGCGGCGGGTGCCTTTCCAGTCGCCTTCGGAATCGTCGTAGCCGTCGATGCGGCCGGTTTCCGTAACGATATTTATTTTATCGGTAGAGCCCGCCAGTTCCATCTCGTTCATGTCCTTGAGGGCGTAAGGCTCCAGGTTGTTCTTGCCGTTGATGAAGACCATGATGGTCCATTCTTTGGGGGCTTTCGCGGGGCGCAGCCAGTCAAAAGCCCCTTTGCCGGGGGCCTGGGCGGCCGGCGCCTGGATATTTGAAAGGCGTTCTTTGAGGTCGAGGCTGGCGCTGTTAAGGTCGAAGCCCGCGGCGGACGCGAGCGAAACCGAGAACAGGGCTGAGAGTGCGGAGAGGCCGGCTTTTTTAAACATGTTTCCTCCTGAACTATATATAAAGTCTAACCCTTTTCCGGCCGCGGCAAAAGGGCCTAAGGTAGCAGGCCCGCGGCGGCAAAAGGCCCAGGCCGGCAGTCAAGTTTTGTATCATTACCTATATCGCCGGCCCCGCAGCGCTGTTGCGGGGCAAGAACAGCACCGCGCGCGCAATACAGGCTAACATGAAATTTCCAGGAAAAAGAAAGAACAAGCATTACTTCCCGGTCACCGAAAAGGCCGGGCGCGAAAGCGCGGACCCCCACTTCCTTCAGACCGAACCGTTCTATGTGGTGGGCATCGACCAGCTGCTGGTCGATATCGAATGCCGCGTCGGCGAGGAATTCCTGGTCCGCTACGGCCTGAAAAAAGGCGAGTCGCAGATCCTGGACGACACGGCCGCCGAGACCATCTACCGGGAACTGAAGGCGCAGGGCAAGATCCTGGGCGAATACGCCGGCGGCTCGGTGGGCAATACGCTGCACAATTACTCGGTGCTCTCGGAAGAGCGCTCGGTGACCCTGGGGGCGATCACCCGCAATATCACGGTGGGCGATTACGCTTTCAAGTATATCCGCAATACCAGCGCGAAAGTGGACCTCTCTTACCTGCAGCCTTCCGAAAACGCGATGGGCCGGGCGATGTGCTTTGTGACGCCCGACGGCGAGCGGACCTTCGGCATCAGCAAGGGCTGCATGAACGACCTGGCCCCGGAGTCCATCCCCGTCGACGTTATCGAAAAAGCTTCGGCCCTGCTGATCTCGGCCTATATCCTGCGCGACGAGGGCGCCCCTATTTTCGCCTCCACCATCAAGGCCTGCGAAGCCGCCCTCAAAGCGCGCGTGCCGGTGGTGATGACGCTGGGGACCAGCTTCCTGATAGAATCCCGGAAAAAATTTTTCCGCGACTTCATAAAAAAATACGTGACCTGCGTGGCCATGAACGACGCCGAGGCGCTGGCCCTCACCGGGTTCAGCGACGCGCTCAAAGCCGCCGAGGATACGCTGGATATCGCCGATTTCGTCCTGCTGACGGTGGGCAAGCACGGGCTTTACCTGGCGGGGCACGTCGACGAGCGGTTCGCGCGGCGCACCACCTATAAGCTGCATACCAAGTCGATAGCGGACTACAATAAATTCGAGTTCAGCCGCCCGATGCGCAAAAGCGACTGCGCCAGGCCGATAAAGATATATAGCCACATCAACCCGTTCATGGGCGGCCCGATGGTGATAAAGAACACCAACGGCGCCGGCGACGGCGCGCTGGCCGCGCTGCTGCACGACCTCAGCGCCCGGAAGTACCACCAGGCCAAGGTGCCCAACTCGTCGAAGAACCTGATAAATGCGCTGACCTACTCTTCGCTGTCGCAGATCTCGAAGTACGCCAACCGCGTGAGCTTCGAGGTGCTGGCGCAGAATTCTCCGCGCCTGATGCGCGCGCTGCCGGAAAAAGAAGAGAACCTGCAGGAAGCGTATTGGGACGCCTGACGGCGGGCTAAAGTTAAAATAAGCCGCGGCGGGCGGCTCAGAACATGAACGGGATCACCCGTTTTACGCGGCCGGCGTAGGCGGCGTATTCCGGGTATTCTTTCTTCAGCAGATGTTCCTCCGCCAGCATGCGCACGGCGAGGCCGGCCGTGGGGACCAGCCCGATCAGGAAATTAACCGCGGAAAAATGCGTGAGGACGCCCGCCCAGGTAAGGTACAGCGCCGCGGCGTAAATTGGGTGGCGCAGGTATTTGTAGGGGCCGCCGGTCACCAGGCCGCCCCGCGTGGGGGCCGCGGAGGCGTTGAAGCTGCGCCTGCCAAAGGTGACGCGGGCCGCTATCATCAGCGCCAGGGAGAGGGCCTGGACGAAGAGCCCCGCCGCCCCCTGCGCAATGAGCGCCCGCCGCAGCACCAGCGCAACCAGCGCGAAAAAAGAGGCCGCCAGGCCCAGCAGCGACGCGGCTTTTAAATTCATAGCCAAAGCATACAACAACCGCGGCGTGAAACACAAACCGCGCCCGCGCCGCGCGGCTTAACGGAACGGGGCGGAAAATGCCCGACGATTCTTAAGACATTTCCCGTTCTTTTTTGTATTATATTTCAGCAGTATAATTGTGTTATTTCGGCAACGAGAAAAATCCGGCAGGCAGACAAGCGCGGGATTTCAGGAGGGAGAAACTATGGTGAAGGAATTTAACAAACGTGTGCTTTTCGTGGGATACGGAGCGGTGGCCCAGTGTACGCTGCCGATCCTGATGAAGCTCCTCAGGATCTCCCCCAAAAACATCACCATCATGGATTTCGAGGACAAGCGCAAAGAGCTTAAGCCGTGGCTCGCCAAGGGCGTTACTTTCGTCCGCAAGCGCGTCACGCAGGACAACCTCGACGTTACCGCCGGCAAATACCTCGCCGCCGGCGACCTCCTCATCGACCTCGCCTGGAATATCGAGTGCGGCTCGCTGCTGCAGTGGTGCCACGACCGCGGCGTGCTTTATATCAACACTTCCACCGAGCTCGAGGATCCCTATACCGGCGCGCTGGACAAGCATCCGACGGAGCGTACCCTTTACTGGCGCCACATGAACATCCGCCGCCAGATAGCGAAGTGGAAAACCCCCGGCCCCACGGCGGTGCTGGAGCACGGCGCCAATCCCGGGCTGATCTCGCATTTCACCAAGAAGGGCCTGGTCGACATCGGCAACCGCCTGATAGCGGACAAGAAAGTGAAAGGCAAAGACGCCGAAATTATCCGCCAGCTGATCAGCGACCAGACCTTCAACGAGCTCTCCAGGAAACTGGGCGTGAAGGTCATCCATTGCAGCGAGCGCGACACGCAGATCTCCGCCAAGCCGAAAGAGGTCGACGAGTTCGTCAACACCTGGAGCGTGGAGGGCTTCCGCGAGGAGGGCACCACCACGGCCGAAATGGGCTGGGGCACGCACGAGAAAGAGCTGCCACCGCTGGCCTACCAGCACAAGACCGGCCCGAAGAACCAGATCTGCCTGGCCCGCATGGGCATGAACACCTGGGTGACCTCGTGGGTCCCGAATTACAAGGTGCGCGGCATGGTGGTCCGCCACGGCGAAGCTTTCACGATCTCGGACAAGCTGACCGTCTGGAAGAACGGCAAGGCCGTCTACCGCCCCACCGTGCATTACGCCTACTGCCCCTGCGACGCGGCCATAGTTTCGCTCGAGGAAATGAAGGGCGACGATTACAAGCTGCAGCCCAAGATCCGCATCATGACCGACGAGATCATAAAAGGGGAGGACACCCTGGGCGCGCTGATAATGGGCCATCCTTACAATTCCTGGTGGACCGGCACCAAGCTGGATATTCACGAAAGCCGCAAGCTGGTGCCGCACCAGAACGCGACCACGATGCAGGTGGCCATTTCTGTGGTGGCCGCCGCCATGTGGACGATAGAGAACCCGGACCGGGGCGTTCTGGTGCCCGACGACCTGCCGCACGAATACATCCTGAAGATCGCGAAGCCCTACCTGGGCAAGATGCTCTCCATCCCCTCGGACTGGACGCCGCTCAAGCATTACACCAACGCTTTCAGCGGGCACAATAACCCGGCGGTGGACAGGAAGGACCCCTGGCAGTTCAAGAACTTC
>DAOPZW010000154.1:0-6959 GCA_035353595.1 Elusimicrobiales bacterium | reverse complement strand
GAAGACTGCCGCGCGCTGGCCCAGCGCGCGCTGGCCTGCGCCACCGCCGCCGAAGTGCGCGCCCTGACCGCCGAGAAATAGCTGCTAAAGGAAAATATGGTAAATCCCGGTAAAAATGCTTTCGCCCTGCTGCAGAAGATAGGCAAATCCCTGATGCTCCCGGTGTCGGTGCTGCCGGTGGCCGGCCTGATGCTGGGCCTGGGCAGCGCCAACTTCGCCGCGCTGCCGGCGGTAGTCTCCAAGCTGATGGCCCAGGCGGGCGGCGCCATCTTCGGCAACCTCCCCCTCATCTTCGCCATAGGCATCAGCCTGGGCCTTACCGCCAACGAGGGCGTGGCGGCGCTGGCCAGCACGGTGGCCTACGTGGTGATGATCGCCACCATGGGCGTGATGGGCGCCCTGATGGGCGTAAAGCTGACGCCCATCATGGGCGTGCCGTCCATAGAAACCGGGGTTTTCGGCGGCATCCTGGCGGGCGCCATGGCCGGGTTCCTGTTCAACCGCTATTACCGCGTTAAGCTGCCCGCATACCTGGGCTTCTTCGCCGGCAAAAGGCTGGTGCCCATACTCAGCGCCGTGGCGGCCATAGTCCTGGGCTGCCTGCTCAGCTTTATCTGGCCGCCTATCGGCGACGGCATTTCCCGCTTCTCGCTGTGGGCTTCCTCCGGTTCGCCGGCTACGGCTTTCGGCATCTACGGCCTGGTGGAAAGGGCCCTGCTGCCTTTCGGCCTGCACCATATCTGGAACGTGCCTTTCTTCTTCCAGGTAGGGTCTTTCCTCGATCCCACTACGCAGCAGGTGATCCACGGCGAGATCTTCCGCTTCACGGCCGGCGATCCGACGGCGGGCAACATGGCCGGCGGCTACCTGTTCAAGATGTGGGGCCTGCCGGCGGCCGCCATGGCCATCTGGTATAACGCGAAACCGTCGCAGCGCACGCGCATAGGCGGCATCATGGTTTCGGCGGCGCTGACCTCGTTCCTGACCGGTATCACCGAGCCCATAGAGTTCGCCTTCATGTTCGTGGCGCCGGTGCTTTACGGGCTGCACGCCGTTATGGCCGGCGCGGCGTTCTCGGTGTGCATCCTGCTCGGCATAAAACACGGGATGACTTTCTCGCACGGCCTCATAGACTATATCGTGCTGTTCCCCAAATCCTCCCACGCGCTCTGGTTCCTGGTGATAGGCCCGCTGTGGGCCGCCATGTATTTCGGCGTATTCAACTTCGCCATCAGGCGCTGGAACCTGCTGACGCCGGGCAGGGAGCCGGACGTCGAGGAAGAAGCCGCACAGTCGCGCCCCGTGCACGAGTTCTCGCACCAGCTGGCGCTGGCCTTCGGCGGCAAGAGCAATATTAAAAGCCTGGACGCCTGCATCACCCGCCTGCGGGTGGAAGTGCACGCCATAGCCAAGGTCAACGCCGGGCAGCTCAAAGGTTTAGGGGCGGCGGGCGTAGTTACGGTGGGCAGCGGGGTGCAGGCCATCTTCGGCACCAACTCGGAAAATATGAAGACCGACCTGCAGGAATACCTGGCGACGGCGGGCCCCGAAGCGGAATTGACGGAAGCTCCCCCCCAGGCTGAGGCGGCGGCGGGCTTTGCCGGGCCGGAGCGCGACCCGGAGGCGGCGGCCAAGGCGCGCGCCTGGCTTACTGCGCTGGGCGGGCCAGGGGCCGTGCGCTCTATAGACGCCTGCGCGCAGACGCGCCTGCGGGTGGTTATGGCGGCTGGCGCTATGCCCGAGGCGGGGCTGCTCAGGCAGGCCGGCGTGGGTGAAGTAATGGCGTTGCCCGGCGGCGTCTGCCACCTGATAGTGGGGCTGAACGCCGACCAGTACGGGCTGGAGCTTAAAGCGCTGCTGGCGCGCGAAAGCTGAGGGCCGCTCCGCCGGACGGCTCCCAAAAAAGAACCCCGCCGTGAGCGGGGTTCTTTCGTTAACGGGCGGCGGCGCTCAGAAGATAAGCCGGGTCACGCCGTCTTTCTCCGCAACCTCCAGCTTGTCGCCTTTCCAGCTGAAAATGCCGTTGGAGAATTCCACGCCGCCGCGGTAGACGGTCCTGTCTTTTTTTACGTCGGTCTTGTCCGCTTTTATAACCGGGACTTCCCCGCCCGCCGCCGCCAGTTCAAAGCCGCCGCCGGCCCTGTCATGCAGCACCGGCAGGTTCTTCGAGAACTCCACCTTTTTTTCGTTCTTCTTGCCGTAATTGCAGATGATCTTGGTTATCCCGGCCTCGTACACGCGCAGCGCTTTATACTCCGTAAGCAGCCCCGGCGCGAAGACCATAGCGTCCACCGGCTTTACGCCGCGGAAACTGAAAGCGTAGCGCCGGCCCGGCGCGGCGTAGAACTTGTCCAGCTTCGCCTTGTTGTCGGCCAGGTCCTTGTCGAGGCTTTCTTTAACCCGGGCGCGGATCTCGTCCGCCTTGTAGCGCGCGAACACGGCTTTGAGCCGCTCCTTGTCGCTGCCCTCGGGCTTGATCTTGGCCGTTATCAGCCCGTCGAGCCCGGACCTGAAGCCGAAGATCTTGCGGAAGATGTCCTTTTTCCAGCCGGGCACGGCCTTTTCCATGCTGCTGACCAGGGCCACTCCGGTGAAGTACACATAGGGCATCATGCGTCCCTGCCTCGGGTTCTCCAGCGCTAAGAGGTTCTGCTTTATCATGCCGCTCAGCGTATCGCTGGACGCATAGCCGGTGAAGCGCGGGTCGGCGGAGGTTTCCGGCAGCGGCTTCACGTCGCCGTTGGCGCCGTACTGCACCGTCCAGCCCACATACTGGGCGGTGCCCTCGCTGAGCTCCATGTATTGTTCCAGGCGCACTATGTCGCCCGGCAGGCGGCGGTGCCTGGCGGAGCGCAGCAGCGTGAAATCCCGCCAGAGTTCCCGCACGCCGGCGGGGTCAGTGGCGTCCAGCAGGTCGGCCAGCACGCGCCCTTCCAGCCCCAGCAGCAGGCAGTTCTCCTCATCTTGGTAAGGATAGTCGGCTTTATTAAGCTTCGGCGGGTTTACCTCCTTCTCTTTTTCAGGCAGGTAGCGGCTCTCGCGCGCCTGGTGCGCGTGCAGGAGTTCGTGCGCCGCTTCGCCCAGGTACTGCAGGTAGGGCTTGGTATATTTTTCCGCCTTGATGTTGTTCCGGGCGTAATAATCCTTGATGTACTCTTCGTAAAGGTCCATCGGGTTCAGCGAAACCACCATGGAGCGCCCCTCCCTGCCGGTGGCGGCGCCGTACAGGAAGCTGCGGTCGGGCCTGTGGCAGAAAGTTTTATTGAAGCCGGGCAGCTTAATGTCTTCCTTGATACAGCCCTCCGGCGGGTTGGGATGGCCTATCAGCACGCCGAGCTTGGCCGGGAATACCAATTGCACCGGCGTGGTCGTCATGTCCACGCCGGGCCAGACGCTTTCGCCCTTCTGGTCCCAGAAGTTATAGATCTCCGCCACCCGGTACAGGTCCGCGTCGGTCAGCTTCACCCCGGCTTTTTCGAAGACGGCCTCCGCCTCCGGCGGCATGGCCGCCGCGGGGCCGCAGCGCAGGGCCGCGGCAAAGAATAAGACGCCGGTAATGATCTTCATAGTAATAGCTCCAGGTAAAAGTAAATTTTATTCTTTATGGCCGGGGGGCACAAGTTCAACTCCGCGGCTTCAGAAAAATATAGCCTTCCGATATTATGAACGCGGCCAGCGCCAGGATATACCACAGGCGCCCGGCGCCGGGAGATCCCGCGTAAGAGAGCCTGGACGTCCACAGGCCCAGGCCGAGCGCCCCCACGGTATGCAGCGCGATCAGGCCGTAATTCGGCGGCGTCAGCGGCCGGCCGCGCAGCAGCAGCGCCGCGCTGAAGCTGAGGCCGGCCCAGAGCAGGGCCGCGAGGGCGATGAGCAGGGTGTAGCCCGGGCCTATGCGGACCTTGAACCATTCAGGGTCTGGGAAGATCTCAAAATAGACGGCCACCGCGGCGAGCAGCACGGCCATGCCCCCGGAAGCGGAAAAGACCAGCGCGCCCGCCTGCCTGAGGGCGTTCACCAGCCGGTCTTCCGCGGCCGGCTCCGCAGCCGTTCCCTTCATGAAAGCATTTCCCTGCCGGCCGGCGTCAGCGCGAAGGCGCCGGTTTCGTAGTCGTATTTAAACAGCGGCTCTATGAGATAACGGCCGTCCTCGTAACCCTTTATGCGCGAGAGGTCGGTCACGCGCCTTTTGCCGTCCGCGCCGCGCTCCTGGAAGCTCACGTACCTGAGCCCCGCGGCCAGCATGGCGCGTATCTCGTCGAGGCCGAAGGCCGTCTTGGCCGCGAGGTACATGAACTCCAGCCGCCTGAGGGCGTCCAGCACCCCGTCGGAGTGGCAGGACGCCACTACGGGCAGCCCTTCCCGCATGGCTTTCACCACCTCCGGCACGCCGAGGCCGTCGAGGCTGTCCGCCACCAGGTGATCGGGGCGGAACCTGGCGGCATTGCGCAGCAGGCCGGTGAATTCCTCGTCCGACGAGGCGTCCAGGCACAGGCAGGCCGGGTGTTTCAGGACCAGCTCCGGGGCCGCCTGTATGGCCACTATCCGCCTGCCGGCCGGGATGCCGTTCACCAGCGCGTTCACCAGCGTGGTCTTGCCCGAAGCGCTGCTGCCGGTTATCAGCAGGCTTTCCCTTTGGGCCAATATCTTTTCGAAGAGAGCTTTCGCCTCCTCCGGGACGCAGCCGTATTTGACGAGCTCGGGCCAGCCCGGTACCCGGCCGGGAGTCTTTTTTATCATCACCGCGTGATAGGCCGCGCCCTCGGCGCTGGTCACCACCGTCTGGTCGGCCAGCCGCACGTCCAGCACCGCGCCGGAGCCGAAGCTGGTCCTGCGCGAGTTGCTGCCGGGCAGCGCGGCCAGTTTTTTCACCAGGGCCGCCACCGCGGCCTGCGAGGCGAAGACCGGGGGCACCGTTTCAAGCCTGCCCTTGCGTTCCACGGACAGCCTGTCGAAGGCGTCTATGAAGATCTCGCTCACGGCCTCGTCGGAGTAATATTTCCAGAGGGTTCCGAAGGCGGCCTCCGGAGAAGTTTTGCCGGCATTTTTTTTACCGCGGTTTTGGTTTTTCATATATCCTCCCGGCTCCAGCTTGCTGCCCATAGCATACCAGAAAGGCCGGGCCGCCGGTATCGGCATTTACCACAGGTGGGAAAAAGGAAAGGCGTCAGACGGGACGCGGCCGGATAAAGCCCTTCTTAAGGGCCAGGACGGCGGCTTCGGTGCGGGAGCGGGCGCCGGTCTTGTCGAAGACGGAGCGGATGTGGAACTGCACGGTGCGGTCGGAGATGCCCAGGCGGTAGGCTATCTCCTTGTTGCCCAGGCCGGCCGCTATCAGCGAGAGTATCTCCAATTCCCGCGGGGTGAGGGCTTTTTCGCCGTTGGGGCCTGGGGGCAGGGGGTCCATTTCCAGGTCGGCCAGCTCATTGCCGGCCGCTGTCGCCAGGCGGCGCAGTTCGTCCAGCGCGCGCAGCGCGGCGCCGTCCCCCCTGAAGGCGGTCTTATAGGCCGCTATGGCCGCCTGCAGGCTGTCGAGCGTTTTTCTGAGTTCGTCCGTTCTGGCCATCTTTTTACTGCTTTGTGTTTATTCCCCTGTCTTTTTCCGGCATGGAAGGCCATATAAAAAATTATTTACCCGTCCGGCTATCCTTCCAGACCAATTCCCCGTTCTTTCGCTGAGCGTAGAAATCGGGGCATTTCCCGTCGCCGTCGCCGGACTTGCCGCCGTCGGGCGCGCAGAGCAGCGCGCCGCTTTCGCCGTAAAGTTCGCTGTACTGGTCGCAGCATTGCGGCGGCAGATAGTAAACGGTTTTTCCCAGGTAAATGAATTTCCAGACCTCGTATGGCGGGTTGCCGCGCGGCTCCTTCTGATATTGCCCGATAAGCCGGTCCAGCCAGCCGGGCAGCGTTTCTTTTTTCGCGGCAACCAGCGGCGCGGCTTTTGCTTTAGCGGAAGGCGCGGCGGCTACGGCTTTACCGGCGCCGAAAAAGCCCGTGCCGCCGGCCGCGGACCCGGAGAGCGCCGCTGCGGCGGGCGAAGCAGGACCCGGCTTTTTTCCTTCAGCTGCGTCGGCCTTTGCATAACCGCGGGAGGCGAACTTCGCCTGGGTGAAAGCCCCTTTCTTCTGGAAGGCGGGCCTGGCGTAGCGGGCCGTCCCTCCGCCTGCTCCGGCGGGAGCGGCAGCCTGCAGGGCGGAAGCGCCGGAGGAACCGGCCCCGCCAAGGCCGGCGCTGTCGCCGGAGAAAGCCGCCTCGCTTTCCGGCGCCGGTACGCGCTGCGCTGTTTCCCCGGTTCGCGGTGCGGAGGACGGCGCCGGGTTGTAGATCGCCTGGTCCCTGTCGGCGAACTTCGGCAGGGCAAGTATTACCAGCAGGCCGGCGGCGGCCGCCGCGAAGGCGAGGGCGGGCTTGAGCCAATATCCCGCAGCCGGTTTTTCCCGCCCGGCAAAGACCGCGTCTTTCAAAGCGCGGGGCGCGGGTTCCGTGGCGTGCTTCTTAAAAATAGATGAGACCAGCCGCAGCTCGGCCAACTGCCGGCTGCAGGCGGGGCAGGCGGCGAGATGCCGCTCCAGCGAAAGCCGCTCCCCGGCCGGCAGTTCGCCGTCCAGGTAGGCCGATAAGTTTTCCCTGCAAAGATTATGTTCCATTGGCTTTCAGCAAGACGCTCATCTTCTGCCTCAGCGCTTCGCGCGCCCTTGAGATCCGCGATTTAACCGTTCCCAGCGCTATGTCCGTTATCTCCGCTATCTCCTGGTAGGAGCGGCCGTCTATCTCCCGCAGCAGCAGTATGGCCCGGTCTTCCGGCTCCAGCTTTGAAAGGGCCCGTTCCAGGATCTCCTTCTCATCAGCCGCCTCCAGGGCCGCGCCCGCGGGGGCGTCGGGGGCCGCCAGCTGCAGCGCCGGCGCATCGTCCTCCCCCTCTTTGCCCAGGTCCAGGGAAAAGGTTTTCCAGAAGGACC
>DAOPZW010000153.1:0-6987 GCA_035353595.1 Elusimicrobiales bacterium | reverse complement strand
GAATTGGGAGGATCACATAACACACACGCAGCCCCCCCCTACACGACATAGCCACAAATCAAGCCAACTGCAGCGCAATGTTTCACGTGAAACGCCTTTTCCCGCTTCATGGTATTTTCAAACCACCCAGAAAACGAACAGGGGGCGCCGAATGTTTCACGTGAAACACAGCGCCCCCGCTTTCCTTATATATAGAACTTGCTCAAGAAAAATTCTAAGCCAAACTTTCCCCGCCCCTAATTCTCCAGCTCCCTGAGCAATACGGCAGCCTCCTGCGCCGGGATCCCCCCCCGCTCCAGGCGCTCAATAATATCCATACGGCTTTCCCTGACTTGCGCCTGAAAATTTCCCAGGCCCAATTTATTAAGCAGCGCCTCCAGCCGCGCCTTGACGGTTGGATATGAAATACACAACTGCTTCTCAACCTCTTTTATGCTGCCCCGGGCCGAAAGAAAAGTTTTCAGAAATTTTTCATCCTCCGCGGAAAGCGAGGCAAAAAGCGGAAGGTCAAAAGAACCCGTGATCGCTGTTTTACAGCTGCAACAACACAGCGCAGTTACCACCAATTTTTCATTACACGACGGACACCTATCAGGCATATTCATATTTTTAATTTTTAAATTAATTATATTAATCAATGTATTTACTTAATACATTTTACATCAGAGCATGACAATTGTCAAGACCTTTCCACAAACAAGCATTGTTAGGAAAAAAGAAGGCCCGAATATAATCGGGCCCTCTTGAGCAAGAAAAAAACAAATATTTTGCCTGTTTATTTACCCTTCTCTATGGAGATAAACGGCACGCCGGCACCCACATAACCGGGCAGCACGCCATTCCATTTCTCTATAGCCTTAAGCTGGGCGTCCACCTTGCGCAGCTCAATAAGGGAAGGCGTAACCTGCTCGCGCTGCATGCGCAGGGCTTCAGCCTCGCCGCGCGACTTGGCTATTTGCTGCTCGGCGTCGCGCTTGGCCTTCTCGACCAGCTTTCCCGCCATCTGGGCCTGCTGGTCCGCCACCTGCTTATCCTCGACGGCGCGCAGGAATTGTTCGGTAAAGTCCAGATCCACGACAGAGATATCGGTAACGATGATCTCTTTCTTAGTAAGCCGGTCTTTTACCTCCGTATTCAGCTCCATAACAAGCTCATTGCGCTCCGAAATGACCCTTTCGGCCGAATAGCGGGCCGCTATGGCCTTAAAAACTTCCTGCACGGCCGGGTCAACGATATTCTGCACATAGTCCGGGCCTAAATTTCGGAAAATACTGACCGCCGTTTCCTTCTGTATACGGTGATTTACCACTAAATGAGCGTTCATTGTCTGCAAGTCCTTGGAAAAGGCCTGGGTCTTAATATTGGCGCGCTGTATCTGTATGGAGAACCTGGTTACGCTTTCAATAAAAGGCAGCTTAAAATGGAGCCCCTCGCTATAAGAGTCAACAATGCTGCCCAGCCGCGTTTTTATGGCAACTTCGCCGGGCGAAACGATAAAATACGCCGAGAACGACAACATGAACAGCGCAACCACCAGGATCGGCAACAGCAACTTCCCCGAATAATCTTTGTCCATTTTGCCTCCGGCTGAATTTTTCTGCCCCGGATCCTTACCCAGGGTATTAAGCAACTCTTTCAAGTCCTCAAAAAATGAGTTATCCATAGGCAGAATTATACACTTAAAAACCGGAGAGGGCAACCTGCGCCGCACCGCAGCGGGCGAGCTAGTCCCAGCCGGTATCGACGAACCCGCGCTCACCGACGGAGCTTTGCGGCGCGGGAGGAGCCGCGGCGGGGGGAACCGCGGCGCCGCCGGGGCGCGACGGCCCGCGGGCGGCCAACGCTGCAGCCGGAACAGCCCAGTTACGCCCAATGCGTATAGCCGCAAGTTTGCCCCGCTTTACCTGCTTAAAAACAGCTATGCGGCTTAAGCCCAGGAGCACAGCGGCCTCAGGTATTGACAGGTACTCTTTCTCCATAAGTTAACACCAGTTAACCAATTATACATAAAATCGCCAAATACAAGAGAAAAAGCAATAAACAAACAAGACACGCCAGCATTACCAGTTAACCCATGTTAACCGCAAAGAAAGGATAAAAATAGTCCGCCACAAAGAACCTAAGCCCGCATATTCCCGCAAAGCCCCGCAGCCGCCGGCCGGGCATTTCGGAATTGCCGCTCTAATTTATATACTGTTTCAGATGCGAATACTGATCTTAGGCGGCACCAGGTTTTTTGGCAGGGAAACGGCCATCCGCCTGCTGCAGGCGGGCAATGAGGTAACTATTTTTTCCCGGCAGGCCCCCTGCGACGGGCTGCCGCTGGATATCCGCCAGGCGCGGGGGGACCGCACGGTAGAAATAGACCTGGCCCGGATGGCAGTGGAGCCCTGGGACGCCGTGATCGACAATATCTGCTTCAACGCCGAAGACGCGCAAAAAGCCATCAGCGTTTTCAGCGGCCGCACGGGGCAATACATTTTCACTTCTTCAGCCTCGGTCTACTCCGTGCTGGAAGGATCCTCCTCCCCGTTCAGGGAAAGCCAGACGGAGCTGCTGGCGCTCAAATCCCCGCTCAAAGAGAAATACGCTTACGCCGCAGGCAAATACGCGGCCGAAGCGGAGTTCTTCAAAGCCTTCCGGGAAAAGAGTTTCCCGCTGGCGGTGCTCCGCCCTCCGGTGGTGATAGGGCCCAACGACCCGACGCTGCGGGCCTATTCGTACTGGCTGCGCCTGGCCGACGGCGGCCCGCTGTTCCTGCCGGGCTTCGCGTTCACGAACCGCTTCATTTTTTCGAAGGACATGGCGCGGGCCATGGAAAAGCTGGTCTACTCGGAAGCCGCCCCCGGGCGCGCCTACAATGTGGGCGATTCCAGGACCATGACGCTGGACGATTTCGTAAAGATCTCCGCACGCATCATGCACCGCGAAGCCCGGCCGCTGTATCCCGAGTATTCCTGGCTCAAGGAGAACGGCTTCAATTTCGACGCCTCCCCTTTCTCGACGGGGGGGGACTTCGTGCTGGACATCGCCCGGGCCGAAAAGGAACTGGACTGGGCGTCCACCCCGGCGCCGGTCTGGATAGAGGAGAGCATAAACTGGTACCTTTTCAGCTATACCGGGCCGGCCCCGCGCAACTACGCGGCAAGGAAACAGGAACTTGAGCTGGCCAGGAAATGGATAACGAAAACATGAACGATAAAAAGAATATCGCCCGCGCGAAAAAAATAAAGATTTTCCTGATGGACGTGGACGGGGTGCTTACCGACGGAAGGATGTACTACATCCCGGGCCGCGGCGCGGAGATGGTGGAGTTCAAGGCTTTCCATTCGCTGGACGGCATAGGACTGCGCCTGCTCAACCAGTTCGGGGTAATGACCGGCGTAATAACCGGCCGCGAATCGCCCGGCACCGAAGAGCGCGCGCGGAACCTGGGCATGACCTACGCCTACCAGGGCTTCCTGTCCAAGCTGGAGCCGCTCAGCCAGATCCTCGCCGCCACCGGGCTCAAGCCCGAGAACGTAGCCTATATGGGCGACGACTGGACCGACATCCCGGTGCTTAAAAAAGCGGGCCTGGCCTGCGCGCCGGCCAACGCGCTGCCCGAAGTGATGAAAGCCTCCCACCTGGTGACTAAAAAAGAGGGGGGGGCGGGCGCCGTGCGCGAAGCCTGCGATTTCCTGCTGAAAAGCCAGGGGCACTGGCGCGAAGTGATGCGCTGCGTGGAAACCGCGCACTGGCCGGGCATAAAAAAAACGCCCATGAAGATAGTGCGCGCTTCGGAACAGAAGGGGGGGAAATGAAGTATTTAATGGCGGCGGCGCTGGCGCTGGCCTGCGGCGGGGCGCCGGCCCTGGCCGCGTACGACGAGGAAGGCCTTTCGGAAGCGGTGATCTCCACCGAAGCGGCCAGGAACGGGGACGAGGAGGACGACGCGCCCTTCGTGCAGGAAAGCGACGAGGACCTGGCCGATTTCGTACAGGATTATATCCGCCGCGATACGGCCCTGAAAGGCGCTTTCCTTATAGAAGACGCCGCGGACAGGAAGATACTCAAGCTGCACCTCGTGTCGCTGGACCGGAAGGCGCAGCCGGCGGCCGAAACCGCGAAGACCGTAACGGCCGTAATGCGCGACGCCGCGGGGAAAACCTTCAGCGTAGTCTTTTACGTGCAGGTCGGGCCCTGGGACGGGCTGGACATTTTCAAGCTGGAACTAAAAAGAACCGGGGCCGCGAAAAAACAGGCGCCGGAAAAAAAGCCGGAATAACTCCGGGCAAAGGCGCTGACAATGGGACAACTTTTTACGGCTTTCGGCGCGGGCGTGCTGTCTTTCTTCTCGCCGTGCATCCTGCCGCTGCTGCCGGCCTACCTGTCGATGCTGTCCGGTTTTTCCGCCAGGGAAATAATGAACGGCGCGCCCGGCGTCTCCACCCATAAAATAGCCAGGCGGGCGGCTATTTTTATCGCCGGCTTCACGCTGGCTTTTTCCGTAATGGGCGCGGCCGCCTCCGGCCTGGGCAGCGTCCTGGCCGCGCACAAGGAACTGATGCTCCGGCTGTTCGGAGCCGCGATGGTGCTGCTCGGCGTGCACATGACCGGCATCCTCAACCTGACGCTGCTGAATTACGAAAAAAGGTTTTCCATGCGGCATATAACGCATGGCCCCGTCGGGGCCCTGTTGATGGGGTTCGCTTTCGCGCTGGGCTGGTCGCCCTGCATAGGGCCGATACTGGCCGTTATCCTGGGGCTGGCCGCGGCCACCGGCACGCTCTGGAAAGGCGTGGCGCTGCTGCTGGCCTATTCGGCCGGGCTGGCGGTGCCGCTGATGGCGGCCGCGCTGCTCACGGCCCGGTTCTTCTCGCTGCTGGCCCGGTTCAGGGGCGGCATACGCTGGGTGGAAATGGCGGCGGGCGTCACGTTGATAATTTTCGGCGCGCTTTTATTCGCGGACAAGCTGATGTTCGTGATCTAGCTCAATTTCCGGGAGCCGGGCTTCACCGGCGGCAGGCCGGCGCGGCACAGCGGGCAGTCGGCCGCGGCGTAGGTGGTCAGGTCCATCTTCACCAGGCTTTCATGCGGGAACTTCAGGTCCCTGCCGCCCATGCGGTCTATAACGGAGAGGGCGCCTATCACTTCCGCGCCGCCGGCCCGCACCAGGGCCGCGGTCTCCAGCGTGGATTTACCCGTCGTAAAAACATCCTCCACTATCAGGACGCGGGCGCCCGGCTTAAGCGTAAAGCCCCGGCGCAGCGCCATCTCGTTATTCTCCCGCTCGGTGAAAATAAAATCCACGCCCAGCGCGCGCGCGACTTCGTGCCCTATTATGAGCCCGCCCATCGCCGGGGCAACCACGATCTCGGGCTCGGCGCCCAGCCACAAGGCGGCCAGCGCCGCGCCCAGTTCGCCCGCCCAGTGCGGGTTCTTCAATGCTTGAGCGCACTGCACGTAGTCGGGGCTGTGCAGGCCGGAAGAAAGCAGGAAATGCCCGCTCAGCAGGGCGCCGGAATCCGCCAGGTAAACTTTTATTTCAGCTTCCGTCATTTAAGCTCCCCCAGTATGGCCGCGGCCGCGGCGGCGGGGTCGGCGGCGGCGGTTATGGGGCGGCCCACCACGATAAAATCAGCGCCCGCCTCAGCCGCCTCGCGCGGCGTGCGGGCGCGCTTCTGGTTCTGGTCGTCGCCGCCGGCGGGCGCGGCGTCGCCGGAGGCCGCGGGCCTTATGCCCGGGGTGATAAGCTTCAGCTTGTGGCCGCAGGCGCCTTTGATGCGGATGAGCTCGCGCGGGGAACAGACCACGCCGTCGGCGCCGTTCTCCAGGGCCTGGGCCGCCAGCAGCTTCACCGTCTTGTCCACGCCGCCGCGGAACCCGACCCGGAAAAGATTGTATTCGTCAAAGCTGGTCAGCACCGTGATGCCCCAGAGCTTGGGCCGCTTTTCCAGCTCCGCGCAGGCCTTCAGCATTTCCCTGCCGCCGGAAAGATGCAGCGAAACCGAGTAAACCCCCATTTTAGCCGCGTTCTTCACCGCGTGCTTGACCGTATTGGGGATATCGTGGAATTTCAGGTCCAGAAAAACTTCCCCGCCGTGCCGGTGCACCAGGTCCACGGCCGCTGGCCCTTCGGCGGTAAAGAGCACGGAGCCCACCTTGAAGTATTTTACGGAACCCTTCAGCTTCTCTATCAGGGCCTCCGCCGTTTTCAGGCTGTCGGTATCCAGGGCCGCTATCAATTCTGTTTTATGCATAGATCATCCCGCTGAAAAGATCCTCAGGCCGCCGCCTGCTCCAGCGCCTGCGCCAGCGCGCCGGGGACCAGGAGCAGCACCTTGCACCTGCTTTCGCTGGCGCCGCTGCGCATGCCCAGGGTAACCGCCACTATCCTGGGATCCGAACCGGAGGGGATCCCGGGCCCCAGGGCCTCTGCGATAGCGGAGCGGCCGCCGGAGCAGAAGCGCGGTACCGACGGGATAAAGCTCGCCCGCAGCGCGTTCATGATGGAATTGCACAGGGAATTAAGCAGGATATTGCCCAGCTCCAGCAGCATCACTTCCTCGGACTGGGAAACGCTCCGGCTCCTGGGAAAGGAATAACCCAGGAAGCATTTGGAAATGCAGTCCATCCCTTCCGGGTCGAACAGCACCAGTGTGGCCAGGGAGACCTCGCCCGCGACGTCCACATAAATGGCGGCCGCGGGTCCGCCCCGGAAATCGTACAGCCCGACGGCGTCCAGCAGCGTCCCGCGGGCGGCCGCGGTATCCAGCAATTCCCAGGTGCCGGCGGAAACCTTGGAAAGTTTGACCAGGCAACGCTCAAGGCTCAGGGCCGCCAGCCGCTCGAGCACGCTGTTCTCTTTGCTGTTCATAATTTTCCCGGCGTCAGACCAGGCGCCGCATCACGGCCTCAAGCTCTTCGCTGGAGAAGGGCTTGCGCAGGATGGCGGCCGCGCCTTCCGCAAGTATTTTTTTATCCATCGCGTCCTGCTCCACCGCG
>DAOPZW010000152.1:0-7001 GCA_035353595.1 Elusimicrobiales bacterium | reverse complement strand
GCTAAAATGTCAAGAGCAGCAGCTGACTTTTCAATTTTAACCGGACAGCTGTGGCAAAATACCGGTTCTGCAACCCGACACACCTTTGTCGGGTTGGCCTGCTATGCTATGGGCATGAACAATAAAACAAGACATTCCATATTCAGCGCGCGCGCCGGGCTGCCCGGCAGGATGAGGGCCCGCCTGCGCGTTTACACCCTGGGCAGGGGCGCGGACGCGCAATTACTGTTCTCGCTGCGCCTGTGGCAGGCGGCAACCCTGCACCAGGAACAGCAGGCCCGGCTGGCGCTCTGACCGGGAATTACCACAGGGGAGCCGCCTCCTGGCGGCACAGGGGGACTTATGTGGCAGATAACGGACTGGATGCGCGCCGGCTACAAGGCTTGCCGCGAAGACGGGGAAACGGTCTTTATATATAAGCGCCCGGACTGGGGCACCGGCCTTTGCGGCTGCCGCAGTTTTTACGAACTGCGCAGCCACGGTCTCCTTATAGGAAGGATCAGCGCGGAAAACGCCTGGCGCCCGCGCGTAAAAGCCGAATGGCTGGCCGAACGGGACCGCCCCCTGAGCGAGCTGGACCTCATGGAGATAACCGCGGCGCTTAAATTCTAAAGGCAAGTCAGAGGGCAGGACCAGGTGATTTAGCTGCGCTTTCCCATCGATCGCGCCTACCCCTACGGGGAATCCAGGTCTTACCTCCTGGAGCAGTACGACAGGACTTTCCTCTTCGAAATGACTCGTAACGATCCCTGCCCTTCTATCGGCAATTGCGGCCCCGGCAACCCCGCCTATTGGGCCCGCCTCACGGTCTCGCCGCTCGTCACCGGCCAAGTCGGGGCGCGGTTCGTCTTCAACTGCTTCTTTGTAGACCTGCCGGGCATTTAGCTTCATCCCTTGATACGCCCGCAAAAATCCACGGCGTAAACCGGGGATTTTTAGCCTGCCCGAACCTTAACAGCGGGGCGGTCACCGTCCGTTATTTAATCGGCTTGCCGTAAAGCTCCCGGGCTTCGTCCCCGGTAATTGCCCTGCCGTAGATCTTTATCTCGTCTATCATGAAATCCAGGCTGTGCTCCGGCACCTGCTGCCCGCCCACGCGGAATTTTCCGGAAAGCGCGGTGTCGAGGGAGCGCAGTTCGTTGTGGCCTGAACTTTCGCGGCCGTCGAGGTAGAACCGGTGGTTTCCGCCGCCGCCGTAGGAATAAGCCGCGTGGTACCACTTCCCGAATTCCACCTTGTCCGCCCCGACGAAACAGGCCCCGTGCTGGGAAAAAACGACGCTATCCCTGTTCTCCCGCCAGTCTATGCCGAGACTGTTGAACTTGTTGTACTCGTCGCGCCCGTAAGACAGCATGTGGGGGCTGCCCAGCTTGGCGTTGCGCCCCCGCGGCAGTTTGAACCAGTAGGAAACCGTCCTGGGGGCGTCGCCGGCGGGGAAGCCGGCATCGTCGCTCTCGAGATAAGCCTGACCAGAAAAAAACATGGAACCGCCCACGGGGCCTTCCTGTCTCCAGTTGGCCCCGTGCACCTTGGCGTGCCGCCCGGCGCCGCTCTTGTCGGTCACACGGTCTTTTTCGTCCTGGTCGAAAGAATAGTGCAGCAGCAGGCTTTCGGACAGCGGCCCGTAAACCTGTGCCGGCGGCGCGGGCATCCCGTCGCTGACGCCGTAATCAGGCCCGGCCAGCCTTCCTTTGAGCGGGACAAATTCTTTATA
Source organism: Elusimicrobiales bacterium (assembly GCA_035353595.1). Classification (GTDB taxonomy): domain Bacteria; phylum Elusimicrobiota; class Elusimicrobia; order Elusimicrobiales; family UBA9959; genus UBA9959. The sequence goes on along the minus strand of DAOPZW010000152.1, from coordinate 5,287 downwards.
GCCCCGGTGCAGCAACGGGACCAGGACCGCCAGCAGAACCAAGGCGCCGGCTATTTTAAGCGCCTGTTGCTGCGTCCGGGCCGGAGTTCCGGGAGCCGCTGGCCCCGGAGCGGGCTGCGGCGCCGCCTCAGTAAGCGCGGCGCCGGCCGCGGGCCGCTCGAGAAGGGCTTTGGAGACGGTGCTGAAATCAAGACCCTCTTTTTGAAGCGTTTCGGCTATTTCTTCTTCGGATTTTCCCGCGCGCCGCGCCGCGGCTATCTGCCGGGACAGCGGCGTGTCTCCGGCGGCGGGGGTTATCTGTGCCGCGCCCTCGGCGGCAGGCAGGCTGCCTGTTCCTCCAACTGCGGCAGGTCCTTCCCCCCGGCGCGTCAGGCGCCGCCAGTATATGCCGAGGAGGGCCACTATAATGGTGACAAGGATAGTAAAAGGCGCGATAAAAGACACGATTTGCGACTCATGGCGCGACATTGTACTGGTGCCGGCTAAACCTATAATCAGCGCTATGGTCGTTAAATTCGGCACCAGGACGGAGAGATACGGCCACCGGGGGCGCTCGCCGCGGATCAGCGCGACGATCAAAAAAATGACCGCCAGGCCCAGCAGCGCGGGGGTAGTGAACAGGGCAATGATCTCCGCGTGATTCGCTATCAGTATCCCCAGCACCGCCAGGTTCAGCAGTGAAAACACATTGGCGAGTATGAGGCAGAAGAACTTCTTGCTGCCCGCGCGCGGCTGCCGGACGGCCGGCGCGGCGTCTGGCCGTCGCAGTTCAAGCAGCCCGTAGAGGTCTTCGGTCATTGCTGTTTCTTGTAGAGGACGTAGAAGAAGATGATAAGCGGGACATTGTAAGCCAGGCTTTGCAGAAAATACAGATTGAAGATATGGAAGTTTATAAGGTTCTGGAGAAGCGTTAAAGCAAAGGCGGCGCTGGTACCGATCAGCGCTACCAGGGTCGCGTTTTTTAATGTCATAAAGTTCCGTCTCCCTGGTTTATTGCTCCGTCTTTCCGCCCTGCGACGCGGCGGCCTGGCCGAGCAGCTTGTAGAGCCAGAAGCCCATGCCGGCCGCTATGACGATTATGACGGCGATGAGCAGCCCTTTCTCCGCCTTGCCCTTGCGGCTGGCCGGCGGCTCGGGGTTATAGTCCTTGTTCGCGGCGGGCTCGCCCAGCCGCAGGGCCGCCGCTTCGCGCTGATGCCAGTTGTCCTGATTAATGAAATTGGCGGTGTCGTAGGCGGGCGGCGGGGTGCCCGGCCGGCCGAAGGCCAGGGTGAGCCTGTCCATGTCTGACGGCGCTATAAAATATACGCTGCGCCGCAGCCACTTCAACCGCACGGACTTCAGGCGCAGCGGCGGGTTGTTCTTGTCCCTGAAGACAAAGCGGTAATACGCGTAGCCGGGGCTGTAGATCTGCGCCCAGGCCCGCTCGGCCTCGGGCCAGCCGGGCGGGAAGCGCCGGATATTGCCGCCGCCCAGCCGGACAAAGGATTTAGGCGCCCCGGTGGCGCTGTAGTAAGCGGTAAAGTCCCGGACGAAGAATTTGTCCTCGATGGAGAATTCCACCTGGTCGAAGGGCAGCCCGGCGGCTATCTCGAAACCGGAAGTGCCCTCTTCCGTTTCGGAGGCCGGCGCGGCCGCGAAAGATCCCTCGTCGTAAACGTCGGGCGGGACCGGAGCGCCCGGCGCCTGCGCCCGGACGCCGTCGATCTTGAGCTTTTTCACCTGCATGCCCGAAACCTTGAAATCCAGCCCCTCGTATTTCAGGGAAATGCTTTTTCCCCCCTCAACCGTCTTTTCGGCGTCGCGCAGCTTTACCCGGTAGAACCGGTAGGAGGCGCGCGGAAAGGCCAGCTCGGTCCGGCGCAGGTCCACCTGCGAAGAGAAGTCGTAGATGGTGCCGCTGCCCAGCAGGCGCCAGCTCTTGCCGTCGGAGGCGCCGTAGACCTCGGCCTGTTTGAGGAAATCCCGGTCCTGCGTCTCAAGGTTCAGCGCGGTGATCTCCCTGAGTTCGCCGCTGAGTTTCAGTTCCAGCGTCGCCTCGGTAGTGCCCGGCGTGTAGCCGGTCAGCTCCGCGGGCAGGAGTTCCGTCTCCTGCCGGGCGTAGCGCATTTTTATCAGCGCGCCGGGCACTTCCCCACCGTCCGGGGCGAAGAGGCGTATATCCGCCTGGTCCGGCGAGCAGTTGCGCAGCACCGCGGCGGGCAGGTCCACGCGGTAGAGCTTGCCGCCGGTTATTTCCCCGCCTACGGCGGCGGTATACTTGAAGTTGGCGGGCAGCAGGGGCGCCGCCCCGGCCTGCGCGCAGAGCAGTCCGGCCAGGGCCGCGGCGTTAAGAAGGTTCTTCATATTTTATCCTCTCCGGGCGCGGCCGACGGCAGCAGCGCGTTCTTATACTTGTGGTACAGGAAAGACGTGCCCACCAGCAGCAATCCCAGCACCATGAAGGAGATTATCCTGTAGGGCGTAGCCATGTTGGACATGTCGAACAGGAACACTTTTATTATGGTCGCCATGAACAGCCACAGCGCTGTCTTGCGCAGCGCGGCGTTGGCCAGGCGGAAGCCCGCGACTATAAGCGTGACCGAGAACAGCGTCCACAGCACCGAGATGGCCGCGAACCTGGCCGCCGGCAGAATGTCGGCAAAAAACCCCGTTGTTTCAATATTCAGGAAGCAGAAGAACAGCGCCCCGAAGACCGCGAACATATACGGATGCACCGGTTTCAGCGGGTCTCTGAATACCTCCACCTTGCGCCGCAGGGCCAGCCAGGCCGAATAGAAGCCCAGCGGGAAGAAAGTGGCCGCGGTCACCCAGCGCGCTACGGCCAGGTCGAAATAGCCGTTGATGAAGTAGCGGGCGTCATGGAAGCTGAACACTTCCGGGTAGTCGTACATGAAGAGCTTGACCGCAGTCACCGCGAACAGCGCCAGCGCCGAGCGGTTGAGGGCCTTGTTGGAAAGCCGCGCCCCCATCCACAGCAGCGCGAACGCCTGCGCCGACCAGAACACCGTGATCCAATGCTTTGAGAAGATCAGCGGCACGGTGATGATCAGGAACAGCATGGCCTTGCCGGCCAGCACGGCAAAACCCTCCGTGGCCTGCTTGCCCGAGCGGAAGGCGTAGGAGGCCATGCCCAGGAAGACCGCCGCGTAGAGCACCGATACCAGCGCCACGGCCTCCACCGAGAAATGGCTGCGGATCATGGCGCAGGAAAAGCCGAAAGCGACGAAGGAGTTGGGGATTATTATCGCAAAGCCCCCCGTCTGCACCTCTTTCCTGACGAAGCGCGTAAGGAAAGGCATTACGCAATAGGTCAGGAAGAAGATATTTACGAAGATTATGGAGGGCCAGAACTTAGCTTCCTCATAATAGTTGCCGTACCAGCCGCCGTAAAGTATGTAGGTGAGAAAAAAGCCCAGCGTCGTCAGCAGGTCCCATTTCTTATGGTAGGCCACGCCCAGCATGCCCAGGTTCAGCACCGTCATGTAGCTCATCAGCCCCAGCTGGTTGTCCGTGCCGGTGCTCAGCAGCAGCGGGGTGACGAAGCCGCCTATAAGCCCCAGCACCGCCAGCCACTTGGCGTCGTAGAGCACGGCCAGCACGGCGGCCAGCGCGGTAACCATCACCATCAGCGGAAAGGCGGCCATCTGCCCTATGAGATGGTAAACCTGAAAGGCCGCGTAAGTGCCGGAATACAGCATGGCTATGCCGCCGCCGGCCAGGTAGAGACCGTAGTTTTTCAGGCCGCGCTGGCGGAATATGTTGCCGCCGAACAGGAAGGCGGCGCCCAGCAGGTATACCACGGCCACGCGCCCGGCGGGGCCCACCCAGCCCTGGTCGAAGGAATATTTGAGGAAGTAGGCCACGCCGAAGACCGTGGCCACAATGCCTATTATCAGCAGCCACTTCTGCCCCATGGCGGTCTCGAAGCCCGCGCCCTCCGGCTTTTTAACTTCGGGCCTGGCGGGGGCCGGCGCGGCGGCCAACGGCGCCGCGGCCGCTTGCGCCGCCGGGACGATAATGTGCTCCGCGTCGGGCGGCTTAGCCGCCGCCGGTGCGGGGCGCTGGGCCGGCGCGGCCCCGGCGGAATAATGCTTTTCAATTTTCTGCGAGAGATTCTCAATGCCGGCGGCAAGATGGAACTTGGCCACGGTGCGCAGGTGGTCCAGGTCCTGTTTCAGATCCAGGTATTCCTCCAGCCTGGCGCGGAAGTCGGCGCTCAATTCCGTGCCGCATTTGCCGCAGAATTCCGAAAGCTCTTCGATTTTAAAGCCGCATTTAGGACATTTCATCTAACCCCCGGATGCTATTGCCCGCGCAAGACCAAAAAATCCGCTTACCCTGACTTAAGAACACTCAAGCGTATCGGAAACAACGCAGCTTAAGTAGATAAACTATTCTACTTATTTTATGACTCCCAAACTCCGGTACTGGGATAATTCTATAGATTGCGTCTCAAGCGGTCAACAGGTTACAACAAGAGACGCACGGGTTTACCCCAAAATACCTGTAGGAACCGGCTGATACTGCGGGAAGTCAGAGGGCAGGCCCAGGTGATTTAGAAGGCGCACAAGTTCCTTGTCATTAAGGATAACCGCTGCAGGCCTCATTTCCAGGTTGCATTTGGGGCAGATAAGCGGGAAGACCTCAAAAACCCCGGCTATGCAGGCATCCCGGGAGCGGGCTTTCTTTTCCAGGTCGGTTTCCCTGGCAGCTTTCGAAACCAGCAGCGGCCGCAGCGGGGACCTGGGCGCCAGGGCGCCATAATACCGGATCAGCCGGCAGGTCGGCCCTGTAAGCGCAAAAAAATGCCCCGGCGCCTTCGTAGCGCCGGGGCATTTGTTTCTTCCCGCGGTTCAGTTAAACCGCACGTTAGATAACATGGCGATCGCGTCGTCCAGTTTCTTCTGGTTCTTCTGTTGCAGCGCCCTGTTGAAAGGCGTACCAATGGCTTCCATCGAGCCGTCGCCCTTCACGTAATAAATGGCCTTTTCCTGCACATCGCTTATGACGCTGTGCACTTTCCACCTCAGCTGCACCTGCATCGAGGCTATGGGGGCGGCGCTGGTGCCGACATTTGCCACGGTAGAATCCGGCACTTCGGCGGTCAGGTCCACGGTGTAGCCCCAGGCGGTGGTCACTTTAAGCGGCTCAATGGTGACGCCGGTCAGGTACTTGCCGACCCCCTGGTAATTGCCGCTGTGCGTCCAGTGCACCTGGTATATCACGCTTACCGCGGTGCCGCCAGCCTTGCCCTTTACTCTGAACTCGTATTTCTTGGTGGAGG
>DAOPZW010000151.1:0-7060 GCA_035353595.1 Elusimicrobiales bacterium | reverse complement strand
CAGCGCGGCGGTATCTATGGTCACGCCCCGGCGCCGGGCTATGTCCCATTTGTTGAGCAGGATCACCATCGGGGCGCCCAGCGCGGTAAGTTCCAGCGTGTAGAAAAGGTTGCGCTCCAGATTCGTGGCGTCCACCACGTTGAGCACCAGGGCCTTGTCCTCCGCCGCCAGCAGTTGGGCGGCCGCCTCTTCCGCCTTGTTGGTGCCGTGGCGGCTGTAGGCGCCCGGCACGTCGATAACCGTGAAGCGCTCTCCCGCTATGATGGTCTGACCCGAGGTATATTCCACCGTGGTGCCGGGATAGTTGGAGGAGATGACGTCGAGGCCGGTCAGGCGCGCGAACACCACGCTCTTGCCCACGTTGGGGTTACCGGCCAGCATCAGTTTCCTGGCCTTTACGCGCACTTTCACCGCGGAGGCTATGCCCCGGCCCAGGGCCAGGCGAGTGCCCATTACCTCCACCTGCGCGGGGCCGCCGCTGTTCTCGCGGGAACGCTTGGTGATGTGGCGTCCGGCGGCCAGTCCCATGGCTTCCAGCTTCGCCCTGAACGCGGGGCCGCCCGAGATCTCCATGATATAGCCGGTTTCATTCTCGCGCATGGCCAGCAGGCTTACGGCGGGAGGGAGCTTCATGGCTTCTTCCTCCCGGCCGCGGCGGCCCTGACGGCGGCCAGCAGCGCGCCGCGGGCGGGCGCTTTCAAAAACAGCGCCAGCGCGCCTACGCGCCGCAGGGCTTCCCTGCTCAGCGCGTGTTCGGCGCGGCAGGCGTCGCGCTCGGCCGCCGCCGCGGGCAGCGCCAGGATGGAAGTAAAAAAATCCTTCAGCAGCTGGTGGCGGCCGGCTATCTCCGCGCCGGCTTTCAGCCCCCGGGCGGACATGCGTATGCAGCCGTAGCGTTCGTAGTCAAGCAGGCCGCGCGCGGCCAGGGCTTTTATGGCGGAGTTCACCGAGGGCTTGGTAACGCCCAGCTGCCGGCTTACGTCGCAGGCCCGCGCGGAACCGGCCTGCCGGCTCAGCGTGTAGACCGCCTCCAGGTAATCTTCAAGGCTGGTGGAGAGCTCTTTCATGGGTTTGGCCGCACAAGTTAGTCTGGACTAACTTTAACAAAAAAAGCCCGGCGCGTCAATAAGGGGAGCGCGCGGGCGCGGCTATTTCGTAAGGGCCTGCAGGATAACGCTCAGGTCTTTATCGCCCCAGCCCCTGCCGGCGGCTTTTGCCAGCAGCTTTTCGGCGGCCGTCGTTACCGGCAGTTCCAGCCCGGTCCTGGCCGCGGCGTCCAGCATGAACCTGGCGTCCTTGAGCATATGCTTGAGGGGGAAAGCGGGCGTGAAATCCTTATTGAGGATATTTTCTTTTTTCATGCGGAAATAGGCGCAGTCCAGCGCGGGGTTGGCCGCCAGCGTCTCGAACACCAGCGCGGGCTCCAGCTTCTGCGCTTCGGCCAGCGCCGCCGCTTCGGCCAGCGCGGTGGTCAGCTGGGCCACTACAAGGTTCGCGCAGAGTTTCAGCGCGGTACCGGCGGGGGGGAGGCCCGCGTAAACCACGGCGCGGCCCATGGCCTTGAGCACCGCGTCATATTTTTCGACAATCTCTTTCTTCCCTCCGGCCAGTATCACCAGCTGCGCCTTCTCCGCCAGCGGTTTCGACCCGGAAACGGGGCAGTCGAGGAAATTGACGCCGGCCACAAAACACTTCCTGTCCAGGGCGGCCGTGTATTCGGGGGAAAGCGTGCTCATGTTTATCAGCGTATTGCCGCCCAGGAAAGCGCCCAGCACGCCCTCGGGCCCTTCCAGCACGCTGTCCATGGCCGCCGGGTCGGAAACCATGGTGATAACCACGTCGGCCAGCTTGGCCAGCGCGCGCGGGGTGGCCGCCACCTGGCAGCCCAGGTCGGCGAACTCCATGGTGTTGCGGCGCGTGCGGTTGTATACCGCAACCCGGAAGCCGGCCTTGAACAGGTTCATTGCCATAGCCCGGCCCATTATCCCCAGCCCGATAAAACCTATACGCGGCGGTACGCTCATAAAGTGCCCTCCCGGCCCTACATCCTTAAACTCTTGATCTCTTTCCCCGTCAGCTCGCGCCACATCCCGGGTTCCAGCCCGTCGAATGTGAGCGGCCCTATGGCCCTGCGCAGCAGCCGCAGCACCGGGAAGCCCACCGCGGCCAGCATGCGCCGCACCTGCCTGTTGCGCCCTTCCTTCAGCGTCAGTTCGGCCCAGGAAGTGGGCACGGTCTTGCGGAAGCGCACGGGGGGAACCCTCTCCGGCAGCCCGGGGTCCGGCAGCGGGCGCGCGCCGCAGGGCAGGGTTGGCCCGTCGTTGAGCGTCACGCCTCCGCGCAGTTTCTTCAGCGCGTCGGCGGTTATTTCCCTTTCAACCTGCGCCCAGTAAACCTTCGGCGTCTTATGGCGGGGGTCGGAAATATGCGCCTGCAGGCCGCCGTCCGAGGTCAGCAGCAGCAAGCCCTCGCTGTCGGCGTCCAGCCGGCCCGCGGGGTAAACCCCCCTGGGCAGGCCGAAATCGTCCAGCGACCGGTGCCCGTGCGCGCGGGTGAACTGGGAAAGTACGCCGTAAGGTTTGTTGAAAATAATGGTGCGCATAAATCGGGGTCAAGCCGGTTCTGAATATGTTATTATATTTTTCAATGCCTTACACTCTCATTGACAAACAGCCGGATTTCGACGCCCTCTGCGTAAAGCTGGCCTCTCATAAATACCTTTCCATCGACACCGAGTCGAACAGCCTCTACGCCTACAAGGAAAAATTCTGCCTGCTCCAGCTCACCAGCGAGCATATCAACGCCATCGTGGACACCCTCGCGGTGGACATCCGGCCCATCCTGCCCATCTTCGCCGATCCCGCCATTGAAAAGATCTTCCACTCGGCCGATTCCGATATCCGCGTCTTCAAGGGCGCGCTGGCCTGCCGTTTCGAGAACATCTTCGACGTGATGGTGGCCGCCAAGTACCTCGGCATCGTCAAGTGCGGCCTCGACAACATGGTCAAGGAATACATCGGCGTCGAGATGAACAAGAAATTCCAGAAGGCGGACTGGGGCCGCCGCCCGCTGTCGCGGGAAATGCTCGATTACGCCATCAACGACACCGTGCACCTTAAAAAACTGCGCGACCTGCTGGCGCGCCAGCTTGAAGAGAAGGGCAGGCTCCAGGAAGCGATGACGCAGTTCGCCCAGATCTCCCAGATCGAGCCGCGCCCCATGCATTTCGACGAGAACGGTTTCCTCACCATGCGCGGCGCGCGCCAGCTCAACGGCCGCGGCCTGGCCGTGCTGCGGGAACTCTTCCTCGCGCGCGAAGTCACGGCGATAAAATCCAATACCCCGCCGTTCAAGATCATCAGCGAAGACCTGATGCTGCGCCTGGCGGTCGCCCCGCGCGAGGGCATAGTGAACCTCTCCATCTTCAAGGGCGTCAGCTCCTACGTGCTGGCGCACCACGGCCCCTGGATCCACGACGCCTTGCATAAAGGCATGAAGGCGCCGGAGTACCATGTGCCCCGGCGCGAGCTGTCCCGCGAAAAAAGAATTTATTTAGAGGCTATCAGGGACCGCTTCAAGGCCCTGAAAGTGTGGCGCAAGAACGCCGCCATAAAGCGCAATATGCTGCCGGAAGCCATCCTCTCCAACGACGTGATGGAGCGCATCGCTTTCTCCCAGCCGCGCTCCCTCGCGGACCTCCAGGCCATAAAAGGCCTGGGCCAGGAAAAGTTCGCCCTCTACGGCCCCGAGCTGGTGGAGTTCTTCCTCAATCACAGGGTATAAATTGTTTCAGGTAAGCTTCCTGATCAGGTCCGGCCGGTTTATCTCGTGCAGGGCCTTTCTTATCAAGGCTTCGTTCTCCGGCTTGTAATACTGCAGCAGGGCGCGCTGCATGCGGCGCTCCGTTTCCTTTTTCGGCACATAGACCGGCTGCAGCGTGAACGGGTCCAGGCCCGTAAAATAGATCGAGGTGGCCAGTTCCATGGGGGCGGGGAGGAAATCGTTGATCTGCTGCGGCCTGATGCCGCGCTCCTTGAGGAAGACCGCCAGCTCCGCCATGTCCGCCAGCGTCGAGCCGGGATGCGCGGAGATAAAATAAAGCACCAGGTACTGCTCCTTGCCCGCTTTCTTCGATTCCGCCAGGAACTTCTCCGCGAAAGCTTTGAAGATTTCCACCGGCGGCTTCTTCATCACCGCCAGCACGCCGGGGACGATATGCTCGGGCGCCACCTTCAGCAGGCCGCCGGTGTGGAAGCGCGCCACCTCCGAAATATATTCCCCGCATTGCAGCGCCAGGTCCATCCTGATCCCGCTGGCCACGAAAGCTTTTTTCAGCCCTTTTATTTTTCTCACGGCGCGCATCAGTTCCAGCAGCGGTTTATGGTCCGTGTTCAGGTTGGGGCAGATCGCCGGGTGCACGCACGAGAGCTTGCGGCAGGCGCGGCAGCGCTCCATATCCCTGCCTCCCATGGCGTACATGTTGGCCGACGGCGCGCCCAGGTCCGAAATATTGCCGGGGTGGCGCGGGGTCGCCAGCAGCCGCTCCGCTTCCGCCGCCACCGAGCCCGCGCTGCGGCTCTGGATAAAGCGGCCCTGGTGCAGCGTCAGCGAACAGAAGGTGCAGCCGCCGAAGCAGCCGCGGTGTATCACTATCGAATCCTTTATCGTCTCCAGCGCCGGGACGGGCTCTTTGTAAGACGGGTGGGCCCGCTTGGTGAACGGCAGGCCGTAGACGGCGTCCAGCTCCGCCGTGGTCAAAGGCAGGGCGGGGGGATTCTGCACCACGGCGCGGCCCTCGCTCTTCTGCACCAGCGGCCGGGCGTTGTACGGGTTGGACTCCTCGTAGATCAGGCGGGTGGCCGCGGAAAATTTGAACCTGTCGCCGGCCGCCTCTCCCGCCGAAGGCAGTTCCAGCGCCCCGGGAATATTCAGCTCCGCGGTTTCGCGCGCGCCCAGCGGGTAGGCGGTGCCGCGTATATTCCGCAGCGCCTGCACTTTCTCGCCGGCCTTCAGCCGGGCGGCTATCTCGCGCACCTGGCGCTCGCCCATGCCGTAAACCAGCAGGTCCGCCTTGGAGTCGAGCAGCACGCTTTTGCGCACCTTGTCCGACCAGTAATCGTAATGCGCGAAGCGCCGCATCGTGGCCTCGATGCCGCCTATCACTATGGGCGCGTCGGGATAAGCCTCACGGGCCCGCTGCGAATAAATTATGGTGGCCCTGTCCGGGCGCAGGCCGGCGCGCCCGCCGGGGGAAAACTCGTCCCCGGACCGGATCTTCCGGTTGTGCGTGTACTTGTTTATCATCGAGTCCATGTTCCCGGCGGCAATGCCGAAGAACAGGCGGGGCTTGCCGAATTTTTTAAGATCGGCGCAGCTCTCCCAGCGCGGCTGGGCCAGGATGGCCACCCGCAGGCCCTCCGCCTCCAGCACCCGGCCCACCACCGCCATCGCGAAGGAGGGATGGTCCACGTAGGCGTCGCCGGTCACCAGCACCACGTCCACGGCGTCCCAGCCCCGCTGGCGGGTTTCTTCGGCGCTGACAGGGAGGAACGGGAAATTGTTCATAATGGAACCGGGGCCGGTGTTTCCCGGCCCGCGAGTTGCTATAATTGTAGCGGAACTGGACTTACTTTGCCAGCGCGGATTTTACGGCTCCAAGGAATTCATCCGGGCTGAAAGGTTTAGGAAAAAAGGCTTTTACCTGCGGCAGGCTTTCGAACATGCTGCGCGAAGTGGTCAGCGCGGACATTACGATGACGGGCATATCCCGCAGCACTTCGTCGTCGGACATGTGGGAGATGAGCGAATAGCCGTCGATGCCGGGCAGCATGACGTCGGTGATCAGGATAGCGGGTTTGTATTCGTGCAGGCAGCCCAGCACTTCGTCCCCGGCTTCGCAGATCTTTACCAGGTAACCCGCGTTTTCCAGCTCGCTTTGCAGCAGGCTGGCCATATCGGGATCGTCATCAACAAGCAGTATTTTTTCCCCCATAGGGCTATTAAACACAAATTCAGAAAATCGGTCAAGGAAAATCTATGGCAGCTTTAAAAGCCGGAAATATCGTGCCGGAGCCCGCGCCCGCGGCGCCGGCCGCCAACGTCCCGCAGGGCGTAGAGCTCGCGGGCCTCTGCAAAACTTACTCCGGCCTTACCGGCCAGGCCGTGCAGGCCCTCTCGGATGTCGATCTCAATATCGGCGCCGGCGAAGTGGTGGGCGTAGCGGGCCCTAACGGCGCCGGCAAGTCCACGCTGCTTTCCATCCTTACCGGCTTCCTGGCCCCCACCGCCGGAACGGCGCGCGTACACGGCCTGGAACCGCGCGCCTACGCCCGGCGATTCGGAGTGGCCTACCTGCCCGAACTGGTCCGGCTGCCGCCGCATTGGACCGTAGCGACGGCCCTGCGGCGCCTGGGCGAACTGGGCGGCCTCTCCGGGGAAACCCTTAAGCAGCGCGCCGCAGCGGCGCTGGAAGAGCTGGGCCTCGCCGAGCAGGCCGCCAAGCGCGTGGGGCGGCTGTCCAAAGGGAACCTCCAGCGCCTGGGCATCGCCCAGATGCTCCTGTCCGACAGCGACCTGATGATCTTCGACGAGCCCTCCAACGGCCTGGACCCGGTGTGGCTGATGCGTTTCCGGGAACTGGTGGCCAAGTTGCGCCGCCCGGGCCGCCTTATCGTTATCGCTTCCCACAACCTCGACGAGCTGGAGCGCCTTACCGACAGCGTGGTGATACTGGGCCGCGGCCGCGTGGAGCGCGTGGTCAGGCATTCGGCGGCGGCGCAGAGCGCGGCGGCGGCCGGCGTGTTCCGCCTTAAGCTGCTTAAGCCCTGCGGCGCCCTGGCGGAGCTCTTCCCCGGCGCGCTGCCGGTGCAGGGGCGGGAGAACGAATATAAGATAGAGATCGACGCCGCGGCGCTGAGCGCCGGCCTGGCTAAACTGCTGGCGGCGGGGGCGGTGCTGCTGGCCCTGCAGCCGGACCAGAGCGGGCTGGAGCGCGCGTTCAACGCGGCCGTGGAGGAAACACGATGATCAGGCTGCCCTGGCGTTACTCACCCTGGCTGCT
>DAOPZW010000150.1:0-7120 GCA_035353595.1 Elusimicrobiales bacterium | reverse complement strand
CTATATTCTACAGCAGGTCTATTTATTTTGTTGCACTAGCGTTTTGAACTCGTGTGATTGCCTGCTTTAACCATCATTAAGTAGAATATATGCGAGTCAGGAGGAGATCATGAAAAATAATTCACAGGCCATAAACAGCACTATTTTGAGCTACAAGAAGGACATTGTCGCTTTCGCGCAGGACATCATCCGCACCCCCAGCTTTTCCACCCAGGAAGGCAAGCTGGTGCAGAGGATAAAGAAAGAGATGGTGAAAGTCGGTTTCGACAAGGTCATGATAGACCGCATCGGCAATATCATAGGCTTCATCGGGCACGGCAAAAAGAAAATAATGATGGACGCCCATATCGACACCGTGGGCATAGGCGACCGCTCGGCCTGGAAGATAGACCCCTTCGCCGGCCTGCTGAAGAAAGACGTGCTCTACGGGCGCGGCGCCACCGACCAGAAGCTTTCCATGGCCTCCATGGTCTATGCCGGCAAGGCCATAAAAGAACTGGGCCTCAGCGGGGACTACACCCTTATGGTGGTCGGCTCCGTCATGGAGGAAGACTGCGACGGGCTGCCGCTGCTGCACCTGATAAACAAGGAAAAAATTAAGCCGGACTTCGTGGTCATCACCGAGCCCACCAACCTGGCCGTTTACCGCGGGCACAGGGGCCGCATGGAGATGAAGGTCGTGACCAAGGGTCGTTCCTGCCACGCCTCGGCCCCCGAGCGCGGCGACAACGCGGTGGTCAAGATGGCAGAGATCGTAAAGGAGATCACCGCGCTCGACGCCAAGCTGAAAAAAGATAAATTCCTGGGCAAGGGCACCGTGGCCGTCACCTGCATAGAGTGCAAGACGCCTTCGCTCAACGCCGTTCCCGACGAAAGCACCATTTACCTGGACCGCCGCCTTACGGTGGGCGAGACCCTCAGATCCTCGGTGGCCGAGATAAAGGCCCTGAAGTCCGTGAAAAAGCACGGTGCTAAAGTGGAAGTGCTTTATTACGACGCCGTCGCCTGGACGGGCGCCAAGGTCGGGCAGGAAAAATATTTCCCTACCTGGGTTCTGCCCGAGAGCCACAAGCTCGTGCAGGCGGGCGTGAAAGCCGGGACGGTCGCGCTGGGCAAAAAGCCGGTGGTGGATAAGTGGGTTTTTTCCACCAACGGCGTGGCTACCGCGGGGCGGCTGGGCATTCCCACGATAGGCTTCGGCCCTTCGAACGAGATCTACGCGCATAGCGTTAATGAAAATATGCCCGTCGACCACCTGCTTAAAGCCGCGGTCTTCTACGCGGCCCTCCCGCAGTTCCTGGCCGAATAAGCGGAATCAGTACGGGCTCCTAGCCTGTAAGCCTTGAACAGGGCGGCGAACCGCCGGGGGTTTTGCCCTCGGCGCTTCTCTGTGCGCTCCGGCCTCTTACCCGGAGCGCTGCGCGAAAGGGGGCTTGGCGGTCCGTCTCTCCCGTCCTGCCAGGACGGGGGACAGGGTGGCGATGCAATGAAAAAGGAACTCAAAGGGAAAGTCGCGGCGCTGCTGGCCGGAGTCGTCTTTGCTTTGCTGCTGCTGGAGGCGGGGCTCCGGTGCTTCGGGTATCTCTATAAAAAAACGCACAGCCTCGCCGTGAGCCCGGCGGGCGCGGTAACGGTGCTCTGCCTCGGCGACTCGTTCACCGTCGGGCTCGGGGCGCCGGCGGAGAAAAGCTATCCCGCCCAGCTGCAGGACGCGCTCAATAAGAAAAAACCGGGCCCCGCGTTCAGGGTCGTTAACGGCGGCGTTATCGGGCAGAACACGAGCGAACTCCTTTCGAAGCTTCAGGCCGATCTCGATTCCCTGCGCCCGCATGCGGTGGTTGTAATGACCGCCCTGAGCAATGGCTGGAATTTACGGGGCTTTCAGCGCGCGCAGGGTAAGCGGGGCGCTTTCGTGCGGATCAGGGAATACCTGGCGCGGAGCAGCGGTTTCAGATTCTATAAACTTATGGGGACTGACTGGCGGGGGGAGCGGGAAGAAGCGCCCGGCGCCGGACCGGCGAGCGGGCGGACGGGCGGCCGAGGGCCGGATTGCGCGGCACAGGGGCTGTCTTCCGAAGCGGGGCTTCAGTGCTACATTAAAAGCGCGAAGGCGGCGCCCTCGGATCCCGTATCCCGCGCCGAAGCCGGGTTTCTCCTCCTGAACTCCGGGCGCCTGGCTGAAGCCGGCGACTGGTTCCGGGCCGGCATCGGCGCCGACGGGAAATATCCGGTCAATTATGCCGGCCTGGGCCTTGTTGCGATGACGGAAGGCCGGCTGGAAGAAGCGGCCGGCTGGTTTCACGGGGAGATAGCGGCAGGCCGCAAAGATGCTTCTGTCTGCTTCCGTCTGGGAACGCTGGCTAAACTCGCCGGGAAGCCGGACAAGGCGCGCGAGTGGCATCAAAAAGGCATAGCGCTGGACCCCTCCTACGGGTTGAATTATAGCGCGCTGGCGTGGCTGGCGCTGGAGCGGAAAGATCATGCGCAGGCCCGGAGCTGGGTGGCCGGGAGCCTCGGTAAAAATATTAAGAACAGGCCGGGACGGCGGGAGGACAGGTTCGCGCTCGCGGCGGACCTGCGGGCGCTGGGCGCCCTGGTCGTAGCGGCGGGCCCGGGGCATGGCGGGGAAGCCGGCGGCGACCTTATTAATTATGCCAGGCCCGGAGAAGTAAACGGGGGGATTTCGCTCTACGGCGCCGGCCGGTATCCGCAGGCCATAGCCTGGTTCGAGCGGCGGCTGAAAGAAGACCCCTCCGACGCCCGGGCCAATACCGGGAAAGGCCTTGCGCTCTGGACGACCGGCCGCGCGGGCCCGGCTGCGGAGGCTTTTCTTGAAAGCCTCAGGCTCGACACCTCGCAGACTGATAATTATTACCACCTGGGGATGTTGTTCCGGAAGCTCGGCCGGGCCGAAGAAGCTTTTCAATGGTATAAAGAGGGGATCAGGGCGGGGTCCGCCGGCAAAGACAACGAGAACTATCCTCCCCTGGCGGATATCCTTACGGAGTTCCGGATGTACAGCGCCGCCGCTGATTTTTTCTCGGCGGCGGCCTCGGTCAACCCTGCCCTTAACGATCTGCTTGAAGGCGTGCGCGCAGGCGGGGGGCACAGGGCGGAAAAAGACCGCTGGATCAGGAACGACCTGGAGGCGATCGTCGCGCTTTGCCGGAAAGCGCATGTAAGAGTAATTCTGATGAATTATCCCGCGAACGCGGACTATCCCAGCTGGGGCCGGCTGTCCCGCCTTATCGCCGAAACAGCGAAAAATAATAAGGTTCCCCTTGTCGATAATTACTCCGTTTTCTCCGCGCTCGGGGCAAGAGGGGGCGCCGGCGGATATTTCGCCGCCGACGGGCATTGCAACGCGAAGGGCTATGCCCTGGTGGCTGGATCCGCCGCTGCGGCGGTGCTCGCCCCCGGCGGGGCGGCCCGGTGACGCGCCAGCGGGGGCTGAACTATATGGCATTTAGAAAAACAGCAGGCCGGCCGGTATTTCCGGAGCGCTGCGGGGCGCTGGTCCCCGTCGCCCTTATTGCCCTGCTGTGCCTGCTTAAAATGGCGGCCGGCGCGGGCAAGGCTGAATTCTCGTTCGAAAATATCCGCTCCGGCTCTTTTCTTTTGGCGGGCATTTATGACAAGACCGTCACCTGGAACATGCCCCTTTATGATACCCTCGCTTCCCTGTGCCTTAACCTCGGCATAAGCCCTGTTTTTTTCCTGCTGGCGGTCTGCTTTGCGGCGTATCTTCTTGTTTTCTCCGCGGCCAGTCTGCTGCGCGGGTACCGCGCGGGAATTGCCGCCCTCGCGGCGGCGTGGCTGCTGGGGCTGGCGGGGGGCGTGGACCTGGAGCAGATCTTTTATACCTTCTCCCTTTTACTGTGCCTGGCTCTGCTGTATATCAAGCGGCGCGAGCCCACGCCGGGAAACAGTCTCCTGGCCGGTCTGGCCGTCGGCGGGTCGCTGCTGGTGCGCACGCCCCTGTTCCTGCTGCCTCCGCTGGTCGTTTTATGCGACTGGTTCTTCTGCGGCGAGCGCGGCCGCGGTTTTGCGCTGCGCTCTCTGATCTTCCTGGCCGCGGCCTATGCGCTGCTCGTGCCCTGGGCCGTCGTCAGGGCCCCCATCTCCGAAAGATTTTCCTTTTTTGACAATCAGCGGGCCGCCTGCAATATCATTTCCGCCGCCCGGGGCAGCATTTATACCATGGAGGGCGATTGCCGGAAACTGGCGGGCCCGGGCTATGACGAAAACAACGCCGCTGTTTTTTTCATTAAAGAAGTGGGAAAGGCCCCGGTATTTTATGCGCTGACCCTGGTGCGGCGGCTTTGGCATATTTTCCTTTTTAACCCGCTGGTGTACGGGCTTCTGATAGCGGGCCTGCTGGCGGCCCGCGGCCGGGAGCAGCGGCTTAATTTCCTCCTGCCGGTGTATTTTTTGACGATCCACGCGCTGTTCTCCGTGGAGGCGCGGTATTTTAAGCCCATGGTCTTCCTGGTCATGCCGGCGGCGGCAGCCGCGCTTTTTCCCCGGCGGTACGCCGGCGACTCCGGGCCGGGAGCGGTTCCCCTGAAGGCCCCGCGCGCGCTGCTCTGGCTGTTCCTCTGCGCGGTCGCGGCCGTGGAAGCGCTGGTGATAGCTTATCCGGGCCGGGCGGGCGGCGCGCTCAGCCGGGAAGGGCTGGCGCTCGCGCTAGGGCGTTTTCCCAACGACAGGGTAGTGCAGGAAATGCGCTGCAATGAACTTCTGGCGGCGGGGGATTATCCCGGGTATTATTCCTGCCTCGACGGCTACAGCCGTAAATTCGACGACAAAGTTTACGCCTACTTCCTGCGGGCGAGGAGTTCCGGCCGGCCGGCCGCGCTGGAGCTGCCGCCGGGCTTTGAAATGAAGTGCCTCATAATACGGATGCTCAGGGAGTTCGAGCTGGGGGATGGCACCGCGGCCGCAGGCTCCTACGGCAGGGTGTTCGCGCTGTATGAGGCGAAGGATAATACCCTGGGCGGCACGCCCTACAAAAGGGACAGGGAGATACAGGCGGTCATCCGCAGCGACCTGAATAATTTCTGGGACAGGTATGTGAACGACGCCCTTATGCTTTGGCCGCCGGGCGGGATAGTTAAAATACTTTCCGGGATCGAAAAGAAAGAGAAGCTTACTCCGAAGCTCGGGTTATTGAAGTATGTCGCCGGCGGCCTGTGCCCGTCCGGCGGCCTGGCTGCCTGCCTGGCGGAGCGGGATGAAATATTCCGGGCGCTGGCCGCCGGGATCCTGCGCCGGCGCGCGGCCGGGCTGGCCCGTCTGACCGCCAGGGCCGGCGCCGGCCGCCCGGCCGCGGAGGCTTATCTCCGGGCGCTTTCCTCCGCCCGCGGCGGGGCTGCGGCGGACCTGCTGCTCGGGCAGGGAGTTTCTGAACCTGAACTGTTTATCGCGTTGGAGCTGCGCGATATTGCGGCCCCGGCCCCCGCGCAGGCCCTGGCCGGGGGCGCTTTACTCGTCGAGAAAAGGCCTTTATACTACGCGCTGCGGGCATTGTTCTCCCTTGAGGGCGGCCAGGCGGCGCCGCTTAAAGAAAGCCTGGACGCGCTCGAGTCCGTGCTCGCGGCGGACCCTTCCCTGCTCCGCCTGCTGTCCGGGCTGGAGTCCGCGGCGGGCAACCGGGAGCTGGCCAGCCGGTTGAATTTCCTGGATAAAAAAACCGCGCCGCCTGAAAAGAAGCCGGACCCGGGAAAAATTAAAAATTCCATAAAACTTTCCGGTTCAGCGGTGGAAAAGATGCGCGCCGGGGCTTATGAGCCAGCAAAAAAATTACTGCTGGAGGCTTTGGCGCAGGACCCGCATAACCCGGAAGCGCTGATGAACCTGTGCTCGCTGCATATGCTGCGGCAGGAGAAAGAAAAGGCGCTGGAGGCCTGCCGGGCAGTTTCCGAAGCGGTTGCCTTTAAGCCGGAGGCCAGGACGCTCGCTTTTGAGATACTGGCCAGCGAGGCGGGCTATACAAGCTATAAATTGCTGAAGGAGCTGGGCCGGACGACGGAGGCCCGGGAAGCCCTGCGGGCGGCCGTTGAAAAAGCGCCGGGGGCCTGGCCGGGGCTCGGACGGGCCAGGCGGGCGCTGGAACTGGAAGGCGGCTCCGGGCGCCTGAAGGCCGGAAATAAATAAGGCGGTTGGCGCCACTGCTCCGCGCGGTTTTATGCGTATGAAGAACATCTTTAACGGATCGCCGCCCATGGGGCGTTACGGATACGCTTTTCCGGCGCTGGCGGGCCTTGCCGCCCTCCTGCTGGGCGTATTGATCCATGCCAGCTATCCCCACCTGAAGCCGGTACTTTTCAGCGGCGAAAATATCCGCTCGGGCTCTTTTCTCCTTGCGGGCGTATATGGCAAGGCCATAACCTGGGACATGCCTCTTTATAACACCCTGGCCTCCCTTTGGCTGAACCTCGGGATAAGCCCGTTCTACTTCCTGCTGGCTTCAGGCGCGGGAATGTATCTCCTGGTTTTTTTTACCGCCGCCAGGCTGCGGGGCCGCAAGGCGGGGGCCGCCGCGCTGGCCCTGCTGGTGGTGTTCGGCCTGACGTCCGGCCGGGATATAGAGCAGATGTTCTATTCCTTTTTCCTGATGCTGTCCCTGGCGCTGCTGCTGCTGAGGCGCAGGGAGAATACTCCGGCGAACAATGTCCTGGCCGGCCTGGCCATAGGCGCTTCCATGCTGGTGCGCACCCCGCTGTTCCTGCTGCCTCCCCTGGTGGTAGGCTGCGACTGGCTGTGTGGCGCCGGGCGCGGCCGCGGTTTTCTCCTGCGCTCGGCGGTTTTCCTGGCAGCTTCCTACGTGCTGCTGCTGCCGTGGGCGGCCGTAAGGTATCCCCTCACCGGTAAAATTTCCCTGTTCGACGACCGCAGGGCCGCCTGCAACCTGATTACCACCGCCCGGGGCGGCATTTACACTATAGCGACCGACGCCTACAGGCTGGCGCCGGAGTATTCCGGGCGGGAGATGGAATATTTTTTCAGGCAGGTGAAGGCCGCCCCGGGTTTTTACGCGCTGACCGTGATAAGAAGGCTGGGCCGTATTTTTCTTTTTAACCCGCTGGTGTTCGGGGTTTTTCTGGCGGCGCTTTGGGCG
>DAOPZW010000149.1:0-7125 GCA_035353595.1 Elusimicrobiales bacterium | reverse complement strand
AACCAGCTTTCCGGCGGGCAGCAGCAGCGCGTGGCCATAGCGCGTTCGCTGGTAAACAATCCCAGGATCCTGTTCGCCGACGAACCCACCGGCAACCTGGCCTCCTCCCAGGCCGATGAGGTGATGACCATCCTTTCGGACCTGAACAAAGCAGGCATTACGGTGATAATGGTCACCCATGAGCCGGACGTGGCCGCCTGGGCCAACCGTACGATCCACATCAAAGACGGGAATATAATTTCGGACACCTCAAAACCCGGCGCGCCGTCGTTCAATAAGAGGGACGGCGCTAAGCCTGTGTCTTACGAGGCGGCTTCGCTTACCCCGGCCGAATTAGTGGAGCATTTCATATCGGCCCTGCGCGCTATGGCCTCAAATAAAATGCGTTCTTTCCTTACCATGCTGGGGATCATTATAGGCGTGGGGGCGATCCTGGCCATGCTGGCCTTAGGCCAGGGCGCGCAAAAATCCATGGAGGAGAAGCTGTCCAGCCTGGGCTCCAACCTGGTAACACTTATGCCGGGCGCGGCGTCCACGCGCGGCGGCGTTTCCGGCGCAAGGACCAGCAGATTCACACTTGAAGACGCGGCGGCTATCGCCGAGAATCCGCGCCTTATACAGTACGTGGACCCTAATATCAGCAAGAACGTGCAGGCCGTATACGGGGCGAAGAACACCAACACAACGGCGAAAGGGGTGACCGTGGCGTATGCGGCGCTTCACAACGCAAAACCCGTGTATGGGCGTTTCTTCGTGCAGCGGGAAGACACCGACATGGAAAGAGTGGCCGTGATCGGGCAAACCGTGGCGACCAATCTCTTCGAGAAAAAGAACCCGATAGGCAATACCATCAAGATCAATCACAAGAATTTCCGGGTGATAGGGCTTCTGCCGGCCAAAGGGTCCGGCGGTTTCCAGGACCAGGACGATGTGATAGTTATCCCGCTCAATACCGGGATGAAGCGCCTGCTGGGCAATAAGTACGTAGATAGTATCTCCGTTCAGGCTAAAGATAAAACGACCGTGGACCCGGCGATGACTTATATCACGGCCCTGATGCGCAAGCGTCACAAACTACAGGAAACCGATGACAATGATTTCCGTTTAATGGACATGTCCGATATACGGAACATGGTCCAGGCCACCACCCAGACCATGACCCTGCTGCTGGGGGCCATAGCGGGGATCTCCCTGCTGGTAGGCGGCATAGGCATAATGAACATCATGCTGGTGAGCGTCAGCGAACGCACCCGGGAGATAGGTTTGCGCAAAGCCATCGGAGCCACGCGCACCGCCATCCTGACCCAGTTCCTTATAGAGGCGTCCGTTCTGTCCATAGCCGGCGGTTTAATGGGAATAGCCCTGGGAACAGGGTCCACCATGCTGCTTTCTAAATTAACCAAATGGACCCTGCTGATCACGTCTTCCTCCATTATGATGTCGGTGGGATTCTCGGCGTCAGTAGGAGTTATCTTCGGGTTCTGGCCGGCCAAAAAGGCCTCGGAACTATCTCCGATAGAGGCGTTGCGATATGAGTAAAGATATGAAAACGCTTAAAACAACCCTGACTATCCTCTCGGTCATATTTACGCTTTCGTTCTTTCTATCGGCCTGCCCCGCAAAGGCCGGAATTATTTCAATATACAGCAATGCCGACTCCGGCACAGGCACGCTACGCTGGGGGGTAGAGATAGCCAACGCGGCCGGCGGCAGCAACACCATAAACTGGATCTATGGCTCAGGCGGAAGTTTGACGCTCCTGAGCAATCTCGCAATAAACGGCAATACCACCCTGAACGCCACAAATTCCATCACCGACGCGGAAATAGCGGCGTCCACCAACGCCATGTTTCTGGGCGGGGCGGTAACTTTCCACAACGACAGCATTTCCAGCACTTTCAGCGTACACGAAGATATAAGCGGCGCGGGCTCTTTAATAAAAACGGGCGACGGCGCGCTGGTGCTTACCGGCGATAATTCTTATGCCGGCGGCACTTATATCAATGGCGGGATATTGTCCATCGACTACGACTCCTCGCTGGGGGCCTCTGCCGGGTTGCTGAGCTTCGACGGAGGAACGCTTAAGATAAACGCCGATATTTCTTCCCCGCGGGCCATCACGCTGAATCCGGGAGGAGGGATATTCAATACAAATTCCTATACCCTGTCCCTTTCGGGAATAATAACGGGGACGGGCGGCTTTCAGAAGAACGGGGCCGGCACGCTGGCGCTGGGCGCGGCCAACACATATTTGGGAACAACCACAATAAACGCCGGCACACTGCTGCTGGCCGCGGATAACGCCCTGAGCGCGGCCAGCACGGTAACGGTTGCCGCGGGCGCCACACTGGACCTGGCGGGCCATACGCAGACCGTAGCGGCAATTACCGGCGCTGGCACGCTGGCCCTCGAACTCCAGAACGGCGTAACCAATTTAAGCGTGGCCGGCGCGGCGGATATTGCCGGCAGCTGCCTGCGGGTTACCTACAGCCCGCAGATAATTACGGCGGGACAGACCTTCACGCCGCTGACCGCCGCAACCCTGACCGGCCAGTTCAGCGGCATTTACTCGCCCGCGGCGGTAGTTTTCACCCCGTCCTACCTGAGCAACAGCCTGGTGCTGACAGCCGCGCTGGTGCCTTTCACGGAAATAAGCATTACCGCCAACCAGCGCGCCGTAGGCGCGGCGCTGGAGCCGCTGCGGTCAAGCCCGGCCGGGGATATAGGCACGGTGCTTGCGAACCTGTACACGCTGGAGGCGGAGCCCCTGCGCTCCGCCTTCGACCAGATCGGCCCCGTGGCGCTGACTTCCCTGCGCGGCCTGGCGCACAGCGCGGCCAGGCTGCGTTCGGCGGCCATTCGTGCGCGCATTGAGGACCTGGCCTCCGGCGGCGCCAGAGAGACATTCTCAACCTACTCCAAGAGCAAATCGCGCCTGCCGGACATAGAGTTTGAGGACGACGAGCCCGGTTGGACCAGAAGTTCCGTGCTCAAGGAAGTTGCCCGCAACAATAACCCTTTAAGCTTCTTTGCCGCGGCCGGCGGGATCTCGGGCAAAGAGCTGCGGGAAAAGAAAGCGAACGGGCAAAGCCCGGGCTATGAACTCTCCGGCGGCGCGCTGCAGACGGGCGCGGATTTCGCCGTTACCGAACATTTATCCCTGGGCTTAACCGGCGGGTACAGCCGCGGCAAAGCCGGCGTGGGATATCCGTCGAAGGCCGAGATCAGCGCGGCGGCCAGGCATTACGGCGCCTATGCCGCCGCCACGGCCGGCGAACTCCGGCTGCATCTTTACGCCGGCCGCACAAAAGACGCGTTTAAGACCGAACGCTCTATTGTATTTGAGGGGATTTCCCGCACCGCGAAAGGCAGCCTGGCCGCCGGCGAAGAAAACCTGGAAGCCGGGCTCGCCTACCGCTTTCCCGCCACAACGCCGGAGGGGGGATTCGCTCCGTACTTAACGCTCAGTTCAGACAGGCTTAAAACGGAATTGTTCACCGAAACCGGGGCGGATGCGCTGAACCTTACCGTGCAACCCGCCACGGCGCGCTCACTGCGCGCGAGCATGGGCTTTAGATATTTTGAAGCGGTGGAAAATTCAGGCAGCGTAGTTAAAATGAGCGTCGCCGCGGCCTGGGCCCGCGAACTTAAAGATAGCGCGATGACGCTAACCTCCGCGCTGGCCGCCGGCGGCGCGGCCTTCGCGGTGGAATCGGCCGCCGCGGCCAGGGACGCCATAAACACCACCGCCCGGATCAGCGTGGAAGCCGGCCCCATGGTTTCGTACTACCTGGAATATTCCGGAGAATTCAAAAAACGTTATCGCGCGCACAGCGGCGCGCTGGGTTTCTCTTTCAGGTTTTAACGCTTTATGAAGTATAACCGCACCGCATTGCTCTTTTTAATTTGCATTTCCGCCAGTCTTAGCTTTGCGCAAAGCACGGCGGCAGCTAAAGAGCCCGGACAAGGGCCCTGGGAAGTGGCGGAAACGGCCGTGAAGGGAAATATCAACATTAAATCCAAGGTCATCTTTAAAACAGGCAAGGCGAAAAAAGGCCGGCTTTACCTGCGGGCGTTCATAAGCCAGGACATGGAAGCCCTGCTGGGCCTGGGCAGCGTGGCTAAAGTTTCCGTAGAGATAGAAGAACTGGACGGCCGCGCCGTAGCGCCGGCCCTTGCGGCGGTGGCCGGCTCTACCCGGCCGGCGCGCATAACCTATTTCATCAAGGAAAAACCCGCGGTAAAAACCATTACTATCCTCGGCGCCAAGGGACTTTCAAAGTCGGCGGTCAAGAACGAAATGACGACCAAAGAAAAAGACTTCTTCGACGAGACGCGGCTGCGAGAGGACCTGGTTAAAATTACGAATAAATACCATGAAAAAGGTTTTATAGACGCCACAGCCGGTTATGAGGTGGGCTTCGATACCGCGGCTTCGCTGTGCCTGCTTACCATCTCCGTTGCCGAAGGGAGCAAGGCGCGCGTAGCCGCGGTGGAGTTGGAGGGAGCCGCCGGGTTTCCGCATAAAAAGCTGACAAGGAAGCTGAAGAACAGAACGGGGAAGATATACTTGCCCGGGGAAATGGAGGGCGACCTTAAAACGCTGGAAGCCTTCTACAAGAATAACGGTTACGCCGACTTCAGGATAAATTCCTCCAGCGCCGCGTTTAACGAAGAGCGGTCCGGCGTTACCGTCAGAATATCGTTCACCGAAGGCTCCCTCCAACGCTTCGGCGCAACGTACTTCACCGGCAATACGGTTTACCTGTCGAGTGAGCTGTCGGCGGCGGAGGATTACAGGCAGGGGAAAGTATTCAACCAGGAAAGCTTAGACACCACCCTCCGGGCGCTGCAGGACAAGTATGCGGACAAGGGTTATCTGAGAGCGCAGGCGCTCCCGGTCAAAGAACCGAACAGCAAGACCGGGCAGACGGATATCACCTTCGCGATAACGGAAAACACGCGCATCTTCGTGGACCATGTAGACGTGGAGGGGAATAAAGCCACCAGATCCTATGTGCTCAGGCGGGAAATAACCCAGAAAGAGGGGGAGGTT
This sequence comes from Elusimicrobiales bacterium, assembly GCA_035353595.1. Lineage (GTDB taxonomy): Bacteria > Elusimicrobiota > Elusimicrobia > Elusimicrobiales > UBA9959 > UBA9959. The sequence continues at coordinate 2,069 of DAOPZW010000149.1, read as the reverse complement.
TTCAGCTCGTCTAAAGTTCGCCGCAGCCAGGAGAAACTCTTTAACCTGGGCTTCATAGACGACGTGAACCCCGTAATAAATCCTACCGCGGACCCGGATAAAGTGGACCTGATCTTCGACGTGACCGAAGGCAAACCGGGCATGCTCACCGCCGGCGCTGGCATTTCCTCCTCGGACGGGCTTACCGGGACGGTTTCACTTTCGCACCTGAACCTGTTCGGCAGGGCGCAACGCTTATCCCTAGCCACGAACTTCGGCAAGAAGGTGCAGGACTACAATATAGACTGGTCCATGCCCTGGATAGGCGATTCCCCGACCACGCTCGGTGTGAACCTGTTCAACACGCGGCATTACAAACCCTACCAGAACACTACCTCCGCCTACACGGAAAAACGCACCGGCGGCAAGATAACCGTGGCGCCCCGCTTCAGCGACGACAGGTACCACCTCACCACGGCTTACACTTATGAAAAGGTGCGCATTTTCGACGTGGATGACCTTTATAAGGACGAACTGAGCGCAGGCACCAGCGTCACCTCGTCAGTATTTCTGGAATTCGCGCGCGATACCCGCGACAGCACATTGGACCCGACACGCGGCTGCCGCACTTCCCTGGGGCTGGAATACGCCGGCGGCCCGCTGCAGGGGGACGTGAACTACTACAAGCCCACCCTTTCGCACAGTTATAACCTGAAGTTATTTTCCATAGACAGCTACCCGTTCGTCCTGTCCGTGGCCAACAGGCTCGGCTTTATAGGCCGCTTCGGCGGCACCAGGAGCGTTCCCGTCTACGAGCGCTTCTTCCTGGGCGGGTCGGAGACGATACGCGGGTACTCCAACAACGGGCAGATAGGGCCGGAGAACGGCGGCAAAGTGTACGACGTGATGAATATAGAGTTCAAGTTCCCTCTGGCCAGGGAGCGGCGCCGGACCATAGTACAGTGGGCTTTCTTCTTCGACCTGGGCAACTCCTGGGAGAACTTCGATGATGTTTCTATGCGCTTCGGCACAGGCACTACAAACCTTAAGACAAGCGCCGGGTTCGGGATTCGGTTCACCACCCCGGCTTTCCCGATACGGCTGGACTGGGGCTACGGCTTTAATCACAAGACCGGCGAACAGCGTTCCGACATTTATTTCACGCTGGGGAATTTGTTTTGAGAACGGAGGTGAAGTTATGAAGAGACCTGCTCCGCTCTCCGGACCGACTACGCGCAGAACCCTGCTATGTCTTGCCATGTCTTTGGCCATTCTTGGCGCTTGCTCTCCACGCGCGCGGCTGACACGGGCCGGCGACCGTTCCGGGGCCATAGAGAGGACGAGCCCGGAGGATACCCGCGCAGCCGCCGCTGCGCTGTCCGGCGCTTCTGCGCCGCAGGCCCAACGGGTCCCGGCCGCAGAGAGATACTTTCAAAAGGATACCGGGACCGATGATGGCGAATTCAGCGGCATGAAAGGTGGATTACCGATGCTTCTTTTTGTGGCTCTGTTAGCCGCGGCCGTGGGAGTTTTTTAGCGGGGGCACCGCGGGCAGGAGGGGCAGGAGCATGGGCCACAAGGGAACTATCAGCGAGAGGGCGTATGCCCCAGTTTATAACCCACCTGGGCCTGCCCACTGACTTCCCGCAGTTTCGGCCGGTTCCTAAAACTTCAGTATATGGCCGCAGCCCGCCCGACGAGGATTGCCAGCTGGATGCGCGGGTGGACTTATACGATCCAAGCTCTGACCCCCGAAGCCAAAACACCCCGGGCCGCCCCTCCCTCACTATCCTACGGCCCCGTCAAAAGCGGCACAGACCAGGAACATCCAAGAGCCAAGAACGTCCCCTGTTTCAATGCCGCAAGGTCGGGATAAGTGAATATCTGCTTTCCTCGGGGTCCGCTTCCGCCTTGCCAGAGGAGCCTGTCTGAACGCCTGAAGGTTCCGGAGTCGATAAAGCCGGCCTGACCACGAACAGGGCGGTTCCGGAAATACGGGAAAACTCAATTTTCTGGTTGCGCAACTCTGACCTTTCCCCGGAAAACTGGACCAGTTGAAAGTTGTTAAAATAACCCATGGAGGGCAACTG
>DAOPZW010000148.1:0-7174 GCA_035353595.1 Elusimicrobiales bacterium | reverse complement strand
ATCAAGCTTTCCTTGTGTGATCCCTTTGCCTAAAAGTTACGGGGGGAGGGCATTTATATGCATTTAATGACGAAGGAAAACCTGCAGGAACTGTTGAAGGCGCAGGGCGAAACCTGCGTTTCGCTCTACATGCCGACGATAAAAGGCAGTGAAGAGACCAGGCAGAATCCCATACGGTACCGCAACCTGCTGGCCGAACTTGAGAAAAAGCTGGAGGCCGCGGGGTACAAGCCCGCCCAGGCGAAAAAAATGCTGGGGCCGGCCCGGCCGCTGCTGGAAGACCATAAGTTCTGGCAGTACCAGCACGGGGGGCTGGCCGTTTTTCTGTCGGAGAAAATAAAACGCGTATATACCCTGCCGCTTCATTTCAGCGAGCTTGCCGAAGTGTCCGACCACTTCTGCGTAACTCCGCTGCTGCCCCTGTTCGCCGAGGACGGCAGGTTCTATGTCCTGGCGCTGAGCCAGCACGCCATCCAGCTCTACCAGTGCGGCAGGCACAGCGTTACGCAGGTCAATCTGCGGCAGGTCCCCAAAAGTATAATGGAACTCCTGGAACTGAATACGCGTGAAAAACAGCTGCAGTTCCATGCCAATAGCGAAGGGCGGGCCGCCAGGGCCGGCAAGCCGGGCATGTTTCACGGCCACGCCGAGGACAGCAATGAGGTTAAATCCAACATCTTCGTGTATTTCCAGAGCGTGAACAAAGGAGTTACCGGCCTCCTGAAGAACGAGACCGCGCCGCTGGTAACGGCCGGCGTGGATTACCTCAACCATATCTACTACCAGGCCAATACCTATCCGCACCTGTACGTGCGCAGCATCCCCGGCAGCCCGGCCAATGTGAAGCCGGAGGAACTCAGGGATAAGGCCTGGGAGCTGGTCAAGCCGGTGTTCGAAGCCGACGCGCTGGCGGCCGTGAGGCAGTACGCCCTGGCGCTGGGAACCCCCCTGGTCTCCACGCACATCAAGGACATACTGCGCGAGGCGCAGGAGGGGCGCGTGGCGACGCTGCTGGTGCTCGGCGGCGCGCAGCGCTGGGGTATGCATGACCCCGCCACTGGCGCGACGGAACTGCACAAGGTCCCGGAGCCTTCCGATACCGAGCTGCTGGACCTTTGCGTAACCCGCACGCTGCGCCATGGCGGCAAAGTACATGTGATGGATGAATCCAAAATGCCCGGGATCACGCCCATAGCCGCGCTCTTAAGGCATTAGGGAGGCGCCGTGCCGTGCTCTGTTGCGGGTGCGGAGCGCCTTGCTGAAAGGCGCTCCGCACCCGTCGTTTACGGCGCGGTCCGCTTATTTCTTTTCTAGCCTTTTCAGGCTAAACAAATTATCTCTTGCCACTAGCCCTTTCAGGCATTTGATATTAATCAGAAATGCTGTACACTATTCCTGGGTAGGGTTAGCTGCTGACAACTGTTATCGCAATTTATACTGAGACAGCCATCGGTATATATCCGGCGCCTGGATAAGCGTTTATCCGCGAAAGCCGGCGGGGTTGTCGCATATAAAAAAAGGGGGGGAGATGAAAAACACACAAGTACGGGGCCGCGCCCCGGCGGGGCGCAGCCGCACGAAAAAGGGAAAAAAAGAGCCTGCGGGGAGCGTGGGACGGGCCCTGCGGCATACTTTTTATTACCTTAAGGGAGAACAGCTCCTGAGGGCGTCTAATCTGCTGTTCTGCGCTGCGGTTTAGGGGGAATATTTATGCCTACCTCCGGGGTCATTACTGGAAAAAGCGCACAGCCGGATCTCGAGCACAAAGAGCTTCCGCAGGGCTATGGCGAGACCATGGCCGCGCTGCTGCCCAGGGACCCGAATTGGATGTACGCCTACTGGGAAATAACCCCCGCCGCCAGGGCCCGCGTGGCCCGCGAGCACGGCCGGGACATTTTTGACAAGTCCCGCCAGGTCCTGCGCGTTCACGATATGGCGGCGTCCGGCGGCGGCAAATACTTTGATGTGCCGGTCCTGCTGGAAGCCGGCAGCTGGTACGTCTACGTGCAGGACGGCGGCAGTTCTTATTGCTGCGAACCGGGGCTGGCGCTGCCCGACGGCGGCTTTGTCGGCATAGTAAAAAGCAATACGGTCACGCTTCCGCAGGGGCGGGTTTCGGACGTTTTGGACGAAAAGTGGATGGCCGTTTCCGCGGATTTTGACAAACTGCTGCAGCTTTCCGGCGTGGAGTATATAGGCAAAGGTTCGGGCGAAGTGGCGAAATCCCTGGCCCAGCGCTGGGAGATGCTCCGGTCCGTTTTTTCGCGGGCGTCCTCCTGGGGGATCAGCTCCCTCTCCTCCCGCGCCCAGCAGCTGCCCCCGGGAAAAAAGTTCTGGCTGCTGGCGGACTGCGAACTTATCCTGTACGGCGCTACGGAGCCCGGCGCGTTCGTCACCGTGGGCGGGCGCAAAGTGAAACTCAATCCGGACGGGACTTTCTCCATGCGGTTCGCGCTGCCCGACGGCAATACGGACCTGCCGGTCAGGGCCATGGCCCAGGATGAAACAGATTCGCGGCAGGTAGAGATAAACGTTACCCGGCTGACCGAAACGTAGAGAAAGGCGGAGCGGCGTTGCATATCTTAAGCGGGGGGAGGGAATATGTTGCGTGAAAATACTGTTTTTGCCCAGAAAATAATAGATTTCTATACCGATAAAGGCGTCGAATGCTCGGTCGTAGACGAGCATTCCACGCTGCTGGTCACGCTGTCGGCCGACGGAGGCAGCCATGACTTCCGGTACGGCAAGAGAGCGTTCGCCGGGATCCACAACCTGAAAAAGTTCTACCTGGTGCTGGAGCGGGAGTGGGAGAAGCTGAAAGAGGACGCCTCCGAACCGGCGCCGGCGGCGAGAGGCGGCGCAAGATTCAGGTACCGCGGTCAGGAGGAGGCCGGGGACGAGATGTACCTGAATCTCTGAGAAGTTTGCCGAAGCAATAAAATAAAGGAGGCGGTATATAATGCATTCAAAACACGCAGTTACGTCGAAGAAGCACACGGGGCACCTGGTTCTTCATAAGAACCATTCAAAACACGCGGTTCAGTCCAGGCATCACGCAGCCGGGACGGCGAGGCCTTTCCAGTCGCTGGGCACCGCTTTGGAGGAACTCCTGGACATTCCCGCTGCGGAGGCGACCTTTCTGGTCACGCCGCCGGTGGACATGCGGGAAACGGATAAGACCATAGAAGTCACTATGGAGATGCCCGGAGTGGATAAAAAGGATATAAACCTGGACCTGACTGAGGATTCGCTGGCTATTTACTGCGAAAGCCGCGGCGGAAAGAATGAAAAAGGCCGCGGGGGCTACCAGTATAACGAGGAGAGTTATGGCCGTTTCTACCGGGCTTTTACCCTGCCCGCCGCGATAAAGATCAGCGACTCGAAGGCCGTTTATAAGAACGGGACGCTGAGGATAACCCTGCAGAAGCAGCATACGGACCGGACCCGCCACCTGACGGTTGAATAGCGGTGCGGGATCCCGGGCAGACATCATTTCCCATCCCCGCGAGGGCGGAGCGGGGGCGGGAAATGCTAACAATCTGCTAACAACGGTTGACAACCTGGAGGCGGCTATGCGGGAGAAATACCTGTGGCTGGCGATCATCGTTCTCGTAATCTTAACCCTGGGGCAGGCCTGCTTTATCTACGGACGCCGGGCGGCGGCCCAGGAAATGTCGGGGCACCCTCCGATCCATCCGGAAATATGGCAGCAGGCCCACTCCGAGCAGGCGGCAGAATCGCAGCGCGAGGAGCTCGAAAAATGGCGCGGCAAAGTGCGCCGGCAAATAGACCGGGGCGTTCCCCTGCTGGAACCGGATTTCGACGATTTTTTTAACGACCGTTTCTTTGCCCGGCGGCTGAACCCGTTCGGCGAAATGGAGCGCATACGCAGGCAGATCTCGGAGTCGATGCCGGGCCGCGCAAAAGACCTCTTCGACGGCTATTGGGACGGCTGGTTCGCGCAGCGGATGCGTATGGAGGAATTTAAAACCACGGTCGTTAACGACGGCTCCCGCATCACTATCGCCATTGATCTGCCCGGCCCGGCCGCCAGGTCGGCGGAAGTGGACATCTCGGAAGGCAGGATAAAAATATCGTTCAGCGCGAAAGCCGCTTCCGGGGCTAATAGCGGGGGCGCGATAATAAAAAAGGGATCTTCGCAAAGCTATATCAAGATCCTGCCGGTTCCGGAGGAGGCCGAGTCCGGCACCGGCGTCTCCGACGTGACCGGCGGGCAGCTGCGGATAACGTTCGAAAGGAAAAAGATACCGTGAGGCGCCGGCCGCGGCTTATTCGTACCTGAGCGCTTCTATGGGGTCCAGCATGGCGGCGCGCAAGGCCGGCCAGAAGCCGAAGCCGACGCCTATCAGCGTGGAAAAGCCGAAAGCGAAAGAGATGGTGCCGGTGCTCAGCGTCGGCGGCACTTTGGTGAAGAAGTACGCGGCCCAGCCCAGGCCGAAGCCCAGCGCCACGCCCAGCGCCCCGCCTACGAGGCACAGCACCACGGCCTCGATGAGGAACTGGCTGAGGATGTCCGTATTCCTGGCGCCCAGCGCTTTGCGCAGGCCTATCTCGCGCGTGCGCTCGGTCACGCTGACCAGCATGATGTTCATGATGCCGATGCCGCCTACCAGCAGGGAGATGCCGGCGATGCTGTAGACCACCAGCGAAAGCTTTCCCATCGTGTTTTTGAACATCTCTATCTGCGCCTCGAAGGTGCGCACGTCAAAATCGTCTTCGGCGCCCTCCCTGGCCCCGCGCTCCGCGCGCATGGCCGTTATTATCTGGCGCCGCGTTTCGGGGGCGTCGGCGGGGGAGGGGGCCGTCACCTCTATATAGTCCAGCCGGTTCGCGCCGAACACGCGCTTCGCCGCCGTGTTGTGGGGAATGTAGGCGGTCGGCTGGCCGCCGAAGATCTGCTCGGCCTTGTTGTCTTCGGCCACGCCCGTAACCGTAAAGTTAATGCCGTTTATCCTGATATCCGAGTTGACCGCATTGGCGGCGTCGAAAAGTTTTTTGGCGAGGGTCTGGTTGATAACGGCGAGGCGGGCCTTGTTGAGGTTTTCCGTTCTGGTGAAAAAGCGGCCGGTCAGCTTCCTGTTCTCAAAGAACTTGTCGCGCGGTTTCTGCTCTTCCGGGGCGTAGCCCTCGTGGCTCTGCACGCTGGAATCGACGTGCCTGTCCCCGGCGGAGATCTTGAGGTTCCGTATGAGTATGGGGGTAACTTTTTCAGCCAGCGGGGCGCCGGTCTTTATGGCTTCTACGTCGCTCATGGTAAAGCTGCGGCGCGGCCTGCCATGCTGGTGGTAAGGCACCACCCACACCTTTTTCGCGTCGTCCTCGCTGGCGCCGCTGAGCAGGCTCTTCATGAACCCTTCGCTGATGGTCATCAGCGAAATTATCGCGCCCACGCCTATAAAAATGCCCAGGATGGTCAGCGCGCTGCGCGTCTTGTGGCTCCAGATGGCCTTGAAGGCGACCCTGAGCTGCTCGGCGAATTCTGAGGGGGAGAACCCCGCCCGGGAGGGCGGCAGCACCGCCGCCGCGGCCTCGGGGGCCTGCCCTGCCCGCTGGCGGGTCTCGTCCGAAAAGATACGACCGTCCTTCAGGCGCACTACGCGGTTGGTCATGGCGCAGACTTCCTCGTCGTGCGTGACTATCACCACGGTGAGGCCGCGCGCGTTCAGGTCTTTTATGACCTGCATCACTTCCTGGCGGCTGACGGCGTCCAGGTTGCCGGTGGGTTCGTCGGCCATGACCACCAGCGGGTCGTTGGCCAGCGCCCTGGCTATGGCCACGCGCTGGCATTGTCCGCCGGAGAGTTCATTGGACTTATGTTTGACCCTGTCGGAAAGGCCCACCAGGGAGAGGCATTCCAGCGCTTTGCGTGAATCGGTGCCAGGCCGGTGTAGACCATGGGCAGCAGGACATTGTCTTTGGCGGTGGTCCTTTTCAGCAGATGGAAGGACTGGAAGATGAAGCCGATCATGCGGCTGCGGATGGCGGCCAGGCGCCCCTCGCCCAGGCTGGCCGTCGGGTGGCCCGCAAAATAATACTCTCCGGAGTCAGGCCTGTCCAGGAAGCCCATGATGTGCAGCAGGGTGGATTTGCCCGAGCCTGACGGGCCCACCAGCGACACCAGTTCCCCGACGTCGATCCGTATGGAGACCTCTTTGAGGGCCTCCACGCGGAAAGAGCCGGTAACATAGGTCTTGGAGACCTGCCTGATGTCTATGAGCGGTGGCATTAGTTCGAAACGCTGATGCTGGTTCTTTCCCGGGCTATTCCGGTGGAATAATACACTATGTCGGTGTCGGCCAGGCCGGAGAGCACCTCTATGCTGTTCTCATCGGTAGCGCCGACGGTGATGGTTTTTTCCGCCAGCTTGGCCGCGGGTGAAGTTTTCGCGGACACCAGGGCGTCGCCGTCCCGGTATTTGACCGCTTTTTTAGGGATGGTCAGCACATTGTTCTTGCTGCCTGTGATCACCAGCACGTCCGCGGTCATGCCGGAGCGCAGCACCGGGATATGGCGCGAAGGCAGGATCTTTACCTCGTAAACGATGACGCCGTCTTTAAGCGTGGACTCGTGCGAGATGGCCAGCACCCGGCCCTCGTGTTTGTCTTTGGGGAAGGCGTCCAGGTAAAAGTTCGCCCGCTGCCCCTCTTTCACGGAGCCGATATCCGTTTCGTCCACATAGGTCTTAACTATCAGGCGGTCGGAGATCACGGCCAGTTCCTTGGCCGCGCTGACCGACTGCCCCGGCTCCACGGCGCGTTTTACCACCATCCCCGAAATAGGGGCTACCACCGGGGTGAGGTTGTAGGCTTCCTCCACCATTTTTCTTTCGGCCGGAGTGGAGGCCTGCATCTTGAGCGAATCCATCAGGGCCGTGCGCTCGCTGGAACTGATCCAGGCCATGACCTGGCCTTTGGTCATGTCCTGCCCTTCCGTAAACAGCACCTGCTCCGCGCGGCCGCTTACCGACGGCGTTACCAGCACGCGGTTCTCCGGCTCTATGTTGCCGGTGGCCTGGGTCTTCATTATCAGTACGCCCCGCGCCGGCTTTACCGGCGAAAGTTCCGCTATGCGTTTGGCCTCGCTCTTGGCTTTGGCCTGTTTTGCCCATAGCACGCCGCCGCCCACAAGGAGCAACAGTACGGCGGGGATGAGG
>DAOPZW010000147.1:0-7207 GCA_035353595.1 Elusimicrobiales bacterium | reverse complement strand
GGGGAGGATTATACGGCTGCTGCGGGCCGTTGCCCGGGCGCAGGTCGGTAAGAGTGAACGCCTTGGAGGCGTCGACACGCGCGACAGAGAGATCTTTATTGGAGCCGGCCGAGACGCTCAGGTTCTCGACCATCTCAAGGGTACCGGTTACGGCCTGGGCCGAAACCGCCACCGGGAACGCTGCAAGGACCGCGATGACTATTTTTTTCACTTTACCCTCCTGAAATGTTTTCCGATAACTAATGTTGCCATTTTTCGAACAGCCGAATCTTGAAGCGAAAGGGAAAAAGAAATCGGTCTTTGGGCCCAGGCATTTTTTACCCAAACGGCCTACTTTGCCCTCCGGGCCGGAGGCCGCGGTACGGTTATTAATTATTTGTATAATACCTTACCATGAGGGAGTATCTTGCCGTGCTTATGACAGCCGGGTTCGGCCTTATAGTCGCCGCCGCCATGCTGCTCCTCTCGCTGCTCTTCGGCCCGAAAAGAAAAACCCCGGTAAAGCAGGAACCCTTTGAATGCGGCCTGCCCCCGGCCACGGAAACGCGCGGCCTGGCCAAAGTCAATTTCTACCTCGTAGCGGTGCTTTTCGTGATGTTCGATATCGAGATCGCCTTCCTCTATCCCTGGGCGGTCTCCTTCAGGGAACTCGGGCCGGGCGCGTTCTACGCCATGGGCGGCTTCCTGACGGTGCTGGCGGCCGGCCTGGCTTACTCCATAAAAAAAGGAGCCCTTGAATGGGATTAGAGACCGCTTTAGGGCACTCCTTCCTCACTACCCGCCTGGACGCGGCCGTCAACTGGGGCCGAAAATATTCTTTCTTCCAGTATCCCTTCGTAACGGCCTGCTGCGGCATGGAATACATGTCCACTTTCGCCTCCGTCTACGACATCTCCCGCTTCGGCGCGGAATATCCCCGCTTCTCACCGCGCCAGGCGGACGTGCTGTTCGTGGTGGGCACGGTGAACGAAAAGCTGGCCCCCGTGCTGAAGCGCGTCTACGACCAGATGTGCGAGCCGAAGTGGGTAGTCTCTTTCGGCGTCTGCGCCACCTCCGGCGGTTTTTACGACAATTACGCCACGGTACAAGGCATAGACAAGATCATCCCCGTCGACATCTATATCCCCGGCTGCCCGCCGCGCCCCGAGGCGGTGCTGGACGCGCTGATCAAGCTGCAGCAGAAAGTGGCCAAAGAATCCGTGCTGGACAGGAAGTACCGATGAGCAGCTACCTGCTGGATACGCTGAAGGCCAGGTTCACCGACGCCGTGCTAGCCACGCACGCCTTCCGCGGCGACGAGACCGCGGTAATAAGGAAGGAAGCCCTGGCCGAAGCGGCCGCTTTCCTGAAAAAAGAACTGGGCTTCGATTTTCTGATGGACCTGACCGCCGCCGACTACCTGCCGCGCGAGCCCCGCTTCGAACTGGTCTGCCATTTTTATTCCTCGGCGCACAATTACCGGCTGCGGCTCAAATGCCCGGTGCCGGCGGACGACGCGGCGGTGGACTCGCTGACGCCGCTGTGGGCCGGCGCCAACTGGTTCGAGCGCGAAGTTTACGACATGTTCGGGATAAAATTCAACGGGCACCCGGACCTGCGCCGGATCCTGATGTACGACGGCTTCGAGGGGCACCCGCTGCGCAAGGACTACCCGCTTAAGAAAAGGCAGCCGAGACTGCCGCACAAGGATTGAGCAAGGGCTTGTCGCGATGAACGGAACCAGGAAGCACGAAACGCCGAAACACCCCGACCTCGAGAAGCTCGAGGACGGGCGCCTGGTGCTCAACATGGGCCCCTCGCACCCGGCCATGCACGGCATCGTGCGGCTGCTGCTTACCGTGGAGGGGGAGCGCGTCGTCGGTTCCGACATCGAGATAGGCTACCTGCACCGCGGCTTTGAAAAGACCTGCGAGAACATAACCTATAACCAGTGCATCCCGTACACGGACCGGCTGAACTACGTTTCCCCGTTCATCAACAACGTGGGCTACGCGCTGGCCGTGGAAAAGCTGATGGGCATAGAAACCACCGCGCGCTGCAAGTATATCCGCGTGATAATGAGCGAGCTCTCCCGCCTGACCGACCACCTCACCTGCATAGGCGCCAACGCCATGGAGCTGGCCGCCTTCACCGTATATTTTTACCTCATCAACGCCCGCGAAGAACTGTACCGCCTGACCGATTCCGTGGCCGGAGGCCGCGTCACTCCGGCTTACACCCGCGTGGGCGGACTTACGCGGGACCGCCGCCGGACTTCAAGCGCAACGCCGCGGAAGTTTTCCGGAAGGTGCGCCGGAACATTTCCGACGCGGATAAGCTGCTTACGCGCAACCGCATCTTTTACGACCGCCTGCGCGGCACGGGGACGATCAGCCGGGAGGACGCGGTCTCGCTGTCCTTCACCGGCCCCGCGCTGCGCTCCACCGGCGTGCCCCTCGACGTGCGCAAGGCCACGCCGTACCTGGTCTACGACCGGTTCGACTTCGACGTCCCGGTGGGCTCCAACGGTGACAACTACGACCGCTACCTGGTGCGCATGGAGGAAATGCAGCAGAGCATGCGCATAGCGGAGCAGGCGCTGGCCCAGCTGCCCGACGGCCCCATAAACCACCCGGACTTTAACGTATCGCTGCCGCCCAAGGAAGAAGTGTACGGCAACATAGAAGCCCTGATGGCGCATTTCAAGCTTACTTTCGAAGGCGTAAAGCCGCCCAAAGGCGAAGTATACCAGGCCGTTGAGGGCGGCAACGGCGAAGTCGGTTTTTACATCGTCAGCGACGGCACCGGCCGCCCGCTGCGGCTGCGGGTGCGCCCGCCGTGCTTCGCGCTCACCGGCGGGCTTTCGAAGATGATACAAGGCGGCTACCTGGCGGACATTATCGCCACCTTCGGCCAGGTGAACATGATCGGCGGGGAACTTGAACGGTAATGCCTTATAAACTGACCGACGAATTTAAAGAGGCCGCGGCGCGCATCTGCGCCCGGTACCCGCGCAGGGACGCCGCGCTGATCCCGCTGCTGCACGAGCTGCAGAAGTCGAGAGGCTTCGTCGCCGAGGAGGCGATGGACGAGCTCGCGAAGTTCCTGGAGCTGCCCTACGCGCGCGTGAAAGCCGCGGTGACCTTCTACACGATGTTCAACCGCGCGCCGGCCGGCAAGTACCACATCCAGGTATGCCGCAATATTTCCTGCCACATGGCGGGAGCGCCGGACCTGCTGGGCCGCCTGCGCGCCAGGCTTTCGCTCAAAGAGGGGGAAACCACCGCCGACGGCCTTTTCACGCTTTCTTCCGTGGAATGCCTGGGCGCCTGCGGCTCGGCCCCGGTGATACAGGTGAACGAGGAATATTTTGAGGATATGACCCTGGAAAAGCTCGACGCCCTGCTGGAGGAGATGAAGCACGGCCGGCTGAAGCCCCCTGCCCTGTAGCGGGCGCTGCGTATGGAAAACATCCTTCTCAGGAACAATATCTCGCGGCTGGAGGAATACTTCGCCTGCGGCGGCTACAAGCCGCTGAAGAAAGCGCTCGGCCTTAAGCCGGCGGAGATCATCGCCGAAGTAAAAAGATCCAACCTGCGCGGACGGGGCGGCGCGGGCTTCCCCACCGGCCTGAAGTGGTCCTTCATTCCTCCCGGCCCTGACGGGCAGAAATACCTGGTCTGCAACGCCGACGAGGGGGAGCCCGGCACGTTCAAGGACCGCGAGCTGTTGCGGGCTAACCCGCACGCCCTGATAGAGGGCATGGCCATAGCGGCCTACGCCATAGGGGCGGCGCACGGCTATATCTATATCCGCGGCGAATTCGCGGCGGAGGCGGCGCACCTTAACGCCGCCATCGCCGGCGCGCGCGCCAAAGGTTTCCTGGGGAAGAACATCCTGGGCTCCGGCTTCAATTTCGAGCTTTTCGTCCACCGCGGCGCCGGCGCCTACATCTGCGGCGAGGAAACGGCCCTGCTGGAATCCCTGGAGGGCTTCAAAGGCCAGCCGCGGCTGAAGCCGCCTTTCCCTGCCCTCAAGGGCCTGTTCGGCAGCCCCACCGTAATAAACAACGTCGAGACTTTAGCCGCCGTGCCGTCCATCATAGACAAAGGCGGCGACTGGTACGCAGCGCTGGGCACGGCCAAAAGCGGAGGCACCAAGCTTTTCAGCGTGAGCGGCCCGGTGGCCAGGCCCGGGGTTTACGAGCTGCCGCTGGGCACAGCGTTCAGCGAGCTGCTGGAGACGCACTGCGGCGGCATGAAACCGGGCAAAAAGCTCAAGGCCGTGATCCCTGGCGGGTCGTCCACCCCGGTGCTCACCGCCGCGGAGGCTATGGCCCTAAAACTGGACTACGAATCGCTGGCAGCCGCGGGCTCCATGCTGGGCTCGGGCGGAGTGATAATGATCGACGACAGCCAGTGCATGGTAAAGCTGCTGCAGGTGCTGGCGCGCTTCTACCACCACGAGTCCTGCGGGCAGTGCACGCCGTGCCGGGAAGGCTGCGGCTGGATAGAAAAGGTCCTGAACCGCCTCGAAGAGGGCGGCGGAACGCCCGGTGACATCGACCTGCTGTACTCGGTGGCCGAGGGCATGACGGGCCGCACCATCTGCGCGCTGGCCGACGCCATGGCCATGCCGGTAATGAGCTTCATCACTAAATTCCGCGGGGAATTCGAGGCGCACGCCGCGGGAAAAGTCTGCGGAAAGTAAAATGCCCAAATTAACTATCGACGGGATGAACATAGAAGTGCCGGCGGGGACCACCCTGCTGCAGGCCGCCCAGCAGCTGGGGATCTATATTCCGCGCTACTGCTATCACCCGAAACTTTCAGTCGCCGGCAACTGCCGCATGTGCCTGGTGGAAATAGAAAAGTCGCCGAAACTGGTAACGGCCTGTTCCACCGAAGCGGCGGAAGGCATGGCAGTGAGCACCGCCGGCGAAAAAGTAAAAAAAGCCCGCCGCGACGTGCTGGAATACCTTTTGATAAACCATCCGCTGGACTGCCCCATCTGCGACCAGGCCGGGGAGTGCGGCCTGCAGGACTATTATATGGAGCATAGTCTGCAGAAAAGCAGGTTCGCGGCGGACGACAAGGTGCTGCGCCAGAAGCGCCGGGCCGTGGGCCCGCACCTGATACTGGACAACGAGCGCTGTATCCTCTGCACCCGCTGCGTGCGCTTCTGCGCCGAAGTCACAAAGACCGCGGAGCTGGAAGTTATGGAGCGCGCCGACCATTCCTTTATAGATCTCAAGGAAGGCAGGGCCCTGGACAACGGCTACTCGCTGAATATCGCCGACCTTTGCCCGGTAGGGGCTTTTACCTCCCGCGATTTCCGCTTCAAGCAGCGCGTCTGGTTCCTGAAAAAAACTCCGACGATATGCCTGGGCTGCGCGACGGGCTGCCAGATAGAGGCGCAGCACAACAGGAACGCCGTCTACCGTCTGGTCCCCCGGCCCAACGCCGAGACCAACACCTGGCTGTGCGATTACGGCCGGATGACCTATAAAGCCGTGCAGGCCGGCGACAGGCTGGAGAAAGCGATGATCCGCCGGGGCCTGATAGACATCGAACCCGCGCTGCGCGAGGCGGCCACCCGCCTCGACGAGTTCAAAGGCGCCGCCGCCGTGCTGGGCTCGCCGTGGCTGTCGGTGGAAGACAACGCGGCCCTGGCCCGCCTGGCCAGGGAGTCCCTTAAAACCGCCGCCTACTGTTTTGACCATACCGCCGAGCAGGGCATTAAGGACGGCATCCTGATCAATAAGGATCCCGCGCCCAACACCGCCGGTTTAAAAAAGGTAAAAGCCGCGGCGGGCGGACTTTCCCTGGAGGAATTCACCGCGCTGCTGGCCGGCGGAAAAGTAAAGGTCCTGGTTGCCGAAGCGAAAGCGTACGGTCTGGTGAAGGCGGCCGCCGCGGCGGCGGGCGTGCGCCTGGTGATCTTCGCGCTCAACCGCGGCGACGCCCCGGCGTCCGCCCACGCGCTGCTGCCGTACGCGTCATATTTCGAGACGCCGGGTACATTTATAAATTACCAGGGCCTGCGCCGCGCTACCGCGCCGGCCGTGGAACCGCCGCAGGGCGTAAAACCGCTGTGGGCGGTAGTCAACAAACTGGCCTCTTACAGCGGCGCCGAACTGCACCTGGATTCGCCGGCGGCGGCGCTCAAGGACATAAATTTCTGATGACGGCTTTTTTTGAAACGAACATGGACATCCTGCTCTTCACCGGCGCGGCGGCGCTGAAGGTGCTGGCTTTCCTCGGCGCCGTCATGGGTTTAACCGGCCTGATGACGCTGGCGGAGCGCAAGGTCAGCGCGCTGATGCAGGACAGGGTAGGCCCCAACCGGGCCGCAGTCCTGGGCTTTACCCTGGGCGGGCTCTTCCAACCGCTGGCCGACGCGATAAAAATGATCTTCAAGGAGGATTTCGTGCCCGGCCGCGCGGAGAAACTGCTGTTCACGCTGGCGCCTTTCTTCGCGCTGGTGCCGGTGCTGGCGCTGTTCGCCGTGATCCCTTTCGGCGACTACGTGCTGGTCTGGGGCTACAAGTTCGACCTGATCATCGCCGACCTGCCGCTGTCGCTGTTCTTCGTGCTGGCCCTGTCCGGGCTGGCCATCTACGGCACCTTCCTGGCCGGCTGGGCGTCCAGGAATAATTTCTCACTGCTGGGCGCCTTGCGCGGCGCGGCGCAGATGGTGTCCTATGAAGTGGTGCTGGGCCTGACGCTGGTCGGGCTGATGATGATCTACGGCAGCGCGGGGCTGCAGGACATGGTGCGCGCCCAGGGGCGGCTGCTGTTCGGCGTGCTCCCGGCCTGGGGCGTGGTCTGCCAGCCTTTCGCCTTCGTGCTTTTCCTCACCGCGGCCATCGCCGAAAATAAGCGCGGCCCATTCGACCTGGTGGAGGGGGAATCGGAAATAATCGGCTACTTCATGGAGTACAGTTCCATGCGCTTCGCGGCGTTCATGTTCGCGGAATTCGCGGAGATAGTCCTGGTGGCGATGCTGACAGCTACGCTGTTCTTCGGCGGCTGGCAGGTGCCTTACCTTTATGACACGGGCTTCATGTTCCCGGGCGGGGGCCTGCTGCCCCTCAGCCACTACCTTGTCGCCGCCCTGCAGGTGGGGGCCTTCACGGTGAAGACCGTGTTCTTCTGCTGGTTCCTGCTGGTGGTGCGCTGGACGCTGCCGCGCTTCCGCTACGACCAATTGATGGGGCTGTGCTGGA
>DAOPZW010000146.1:0-7250 GCA_035353595.1 Elusimicrobiales bacterium | reverse complement strand
ATCCGGGGCGGGGCCGCTGTGGTCTGAAAGACCGTGTTCACGATCTGCCCGTTATGTCTTTGTCCGTCAAAAGAGGAGACCACGTAAAGGCCGTAGGTTATCCCGGCAATAGCCGCGGCTATTTCCTGCGCGTTATTTATGTTTTCACCGTTCATTAATCCACCCAACCTGCCGCCACGTCGCGGCAGGTGTCCTATTTGAAAGTTTTGCTGATGCCTTCCTGCAGCGGGGTCCAGTTGTTCCAGCCGGCGGTCTTTTCCCACAGCGCAGGGGAGGCGGTCCAGTTCGGTCCCGCGGCTTCGCGGGCCTTGTCGCGGTTCATTACGGGCACCGCTCCCGCCAGGGCGGAGACGGCCTCGTAAACCCCGCCTACGGCGTAAATGGCCCAGGGCGGCATCGAAAGCAGCAGCGGCATCTTAACGCCCATGCCGGCGGCCAGCAGGGTTATGAATTCCCTCCACGCGTAGGAGCGCCTTTCGCAGACGTAAAAAGTCCCGCCGTTGAATTTATCCGTTTCCAGGGTTTCGAGCAGGGCGCGCACCAGGTCGTCGAGGAAAAGGAAGCTGAATCGGCCGTCGGCCGAACCGGCGTTGACCATTACGCCTCTGCGCACCCACTCGGCTATTTTCGAAAAGCCGGAATCCTTCCGGCCGTAGATAATGGGCGGGCGCAGTATGACGAACTTCCCGCCCTTGAAATCCTTTACGTGTTTCTCCCCCTCCAGCTTTCCCATGCCGTAGTAAGAGGTCGGGGCGTCCGGCTGGCTCTCCGCCTTGTCCGCGCCGGGGCCGGACGGCCCGCCCGCGGCCAGGCTTGAAAGATATACCAGCTTCTCAACCGAGCCCGCGGCGGCGGCCGCGGCCACGTTCTTCGTACCCGTTGCGTTGGCGGTAATGAAAGATTCTTTCGAGCGGCAGAACAGCGCCGCGGCAAGGTGCACCACGGCGTAGGCGCCCGCCAGCGCCGCCGTTAAACTTTCCACGTCGGAGAAATCAGCCTCGGCGTAAGCGGCGCCCGGCAGCGGCCGCGCGGGCTTGCTCCTGGTGATGATACGCACCGCGTACCCCTTGGCCAGCAGGGCTTTTGACAGCGCGCTGCCCACAAATCCGGTGCCCCCGGTTACGGCTATGGTTTTCATGGTATTTTGACCGCCTTTCCCGCCTGCGAGCCAAGTTCTTTCGCGCCTTCCCCCAGCTCTTTCGCGCCCTTGTCTATTTCCTTGTTCAGGTTTATCCCGAAGCGTTTCAGGCCCGTGTTCAGGTCGGAGCGGGTAGGGTAAGCGCCTTTCTGCAGTTTTTCCAGCACGCTGGTCTTGTCCTTCTGGGGCATGGTGAAGGCGAGCGAGAGTCCCATCAGCGCGGCTACGGCCAGGTTCAGGACCATTCCCAGTACGCCGCTGAAAAGTTTCACCAGGCCGACCGCGGTGCCGAGGAACAGGGTGAACCCGGTCCAGAGCAGCAGCGACACTCCCAGGTAGTAATTTCCGTAAGGTCCGGTTTCCGGGTAAGCCGCGAAAAAAGCCAGGTGCAGGGCCGCCACTACCGCTATTTTGAACACGAGTGCCATTTTGTGCTCCTTGCGCGCTACAGCTCTATCAGTTCCTGAGGCTTCTCCGGCGGTTTCAGCGCCGGGTAGTCTATGCCCAGGCGCTTAAGCCCGTCGTAAATATCCGCGCCGCGGGGATAAAACCCGAAAGAGAGTTTGTCAAAAACGGAAATCTTGTCCTGCTGCGGCAGCAGGACCAGCGTCACCAGCAGTCCCGCCAGCAGGGCGCCGGTGTTTATATACAGTATCGTGGTCCGCTTCAGGGTAGACAGGGCCATGAACGTGAAAATAAAAAAAGCAGTCCAGGCAAGGACCGAGATGAGGATGAACATGGCGCCCATAGGGCCGGTTTTCGGGTAGCAGACGAATACCGTAACCTGCAGCAGCGCGGAGCAGAAGGCGAAAAATGTTATGCCCATCGGGTTAATCCACCGCCTTGAATTCGACGTGGACCGTGAGCGTGTCTTCGTAAAAATCGTCGGGCAGCGGCGGGTACGGCGCCGCGCTCTGCACGGAGGCTTCCGCCGCATTGTCGAAAAGCCTGTTGCCGGAGGATTTCTCTACGGAAACGCTCTTAATGTCGCCGTTCCTCTTGATGGTGAATTGAACGGTGCTGCGCAGGTTTCCGCCCGAGGGCATTTTCCCCGTCCAGTCGTTCCAGAGGGCTTCCCTGACCTGGGCTATATACCAGGGGTACGGGAAATTGCCCGCGTCCGTTACCAGCGCCGAAGTAGCGGGCGCGTCGCCGTTGTCGCCGTTCTCTGTTCTCTCGGCTTTTTCGTAATGCTTCGCCGCGCCCGCAAGCACGCTGGGCTTGGGCAGGGCGGAGGAAAAATCGTCTTCGTCGGGCGTTTCTTTGCGGGCGGCGGCGGAGGCGGCGCTGGCCGGTCCGGCTTTGGTTTCGGCCTGCATCGAGACCACTTTCGAACCGCCGATAAAATCTATGTAATAAGCCTGTTCCTTGGCTGCGGTGATCGGGCCGCGCGCGGCGAAGAAGAAGAGCCCCAGCAGGAACAGGCAATGAGTGGACGTGGAGTAAAGAAGATAATTCCGCATGCGCTGTTCTTCCCCGGTGCTTATTTGCCGTCGTCGGGCTTGACCGCTATGCCTATTTTCCCGGCGCCGAGTTTTTTCGCCAGGTCGAGCACCGCGACTACGCGCTCCACAGCCACGCTCTTGTCCGCTTCTACGAGCAGCGTTTTCTTGTAGGCTTTGGAAAAGCGGAGTATCAGCTCTTTTTCAAGGCGCTGGAACCGTAGCGGCCTGCCGTCCAGGGCCAGCGAGCCGTCGGCGCCCAGCTGCACTTTCAGCACGCCCTCGTCGGCGCCCTTGGTGCCGGTTTCGGCCTTGGGCAGGCTTACCTGGATCTGGGACTGCACCAGGAACGGCGTTATCACCATGAAGATGATCAGCAATATAAGGGAAATGTCGATCAGCGGGATCATGTTCATCTCCGCTATTACGCCGTTCTTTTTGTTGTGTACGCGCATCGCGGTTAAACCATGCTGCTGAATTCCCTGTGGGCCGAGCGGTCTATGACCTGCTCGGTCAGCCAGTTCACTTCGCTGGAAAATTCGTTGGTCTTGTGTGCGAAGTAATTATAGGCGACTATGGCAGGCACGGCCACGAAAAGGCCGGCGGCGGTGTTCACCAGCGCTTCGGCTATGCCCATGGCCACTACCGACGGGCCGGCGCCGGCGTAGACCGACAGGTCCTTGAAGGCCCGCATTACGCCCAGCACCGTGCCGAACAGGCCTATGAACGGGGTGACGCTGCCTATGGTGGCCAGGGCGGTGAGGCTTTTGCTGAGGCGGGAGACCTGCCACTCCACGGCCTTTTCCGCCAGTTCCCTTTTTTCAAGAGGGCTGCCGTAATGGACGATGACTTTATGGATTATTTCGCCGGCGGGGCTTTTGGTCTTGGCGCAGAAGTCGGACAGCAGCTTAAGCTCGCCCGTTTTAAGCAGGGCGTGGGTCTTGTGGATCAGGTCGTCCATGCCGTGGAAAGTCCGCTTGTAGACGGTCCAGCGCTCCCAGATAAGGGCGATGGAATAAATTGAAAGTCCCACGAGGAAGAACAGTATGGGGCCGCCGGCAGTAATGAGCTGTTTGATGGTTATGTTCATAAGTGGCCGGTCCTGACCGGCTGTAGTAAATTATAGCAATTCATACGGGAGATGTTAGAAAGCGCGAAAAGCCGCCGCGGGGCGGCGGGCGGGCTGCGCAGAGCGGCGGGCTGCCGCCGCCTCAGGCTTTGCGGAAAGCGAACTTGACCCTGGCTTCCAGGTTCTCGAAATACCCCGAGAGGATCTTGAGCTTTGAGCTGAGGACCTCGTAAATTTCTTCCTGTTCGCGCGACTTGAGCTCTTCCACCGCTTCGAATTCCTTGGCGTGGTTTATGGCCTGGGTGAGCTCGCCGCGGATCTTCCTGATCTCCTGGTCGCGCCAGTTAAGTTCGGCGCGCAACTGGCCTATTTCTTCGCAGAATTTCTTGCTGCGCTCTTCGGCGTCGCGGCGCTCGTCGAGCATTATGTGCTGGAACTCTTCGTTCTTGGCGAGCAGGGAATTCAGGTTGTCGCCGAGGGTGCGGGCCAGCATGTCTTTTTCTTCCAGCTGGGATTTAGTTTCTTTAAGCTCGGCCCTGAGTTCCTCCGTCTGAGCCTCCAGGTCCAGTTTCGCCTGTCTTTCAGCGTCGGTGGCGGATGCGCCGGCGGCCTGCAGTTCCCCTTTCAGGCGTATCAGTTCAGCGGTCTTTTCGGAAACGGCCTGCGTAAGCTCGAAAAGCTTTTCTTCGGAGCGCTTTTTCAGGGTCTTATAAAGCATTTCCCAGGAGGGATGTTCCCCCTTTATGGCCTGGGTGCTTTCTACGTTGCGGCGCAGTTTGTCGGCGAGGGCCCTGGTTTCCCATTCCTTCTTCTTCAGCGCGGCTTCAAAAGAGGCTTTCTCGGCGTTGTAGGATTTGCGCAGCTCGCGCACTTCGCGCTCGAGGCTGGAATTCTTGGCGATGGCTTTTTCAAGCAGCGCCCTGGAGGCAAGTTCTTCGGCGGCCTCCGCGGACCTGGGCGGTTTGGGTTTTACCGGCGCCTGCGGGGGCGTCTCTATCAGGGTCTGGAAGTCGGGCACCAGGTGCGCCTCGGTCCACTGGCCCAGCTGCTTCTCGGGGCAGACCAGGGTGGAGCGGGTAAAGCCGGCGATCAGGGCCGCGTCCTTGGCGATAAAAGGACCGCGAATGCTTTTTTTAATGTACGCGTAATAGCGCGCGGGTAGAGGAGCTGTCATGCCTAAATGATAACAAAGGCTTGTTACAAAGAGATTACGGAATAAAACCGGTATTATTCGTGGAGGCGGGGCGCGGGGACAGGGTTAGCAAAACCTTCCGGAGGCCGAGGCTTGCGCAGCGCCGAGGCCGGAGGAGGAGCGAGGCCACGGTGAGGCCCGGCTTTAGAGCGAGGCATAATTATGCCTCGCGTCCGGGCCGCAAGGGCGGAGGCAATTTTTACAGCGAAAAATTGCCGAGCCGGGGTCGCGGAAAACCGCTATGCGGTTTATCCGTGACTGGCCGACACCGTGTTTTGATAGTCCCGTGCCGGCGCCCCCGCGAACCTCCCCCCTTCAGGCCAGGTTCTTTTTGATGTTGGCGCGGGTCACGGGCGAGATCACGCCCTTCTCCGTTATCAGGGCCGTTATAAGGGAAGCCGGCGTTACGTCGAAAGCGGGGTGGCGGGCCTTTACCCCTTTGGGGGCCAGGCGCACGTCCTTGATGCGGACCACTTCGTCTATGGAGCGCTCCTCTATCACGATCGAGTCGCCGTCGGGCGCCTGCATGTCTATGGTAGGCGTCGGGGCTGCGACGTAAAAAGGAACTTTGTGATGGCGCGCTATCACGGCCAGGCCGTAGGTGCCTATCTTGTTGGCCGTATCGCCGTTGGAGGCTATCCGGTCGGCGCCCACCACTATGGCGTTTACGCCGCAGGTCTTTATGATGTGGGCGGCCATGTTGTCGGTGATCAGTTCGGCACTGACGCCTTCGCGCATGAGCTCCCAGATGGTGAGGCGCGCGCCCTGCAGGTATGGGCGGGTTTCGCAGGAATAGGCGTGCTTGATCTTTTTCTGGGCGTGGGCGGCGTTTATCACACCTACGGCGGTGCCGATGCCCATGGTGGCCAGTGCGCCCGCATTGCAGTGCGTCATTATCACGCAGTTGCGCGGCAGCAGCTTGGCGCCGTGCAGGCCCATGGCCAGGCAGGCGGCTTCGTCTTCCTTGGTTACCAGGCGCGCTTCGCGGTCCAGGGCGGCCAGCAGCCGCGCCCGCGCGGCCGGAGTGAAGCGGCCCGGGTTGGCGTCGGCGAAAGCCAGGGCCGCGGCCTGCATGCGGTCGGCGGCGTAGAACAGCGCCACCGCGGTGGGCCGCGCCGCTTTAAGCATCGCCGCGGTTTTCAGAGCTTTCGTTTTCAGTTCCGAGGCGGAGGCGGGACGGAGCCTGCGCATTTCCAGCGCGAAGCCGAAAGCGGCCGCGCAGCCGATGAGCGGAGCGCCGCGCAGGGCCATGTCTTTTGTGGCCTTGGCCACGCCGGCCGCGTCTTTTACTGTAATAAAGGCTATCTTGGCGGGCAGCAGCCGCTGGTCGAGTATCTTCAGAGCGCCTTTCTTGAATATGAGCCGTGGAGGAATCATGAAATATGGGTTTAGAAAAACGGGTCCTTAAATTATGATCGGGAACCGGGAGAAAATCGCAGTGTCGCTGCTATTCATGCCCTGATCCCCGATCTTTGGCGGGTTTACGGTATGGCGTCAAGGAGGTTCTTGAGCTGCTCCTCGGTTTTGCCGGTTATTTCCACGGTTTTTTCGCGGCCTTTCGCCCCGCGTATGATGTTAACCATCTTGGGCGGCACCTCGAAGAACTCCGAGAGATAATCCCGGAGCAGCATGTTTATCTTGAGGTCCTCCGCGGTAGCGCAGATCTTCACGCGCAGGACGCTGCCTATGCGGGAAACCACTTCATTGTCTTCGCAGTTCGGTATCACTCTTACTTTTACGATCATGTTTATACCTCTCTGTTGCCGCCGCGGCTATGGTCCTGCGCCGCGGCTGGTGGTTTCCCCTTGTGCAGTTTGTGGGGAAGGAGCCTCAGCCGGACAGGCCCCTTTACAGCAAAATCAGGCGAACAGCGCGCTGCCTATGCGCGGCAGGTTCGAACCCGCCTGCACCGCAAGTTCATAATCCCCGCTCATGCCCAGCGAAAGATAATTCTTAAATCCGTGTTCGTTCACTTTGCCGGGGAAGTCCCGGTCAAATATCTTTTTGGCTTCTGAAAATACTTTTCCCAGTTCTTCGGAGGACGCGCCGGCCGGGGCTATGCCCATGTAGCCGCTGGGCGCCAGGTGGTCCAGCGCGCCGATGGCGGACAGCAGTTCCCCCGCCTGAGCCGGGCTTATGCCGGACTGCGAAAGGGAGGCCGTGAGTTTAATCTGTATCAGCACGGGCATCACTTTGCCGTGCGCGGCGGCATGGCGGTTCACTTCCCGGGCTATCTTAAGGCTGTCTATGCAATCTATCCAGTCGAAAGTTTCTACCGCGGCTTTTGCCTTGTTGGTCTGCAGATGCCCTATAAAATGCAGCGCCAGGCCGGCGCGGCTGTTGGCCAGCTCGCCTGTAGTCCATTTGGCTTTTGCGTCCTGTACTTTGTTTTCCCCCGCGGTCTTGATG
>DAOPZW010000145.1:0-7323 GCA_035353595.1 Elusimicrobiales bacterium | reverse complement strand
ACTCCTTCGAAGTACGGCTTGAGGGTAAGCGTGGGCACCACTATTATCCCGCCGGCGTCCACGCTGATATTGTTTATCACCATGAAGTCGCCCACCTTGCCCACCAGCGGGGCGGCGGCGTCCAGGATGGTAAGGCGCTTTTCGCTGGCGGCCATTTTTACCACGGCGTTCTTCACGAACTTATAAGGAACGCGCACCGTCAAGTCCAGGCTGATCAGCGCGTCCAGGTCCTGCTGCGGCGGCGAAACCTTTTTGTCGGAATACGATACGGGGATATCGCCCGCGCCGGCCCCGGACAGGTAGAATTCGCCGGCCGAAGCGCTGCCGCAGGACAACAGCGCCGCCGCGGCTATTATGTTGAAGAAGGTGTTTGTTTTCATGATCAGTTCTCCGTAAGCCCTTACAGCGCGAAAGCCAGGTAAAGCAGGCCGTTGCCTATCTTCATGCCCTTTATCGTGGCGCCGTTGGCGAACGAAGGCAGGAAGGCGCTGTTCTTAAGCGTCATCTCCAGCGTTTTGTCGTCGAGTTTCTTGGCGGTCATCACTTTCTTCAGGTCGGCGTTGTTGAGCACGGTCTTCAGCACGTTCTTGATGATGGTGCCCTGCAGCCAGTTGTTCAGGAAGCCGGGAACGCCTATGCCGTAAGCCTGGTCCACTTCGATACGTTCGACCCGCAGCCAGATGGTATTGTCCTTGGTGACGATGGGCTGCATGGTGGCTTTGAAGTAGACATTGGGCTTCAGCGGCGCGGTGCGCACATAGACTTTACCCGCCACTTCCAGGCGGCCGTCGGCGCGGAATTTCAAGCCGCCTTCATGCTTTTCAGGCAGCAGGTTAAAATCGGAACCGGCGCTGAACTTGGTGATGAACTTGGTGATCATGCCGTCGGAGATGGCCAGGTTATAGCCGGGCAGCTTCGCTATGGAGGCCGCCGAGCCCGACTGTACGCTGAGGGCGAACCCTTCGTCGTCGAAGGTGAAGCCGCTCAGGCTCACGTCGCTGATCAGGCCCGGCAGCAGCGGGGCCACGAAGGTGGGCACCACCGTGGCGCGCAGAGTCCAGCTCTTCCGGTCGTACTTGAAGGAGATGACGTCCGCGGCCTTGAGCGCCACCTTATTGCCGGCGAAAGCCTTGTCCATGGCCTCCGTCATGCCGGTGGTGAGCTTGGACATTACCATTTCCATCAGGCCGTCCTTGTCCAGCATGGCCTTGGGCCCGAAAACTATTTCAGTCTCTATCTTTACGACCTTTATGGCCAGGTTATTATTGCCTTCAAAATAAGGCTTTATCTGGAGGGTGGGAACGACCTCGATGCCGTTGTAGTTGACATTGATGTTGCTTAAGGTGATGTGATCGCTCTCGCGGTAAAGTATGGGGGAAGCCTTGTCTATGGCCGTTATCTGCGCAAGGGGCATTTCAGCGATGCGCTGGCTGAGAGCGGCGAACGGGAGCTTTATCGTCATATCCAGGGCCGGAGGAAGGTTGGCGGATTTCTCCCCCATGACGATCGGTTTGGCGACCGGGACAGCCATCCTGGTCGCGTCCCGCGGGGTTGTCTGAACCTGGGGGAGGCCCAGCGAGTTGAGATCGAAATTTTCGGCCGAGAATGAAGGAGCCGCCAGGAGCATGGCCGCCGAGATAGAAAGGATTATTTTTTCATAGTTTTTCCCTCTGCTGTTCATAGTCTAACAGGCAACCCTTGATTTGGCAAGGCCCAAAGGGCCTAAAAGAATAGGCCCATAGGACGAAAAAACTGCCGCCCTTCTGCGGGCGGCAGTTTTCACGCTTTGATCCCGGTTCTATCAGAGCTTCGGGGCGAGGGCGGCCAGGTACTTATCCGCTTTTTTCCGCATAGCGTCCTCGGGGTATTCCTTCACGATCTTCTCGTAATACTCCTTGGCCTTGTCAATATTCTTGGCTCCTTCATAAGCCTGTCCCGCCTCGAGCAGCGCTTTGGGCGCTTCTTTGCCGCCGGCGTAATCCGACGCTATCCGGTCATAGCTCTTTATCTCAGCGTCCAGGTCCTTCATATCCTTCTTCGCTATCTTAGCCGCCAGATAAAGCTCCTCGACTACTTTGTCATCTTTATACTTGTCAGCCAGCCGGTTGAGCACCGCTATGGCTTCGGCGGGCTTACCCAGCTCTTCGCGCAGCACGCGCGCTTCGGACCGGAAAGCTTCGCGGGCTTCGGCCTTATCCGGGTAAAGTTTTATGATATTTTCGTACACTTCTATGGCCAGCGGATACTGCTTCTTCTTTTCCGTAAGCTTCGGCAGCTGCAGATAAGCGGCCCAGGCCTCGGGGGTGCCGGGGAATTGCTCGGTTATGTCCTTATACACTTTAATGGCGGCCAGGTCGTCGTTGATATTCTCCGCCAGCACGTCGGCCAGCAGTTTTTTGGTTTTGGCCATCAGGGGGCTGGACGGATAAACATATATCACCTTGTCGTAAGCCAGCCTGGCAGAGAGATACTCCTTGTTCAGGGAGTAAAGATTGCCCAGCGCGAGCTCAAGCCCGTCCCGCCCGGCATAGGCCGGGAACCTTACCAGGAATTCCGAAAATTCCGCGGCCAGCGGCCTGAAAAAATCCTTGCCGAACCTGGCGGCCATTTCAGCGAGCACAAAAGCCAGTTTTTCCGCCCTGCCCGAAACGCCGGCGGCTTTGGAGATGTCCAGCAGGACGGGCTTTTCTTTTTTGCTCATTTCCTTGTCGGCGGTGATGCTCAATAGCTGGCTGGCCGCGGCAAAGGATTCAGAACCGGGATATTCCTGCATGAGCTTCAGCAGGTCCAGGACCGCGGACCGGTAGTCGCCCAGCTTCAGGTGCAGGTTCGCTTTCAGCAGCAGCGCTTCATCCGCGAATTCATTGTCGGGATAGGTCCTCAGCCAGCCCGAGAGCTGGGGCAGGATATCGCCCAGAACGTCTTTGTCCTTGGTTTCGCAGGTGGCCTTGAAAAAGCCCCACTCTACGGCGGCGATGTCGACGGCGGAAACGGCTTTGCTCTCGGCGGGAGCCGCGGCCTTATCCTGGGCCGGCGCGGTCTGCGCCGCGGGTTTTTCGGGAGAATCCGGGAGCGCGGGCTCTATCTGTATAGAGGCGGCGGCGGCCATCTCGGCCGGCATCTGCTGCTGCGCGTACGCAGCCGCGCTGAAGGCCGCGGTTAACAGCGGCAGCAATACAAAAAGCCTGGAACGGGTCATCATTTTCCTCCTAACACGGTATTTCCTGAATATTTTAGCTATTTATAAACGGGCGGCACAAGGGAGTCCGCCGGACGGCCTGGCTCAGCCTCGTAAACGGATAATTTCTATGCCGTTATACTCGAGCCAGTCGAGGGCCAGCGGGCTGATTATGGCGTTGGCCGGGACGCTGAGGGACCTGGCGCCGGGCGCGAGTTTTTTCCTGAGCTCGAAATCGCTGAGGAATATTTTCTTTTTAAGTTCGGGGACTTTTCTAGGCGAAGAGGCGGCCTTTCCGGACCGATCCCGGGAAAGGTGTGCCGCTATGAGGTCCTCTATGGCGCCTTTGGTGAGCATGTGCGAAACCGGACGGCTGAAAGGCCGGCCGCTTCAGGAGCGGTCCGGCCGGGCAGCGGTCCGCAGGCTCAGGCGACCGTTACGGAGATCTTCGCCAGGTATTTATCCAGTTCGTCGGCGGGGCGGGGTATGACGTGCATGCCCACGAGTTCGCCGGCTTTCTGGGCGGCGGCGGCGCCGGCTTCCACGGCGGCGCGCACGGCGCCCACTTCGCCCACGCACAGCGTGGTGACGTAGCCGGAGCCTATCTTTTCGTAGCCTATCAGGCGCACTTTGGCGGCCTTGCTCATGGCGTCAGAGGCTTCTATCATGCCTATGAAACCCTTGGTCTCTATCATTCCCAACGCTTCTTTAGGTTCTGACATAATCGCTCCTTAAACACTCAATACTAAAAACTGTCTTTACTCCCCACCGGGACTGCCCGGGCCTTGCTCCGCTCGCCCGGAAGAGGGAACCCTTGCGTCGGTTCCCCCCGCCTTAGGGAAATTATGGCGGGGCCCCCTTCCGCAACGGGCGCTCGGAGCAAGGCCCGGGCAGTCCCTCGATTAAACCTTTCTAATACTGCCCTTTGGCGGCTTCGCCGCCGGAAACTATGGCTATGCTGGCGCTGGTGCCCAGGCGCGTGGCGCCGGCCTTGATCATGGCCGCGGCCACTTCGGCGTTCTTGATGCCGCCGGAAGCTTTCACGCCCATCTCGGGGCCCACGGTCTCGCGCATCAAAGCTATGTCTTCCGGCGTGGCGCCGCCGGAGCCGAAGCCGGTGGAAGTCTTTACAAAGTCGGCCTGGGCCGCCTTGGACATTTTGCACGCGCGCACTTTTTCATCCTTGGTCAGGTACGAGGTCTCGAGGATAACTTTAAGGCATTTGCCCCGGGTGGCTTCGCGCACGGCCCTTATGTCGTCCTGCACCAGCTGGTCGTTGCCGGATTTGAGGGCGCCGATGTTTATCACCATGTCTATCTCGTCGGCGCCGTTGGCTATGGCGTCGCGGGCCTCGATGGCTTTTACCGTCGGGGTGGTGGAGCCCAGCGGGAAGCCTATCACGGTGCACACCATCACGTTGGAGCCGCGCAGCAGGCGGGCCGCCATCGCCACGTAGCCGGGGTTCACGCACACGGAGGCGAAGCGGTATCTGCGGGCTTCTTCGCAGAGCTTGCCTATCTCTTCCTGGGTAGCGCTGGCCTTGAGCAGGGTATGGTCTATCATGCCGGCTATGGAGGAGCTGGATTCGTTGGGGTTGCAGAAGGTCACGCGGTCGGCGGTGGCCTTGATCTGCTGGGCGGTGTATTTATTGAGCGGGTTGCAGCTCTGGCAGGTGGAACTGCAGGTGTTCTCCTCCAGACGGCAGTCGCCCTGGCCGGAGCACGGCTTCTTAGCTTCGGCGCCGGGCTTGTTCACCAGCGGGTGCTGGAACACTTTGCCGGCGGAGCCGACGCTCACGGAATCGCCCAGCGTCTGCCGGGGGGCGGCGGCGCCTTTTTCCTTCAGGATCTTGGCGACTTCGGCCGCTATTTTCTTGATATCTTCGTCGTTCATATTACTCTCCTATATAAACCTTGTCCACTATCCCGGCCACTACGGTGCGCACCGGCGCCTTGGGGTTCTTTAAGATCTTGCGGGCGGAGCCGCCCTCGTCCACTATCAGCACGGTGTCGCCCGGCCCGGCGCCCTGGTTGCCGTCCAGCGCCAGCGTGGCTTCGCCCGTCAGTTTATTGCCGTCCAGAGGGTCCACGGCTTTTACCAGCAGCATGGTGGCGTTCTTAAGCTGCGGGTGTTTGCGCGTGGCCCACACATTGCCGATAACTTTTGCTATGAACATATTTTAAGACCAGGGATCCGAAAACCTAATTCTTTATATTTTTACCGTCTATTATCCCTACTATGGCGGCGTCCACGGGCGGCAGCACCGCGCCCACCGCGGTCTCCCCCTCCCAGCCTTCGAAGGCCGCTATGGCTTCGCGCGAGGCTACGAAGAAAACGGTTTCACCGGCGCCGGCGCCAACGGTATCCCCGGCCACCAGCGGTTCGCCCGACGGATGGTCGGTTTCCCAGTCCAGCGGCTGTATGAGCAACAGGGTTTTGCTTTCCATGCCGCAGCATTGCCGCGAACAGAAGACCCGCCCGATGACCTTGGCCTGTTTCATTAATTTCCTAGCAGCAGCGCTGTTCTATGGCCGTTATTTTATCCAGCCGCTTCTGGTACTTGCCGCCTTCGAAAGGGGTGTTCAGCCAGACCTTCAGCATTTCCTGCAGGGCCAGCTCACCGTGCGTTTTGCCGCCGAGGCACAGCACATTGCAGTCCTCGTGCGCCGCCGCGAAACGGGCGGAAATAGTGTCGTAAGCGGCCACGGCCCTTATGCCGTGCACTTTATTGGCGGCCAGCGGCATGGCGCCGTTGAAGCCGTCCACCAGCACCGCGCGGTCGAACTCCTTGCGGCGCACGGCTTCGCTGACCAGCAGGGCTATATCGGGAAAATCCACCGCTTCCAGGGAATAGCAGCCGAAGTCGGTCACTTCATGCCCGAGCGTCTGAAGGAATTTCTTGAGCTTTTCCTTGGCTTCAAAACCCGCGTGGTCCGCGCCTATTACTAATCTCATAAGATTCTCCTGTTAGCTTTATATCGCAGCGCCTATATGCTCATGCGCATTGGGGATCACGATGCGGCTCACCACGGCGTCCTCGCCTATGGCTTTCACGCCGGCGGTCACGGCGGTGCGCACCGCGCCCGGCTCGCCCACCACGGTGAAGTAGCCCTTGCCGCCTATGCCTTTGCCGGTGTTCACTTCGGACACGTGCACGAAGGCCGCCTTGGCGGCGGCGTCGGCGGCGAACAAGGCGGGCAGCGCCTCTTTGGTCTCCACCATCCCGACGGCCTCTATTTTCTCGGCCTTCACTTTCTTATTGAGCGCGGCCAGCGCCCCGGCGTGGATATTGCGGATGATATGGCGCGCCACTACGCAGTTGCCGCCGGTCTCCGCGCCTTTGGCCAGCGAGGATTCAACTTCGCCCAGCGGGCCTGAAATAACTATTATATATTTCCCCTTGGAAATGGCCTGGTGCACCTCGGGCTTCACGCCCGCGGCCTTGCACATGGCGTCCAGTGTTTCGATGCCCTTGGCTATCGACGAGAGTTCCACGAGTCCGAGCGCTATATTTGCGAGCATAAATTCTCCTTACGCTATCCTGAGGTCACCGACTACGCTGCACTGCAGCGGCCGCACGAAATGGCTGGTCTTGGTAATGCCGTCGCCCGTCGGGGTGCCGATGGACATGGAGGCGTAGCCCTCGCCCAGGCCCAGCCCGTGCAGGGTGCAGCCGTTCTTGACGAAGATGGAGCAGGCCATGCGCCGGCCCATCTTGGTCATGTTCTTGACGTTGGTGGTGTACATGCCGGCGCTGTGGTGGTTCTCCCCCTCGGCCCGGCGCGCCAGTTCGATGGCGGTGTCGATATCGCCGACGAAAGTCACGGGCAGCACCGGCATCAGCTGCTCGGTGAATACGAAGGGGTGGTCGTTGGGCACTTCGGCCCACAGCACGCGGATCTCGTCGGGTAGGCTCAGGCCGATAGCCTTGGCTATTACCGAAGGATTCTTGCCGATGAAATCGCGGTTCACCCTGGGCTCGGGCCCCGGCGAGAGGATGGCGAGCTTGGTCAGGGCGTCGAACTGAGCGCGGGTCAGCTCGTGCGCGCGGGCGTCGCGGCGCATGGCTTCAAGAAAGCGCGAGCGGGCGGCTTCCACGACGATAACTTCCTTCTCGGCTATGCACAGCACGTTGTTGTCGAAGC
>DAOPZW010000144.1:0-7340 GCA_035353595.1 Elusimicrobiales bacterium | reverse complement strand
CTGATGCGCGCCGCGGTTTTTTTCGAGTGGGGGTCAATCCGCTGATATGAGAGTCGCCGACTATATTTTTAAGTATCTTGCCGACCGCGGTATCCGCCATGTTTTCCTTGTGACGGGCGGCGGCGCCATGCATTTGAACGACGCGCTGAAGAACGAGGGCCGCATAAAATTCCTCTGCACCCACCATGAGCAGGCGGCCGCCATAGCGGCCGAGGGCTATGCCCGGACTTCCGGCGGCCTGGCGGTGGTGAGCGTAACTTCCGGCCCGGGGGGGACCAATGCGCTGACGGGGGTTATCGGGCAGTGGCTGGATTCCGTCCCGGTGCTGTACCTGTCCGGCCAGGTTAAATTTGAGACCACCATCGCGTCCGTGGCTGGCAGCGGGCTGCGCCAGCTGGGCGACCAGGAGATCAATATCGTTGATATAGTCAGGCCGGTGACCAAGTACGCGAAGCTGGTCGCCGAGCCGCAGGCGATCAGGGCGGAGCTGGACCGGGCCTTCCACCTGGCCGTTTCTGGCCGGCCCGGGCCAGTCTGGCTGGATATCCCGCTGAACGTACAGGGCGCGCAGATAGACGAAGCCGGGCTGCAGGGCTGGGCGGCGCAGAGCGTCCCGCCCGCGGCGCCCGAGGTTGAAATGCGCGCGGTAGCCGAGGAGCTTGGAAAAGCCAAAAGGCCTGTGCTGGTAGCCGGCCACGGCATCCGGATAGCGAAGGGCCGGGAACTATTCCTGGAATTGGCAGCGCGGCTGGGGCTCCCTGTCGTCACGACCTTCAACGGTTTCGATCTGCTGCCTTCCTCGGCGGACAATTTTATAGGCAGGATAGGGACGCTGGGCAGCCGGGCCGGGAACTTCGCGCTGCAGAACGCCGATCTCGTTATCTGTCTCGGTACCCGGAACAATATCCGGCAGGTCAGCTACAACTGGGCTTCTTTCGCCCGGCACGCTAAAAAAATTATCGTAGACATCGACGCGGCCGAACTCAATAAGAAAACCGTGAAGGGGGACCTCCTGGTGCATTGCGACGCCAAAGAGTTCCTCGCCGGGCTCCTGCGCGTGGTTCCCGGCGGTTTCAGGGTTGAGAAGGCCTGGCTGGACTGGTGCAAGGCGCGCAGGGAAAAATATCCCGTAGTGCTGGAGGAATATAAAAAGCCTGACGGGCTGGGGGTCCACCCTTACCATTTTATTGAGGAGTTGACGTCCGCCCTGGACGACAAGGCTGTAGCGGTGGCGGGCAACGGTACGGCCTGCGTGGCGTTGTTCCAGGCCGGCATTGTGAAGGACGGGCAGCGTATCTTCTGGAATTCCGGCTGCGCGTCGATGGGCTACGACCTGCCGGCCGCCATAGGCGCTGCGGTGGCCGCGGGGCGCGAGGTGGTCTGTATCGCCGGCGATGGCAGCCTGCAGATGAATCTCCAGGAACTGCAGACCGTTAAACATTATAAGCTTCCGCTGAAGATCTTCGTCCTGAACAATCACGGCTACCGGTCCATCGAGCTGACGCAGAAGGAATTCTTCGCCGGAAACTTTATCGGCTGCAACCCTGATTCCGGAGTTTCCTTCCCGGAATACGCCGGGCTGGCCGGCTTATACGGTTTAAAATATCACAGGATAGCTTCCGCTGCCGGACTGCGGCAGGCCATCGCCGGGGTGCTGGCCTGCCCCGGGGCCGCGCTGTGCGAAGTGGTCCTGGTCAGGGATTACGCCTTTGCGCCCAAACTGTCTTCCGCCCGCAAGCCGGACGGCAGCCTTGTGTCCAAACCACTGGAGGACCTGTCCCCGCTGCTGGGCCGCGAAGAATTTATGAGCAATATGCTGGTGCCGCCCGCCGATGAATAAGATCTCCGCCTTTGTCTTCGACCTGGACGGGACGCTGTATAACGGCGAGAGCGCCGTCGCCGGCGCCCTGCAGGCCGTCCGGGCCCTGCTGAAATTGAATTACCGGGTTTTTTATTTCACCAATAATTCGTCTAAAACCCGGGCCCAGGTGGTGGACAAGCTGACAAAGCTGGGTTTTCCCGCCCATCCGCGCAATACCTATTGCGTTGCGCGCGCCATGGCGGCTTATCTCAAGGAGAAGAAGCTCGCGTCCGTCTATCTGATCGGGGCTGAAGGATTAAAGGCTGAACTGGCGGCTCATAAAATAGCGGTCAGGGATTCGGCGCGGGTAGCCGCGGTGGTGGTCGGGCTGGATACAAAGTTCAATTACGCGAAATTATCGACCGCGCTGGCTGCCCTTGAAAAAGGCGCGAAATTGATAGCGGCCAACACGGATCTTTCCTACCCCGCCGGCAGAAACCGCCGGTTGCCGGCTTGCGGCGCCATGGTCGGCGCCATTGTGGGTGCTACCGCCCACGCCCCGGATTTTACAGTCGGCAAGCCGAATACTTATATGCTCAGGCTGCTTTGCCGTGAGCACGGCCTCTCCCCGGAACAGATCTGCGTTGTGGGCGACAGTCCCGGCAGCGATATCCGCATGGCGGAAGCGTTCAAATGTGCCAGCGTACTGTTCGATCCGGGGGGCGCGTTCCGCTCCTTCCGGGGCCTCAAGGCAAAAAGCCACCGCGAGGTAGTAGCGCTGGCCGGTAAAAAAATGGTTAAAAGGGGTAAAAAATGAATACGCTAGAATACCAGATGGCGGATATCCTCAAGGTGCTGAAGAACGAGTACGGTGTTTTTGAAATCAAGGCCGAGTTCGAGTCCGAGGGCAGCCGGATGGAAGAGATGATGCGCCTTAAGGACCTTACCACCTATGTGGGCCTGCCCATCATCCTGAAGATCGGCGGCGTGGAGGCCGTGACGGATATTTATAACTCTCTGTCGCTGGGAGTAAAAGGCATCATCGCGCCCATGGCCGAAACGCCTTTTGCCCTGTCGAAGTTCCTGCTCATGGTCAAGACCATGGTGGCCGAAGACAATGCCCGGGATATCGAGTTCGCCTTCAACCTGGAAACCATCACCGGCTTCAAGAACATCGACGCGATGTATAAATTGCCTGAACTCCCCATCCTGAGCGGCGTGACCGTCGGCAGAGTGGACCTGACGGGTTCCATGGGGCTGAAAAGGGACGCCATAAACAAGTCGGCCGCCGTGGAAAAGATCTGCCGGGCCATAATGGTGAAGTCCAGGAAGAAGGGCCTTAAGACCGGGCTGGGCGGCGGTATCGCGAAGGAAGCTCTGCCCATAATAACGAAATTGTTCAAAGAGAACTTGCTCGACAAATTCGAGACGCGCAAAGTGGTATTCCCCGCCGGGGCCTGTAAATACGGCTATCCTGCCATCCTGAAGGCGCTGGAATTCGAGCTCCTCTGGCTCAAGAGTAAGCGGCGGTACTATTCCCGCGTTAAGGTTGAGGACGAGAACAGGATCCTGATGCTGGAGAAAAGGATCACCGCCCGCTAGCGTTCGCGGGATTAGGGCGCAGCCAGGCGGATAAACTATGAATTCCAATATTTGTCATTTGTGCGGCGGTGACTTGTACGCGCAGCCCTTGCTGCGATTGGACCGTATGCCCAAAGCCGCCCAGTATTACCCGGACAAGGCTGAGTTCTCCGGGGATAAAGGCATAACTCTGGAGATACGGCAGTGTTCCGCCTGCGCCCTGGTGCAGCTCAACGCCGCGCCCGTGGAGTATTTCAGGGAAGTGATCACCGCCGCGTCTTTCTCCGAAAAAACAAAAGCGTTCCGGCTTGCCCAGATGACGGAATTCACCGACAGGTTCGGGCTGCGCGGCGGGAAAATACTCGAGGTCGGCAGCGGCAGGGGCGAGATGCTCGACGTGATTGCCGCCGCTGGCGCCAGGGCCGTCGGCCTGGAGGCGTCCGCAGCCTCGGTGGCCGCAGGCCGCGCCGCGGGCAGGGAAATGATAGAGGGCTATATCGGCGACCAGGCCGCCTTGCCGGGGCAGCCTTTCGACGCTTTTGTTTCCCTCAACTACCTGGAGCATCTGCCGGAGCCCGGCCGGATTATCAGGCGAATCCACGCAAGTACCGCTCCCGGCGCGGTTGGCTTTGTGACGGTCCCCAACCTGGAGTACCTGTTGAGAACAAAATGCTTTTATGAATTTGTGTCCGACCACCTTTCCTATTTTACCCGGAAAACTCTGGCTCATGCTTTTGAAAGCAACGGGTTCGACGTGCTGGACTGCCGCCTTATAAACGAGGATAACGATATAGCCGTAACGGTAAAGAAGCGCGCGCCGCTGGACCTGGCGGGGCAGTTCGCGGATGTCGAGACCCTCATTGCGCAATTGCGCCGCGTTGTGGCAGGGTACAGGGCCAGGGGGGAGACCGTGGCGGTCTGGGGCGCCGGCCACAGGACGCTGGCTCTGCTGGCTTTGGCGGAGCTGGGGGAAATTGCGTACATAGTCGATTCCGCGAAGTTCAAGCAGGGGAAGTTTTCCCCGGTGCTGCATCTGCCTATCGCGGCGCCGGAACAGCTTAAAACGGCTCCGGTCGACCTGGTTATCGTAATGGTGCCGGGATTGTACCCGGGCGAAGTGCTCAAGGCGCTGGCGCGCCTGGAGACCGGCGCGCAGGTTGCCGCGCTGCGTGATAATAAGATTGAATTTATAGAAGTGGAAAAAGGAGCGGGATTATGAAAGCAAAAAAGCAGGCGAGAATGTATTCTTCGGAAAAGACGAAGCTCGAGAGCGTCGTGCCGCTGGCAACTCCTTTTTCCGTACATATTGATATCTGCAGCGTATGCAACCTTAAGTGCAATTTCTGCTTCCAGGCGGACACCGCTGCGATAAAGCAGAAGGGACTGCACCGCGGCTATATGGATTTTCAGCTTTTTAAGAAGATAATCGACGATTCCGCGGAATTCAAGGATAAATTCCGCAAGGTGAAGATCGGCCTGCACGGTGAGCCCACTTTACATCCGGACCTGCCGCGCATGATCAGCTATCTTAAAAGTAAAAATGTCACCGAAGTGATAGAGATGTTCACCAACGGTACGCTTCTGAATTCGGAACTCAACAGGAAGCTGATTGAAGCCGGCCTCGACCGGATAAATATTTCAGTCGAAGCCCTTACCCCGGAAAAATACCGGGAGATAACCGGCGTAGCGATCGATACGAAGAAATTCGTCGGGAACCTGAAAGATCTTTATGAGAACCGTAAGGACTGCAAAATCTATGTGAAGATCGTGGACGCCTGTCTGAGTCCTGAGGACAAAGAAAAGTTCTATGCCACTTTTGGGGATATCTGCGACGAGATCTTCATTGAGAACGTGGTGCCCCAGTGGGCGGACGCCAATAAGTTCGGCCTGGGCGATACCGGCATGTACGGGCAGAAAATAGAGAAGTACAAGCACGCCTGCCCCTTCCTGTTCATGTACCTGCATTTCAACCATGACGGCACCGCCAGCGGCTGTACGCTGGACTGGGCCCGGGAAGTGCTGATCGGCGACGTCACCAAAGAGACCGTAATGCAGATCTGGCGGGGCAAAAAGCTCAAGGACCTGCAGATCGCCAACCTGGAGAGGAAGCGCGGCGAAATCCCGTTCTGCGCGCAGTGCCTGGCCCCAATGGTCTGCTGCGACGAGAATCTGGACCCGTACGCCGGGGAGCTGCTGAAGAAAATAAAGGGCTGAGCGGCGCGGCCAGCGGCAAAAAACAAATGAAGATACTTATCACCGGTTCTAACGGCTTCGTGGGCAGGAACCTCAAAGAATATTTTGAGGCGCGCTATGCGGGCGTATGCAGTCCGAAGCGCCAGGAGCTGAACCTGCTGGACGCGCAGGCCGTGCGCGAATACCTTGAAAAACACAGTTTCGACGCCGTGCTGCACTGCGGCGTTACCCTCCTCTCGGTAGAAGAGAACCTGAAGATGTACTTCAACATCGAACGCTGTTCGGGCTCGTTCAGGAAAATGATCTGCGTAGGTTCCGGCGCGGAGTACGATATGCGCTATTATCTCCCGAAAATGCGGGAAGACTATTTCGGGGAGCATGTGCCCGCGGACCTCTACGGCTTCTCCAAGTACGTGATGGCCAGGGATATCGAATCTAGGCATAGGAATATTTATAATCTCCGGGTCTTCGGCATTTACGGGAAATACGAGAACTATAAGCGCCGGTTCATCTCCAACAATATCTGCAGAGCGTTGTGCGGTCTGGATATTTCCCTGGGCAAGAACGTCTTTTTTGATTACCTGTACATGGACGACTTCTCAAAAATAGCGGAGCTGTTCCTTACCCGCGACGCGCTGCGGCGCAGCTACAATATCTGCACGGGAAAAACGGTGGACCTGCTCAGCCTCGCCGGGCTTGTGCAGAAAGCGGACGGGCGCGGCGTTCCTATAAACGTTAAGGAAGAAGGCCTGCGCCCGGAATATTCCGGAGACAATTCCCTTTTTACCGGCGAATTCGGACAATTCGCCTATACCCCGCATGAGACGGCGGTGGAGGAGCTGTACCGCTGGTACAAGAATTCCAGCGGGCTGGTCTTCGAACCGAAGCTGCTTGATTGACGGCCGCCGTATGAAAGGGTTCTGATGAGGTATTTATGATAAAAGCGGAGAACGAACTGCTCAAAAAGCTTGGGCGCCGGCCGATACTTGTGTGGGGCGCAAGGATGACGGGGATAGGGTTCCTCCGTTTCGCAAAGAAGCACGGGCTGAACGTGGTCGGGTTCGCGGATTCCGACGCTTCCCTGTCCGGCCGGAAGATTTCGGGGATAGAAATATTCCCGCCCGGAGCCATAACCGCGATGAAGGCCGCCCATAAGCAGCTTGCGGTACTGGTGGCGGTGTCCATAAAGGAAGACGAGATAATAGCCGCTCTCGGCAAAATGGGGGTCGACCCCGTAGATTGCATAAGGTACAGCGAGTTCTGCGGCTCTTTCTTCACTATTGATATTACCGGGACCTGCAACCTGCGCTGCCCGTCCTGCGCTTACACCGTGCCGGGCATAAGGAATCCGGCCGGCTTGATGCTGTACGGGGATTTCGTAAAGATAACGGACAAGATGCTCAGCGAGGTCGGGCTGGTCAGCCACATCTGTCTTTACAGTTGGGGGGAGCCTTTCCTTCATCCGGAGCTGCCCCGGTTCATAGCGCGTTGTCACGCGCTGGGTATAGCGGCCGCGGTTTCCACTAACCTCTCCATCGAATCGACTGAAAAGATAGAGGAGGTCATAAAGCAGGAGCCAGACTACCTGAAGATCTCCACCTCGGGTTTCTCCCCTGAGGTTTACAATACCACGCATACGGGCGGCAATGTGGACCTGGTAAAATCAAACCTCTACCGGATCAAGTACCTGATAGAAAAGCACAAGGCCAGCATTTTCGTGGACGTTAACTACCACATGTACAGGAACAATCTCGCCAAAGACCTG
>DAOPZW010000143.1:0-7437 GCA_035353595.1 Elusimicrobiales bacterium | reverse complement strand
CCTATATTCTACAGCAGGTCTATTTATTTTGTTGCACTAGCGTTTTGAACTCGTGTCCGGCGCGCGCCGCCGGCCGCCGGTGTTTATTATTCTATATTTGCGCCCTGCAAAAAAATGTAAAATAGGATAACTTTAAAGGCAGGAGGCGCGCATGGCTGCAGAAAGAACACTGGTACTCATCAAACCCGACGGCATGCAGCGGCACCTGGCGGGGCTGTCCATCGACCGGCTGGACAATACCCACCTGGACATGGTGGCCGCCAAAGTGGTGTCCATGACCGAGGAACTGGCCCGCAGGCACTACGCGCTCCTGGAAGGGCAGGGCGTATTCGCCGACAAAGCCAGGTATACCCAGCTCATAAATTTCATAAAAGGCGATTACCACGGCGTTTCGAAGCGCCGCGTCCTGGCGCTGGTCTACCAGGGCGAAAACGCCGTCAAGGTGATCCGGACCGCGGTCGGCGTGACCAACCCGGAAGAAGCGTCTCCCGACAGCATCCGCGGCGCCTTCGGGCGCGTCTGCCGCAAGCACGGCTACTACGAGAACGTGGTGCACGCCTCCGGCAATATAGAGGAAGCCGAGCGGGAAATAGGCATCTGGTTCAAGCCTGAAGAAATAGTCTGACCGGCGGAAGGCGCCCGGCCCGGGGTGAATAATGAACATTAGAGCTGCTCTCCTGTTTCTGTGCTGCGGCCTTATTTCCGCGGCCGCCGCGGCGCCCGTTCCCGAGCGCCTGGAGCAGCGCGTAACGCTTACCACCGACGACGGCTGGAACCTCAGCGCGCGCTACCTGGCCTCCGCGCCCGGCGCCCCCACCGTTATTTTCATCCACACGCAGAAAAGCGACATGACCGAATGGGAGAACTGGTTCAAGCCCATGCGCCGCTACGGCTTCGGCTACCTGGCCATGGACCTGCGCGGCCACGGCAACAGCTTCGTAACCCCCGACGGCTCCACCGCCTCCTGGAAGTCCTTCGCCCTTAGCGGCTCCGACAACGAATATAACAAGATGCTGCGCGACGTGGACGCGGCGCTGGCCTACCTTTCCACCACTTCCGTCACCGGGCAGATAGTGCTGGCCGGCTCCGTGCTGGGCGCCAACCTGGCGATAAAGGCGGCGGCCATACACCCCGAGGTAGCCATGGTCATAGCCCTGTCCCCGGCGCTCAACGTTAACGACGTGCTCTCGGTCAACCCGCTGCGCGCCTACGGAAAAAGGCCGCTGCTCATCGTGGCCGGAGCGGACAAGGAAAGACAGTATAAGGAGTTTCAGCTTATCAACGACATCGCTAAAACCGCCTGCGGCAAGACCAACGTGACCGTCATCGTGGAGGCCAAAGGCATAGGCCCCAGCCTTATCACTAAATATAATGTCCGACGGCTGCTGGACTGGATCAAGAACCCCCGCCTGCCGGAGGTGGTGGAGTTCTCCACCGCCGCGCCCGCCGGGCTGCTGCCGGAGCCCGGCGACGCCGGCGAACCGGCCGACACCGCGATGCCGGATTTCTCACAGGAATGAACCCGACCATGAAAAACACCGACACCTTTACCCGCTATTCCAAGCTGCCCACGGAGCAGCTCAATCCCCGCACCCGGGACCTGGACCGCGTGCCGCTGCGGCGCGTGCTGGAGATCCTCAACCACGAGGACATGCTGATCCCCCTGGCCCTGGCCAAAGCCATACCGCAGATAGAAAAAGCCGCCCGCGCCGTCTCCAAAACATACCTTGCCGGCGGCAGGATCTTCTTTATAGGCGCCGGCACCAGCGGCCGCCTGGGCGTGCTGGAAGCGGCGGAGATCCCCCCCACTTACGGCGTGGGGCCGGAAGTTTTCACAGCGCTGATGGCGGGCGGCCAGGGCGCCGTGTTCCACTCCAAGGAAGGCGCGGAGGATGTTTTTGAGAACGGCGAGAAAGAGATCTCCCGGCTGGCGGGCCGCGGCGACACGGTGATAGGCATAGCGGCCAGCGGCGTCACGCCTTATGTCGGGGGCGGCCTGGCCGCCGGCCGGAAAAAAGGCGCGATGACCGTACTGGTCACCTGCAATCCCCGCGAAAAATACGGCGCCGCCGCGATCCGGGTGGCGCTGGACGTAGGGCCGGAGCCCGTCGCCGGCTCCACCAGGATGAAATCCGGCACCGCCACCAAGCTGGCACTGAACATGATCTCCACGGCTTCGATGATAATTTCCGGAAAGGTTTACCACAACTGGATGGTGGACGTGAAGACCACCTCAAAAAAACTGGTGCTGCGCGCCGAGCGGATCACGGCCACGGTAGGCGGCGTGCCCCGGGAAGAAGCCCGCCGGCTGCTGGACATGACCGGCAACGACGTGAAAACAGCCATTGTAATGGCGCGCCTCGGCATAACGAAGGCCCTGGCCGAAGCCCGCATAAAGAAAGCCCGCGGCTTCCTGAAGAACATACTGGGTTAATGCTGAAGCTCCTCTCCTCGCTGCAGCTCTTTTTTTCCCTCTGCCTGGCGCTGGCAGCCGTCTTTGTCCGCCAGACGATATTCAGCCGCGGCCAGCCGCCTTACGGTTCCTGGTGGTTCGCGGCGCTGGGCGTCCTGCTGGCCATGAACATAACCGCCTGCGCGCTCCGGCGCAGGAAAACCGCCACGCCGGCCTTCCTGCTGATACACGCCGGCATCGTGCTGGTGATCTTCAGCTCCTTCGCCAGCCGCTACGCCCGCTTTGAAGGCAGCATGCCCCTGCGCTCCGGCTCGGAGTCCGCTTTTGTCTACCGCGGCGACCTGGTCTACAAACTGCCGTTCAAAGTGCGCCTGGAGGATTTCCGCCTGGAATACTACCGCGAGCCGCGCGGCGTTCTTACGGCGGCCGGCAAAGAAGAGCGGCTGGAAATCGAAGCCGTTGCCGGCGCTGAAATACAGCTCGGCGGCTCGAACATAAAAGTGCTGCGCCTGCTGCGCGATTTCGGGCTGACCGCGAATAAAGAAGCCGTGGACAAATCGCCCTACTGGCACAATCCGGCGGCGCAGCTCGAGATCACCACCGGCGGCAGGAAAAGCCGGCTCTGGTTCTTCACCAACTTCCCCGGCATGCACAGGGAGGAACTGCCATTTAATATTTCATACCGCCTCGACCGCGCCGATATCAAGAACTTCACCAGTTCCGTACTGATAACTCCCGACGACGGCCACGGGTTTAAAGGTGAGATCTCCGTTAATAAACCGCTCCGGGTAAACGGCTACACGCTATACCAGACCAGCTACGACCCCGCCGACGCGGGCTACTCCCTGCTTACGGCGGTCAGGGACCAGGGGCTATGGGGCGTATACGCCGGCTTCGCGGTGCTGCTGGCGGGGATACTTTTATGGCTGAAGGAATAATTCTCAACGCCGCTTTCTTTTTCTCGCTGGCCGCCGCCGCCGCCGGGGCCGCGGCCTATGTTTTCAAGCGCCCGCGCTTCGCCAAAGCCGCGCCGCCGGCCATGGCGCTGTCCTGGCTGGCCCTGACCCTGGGCATGCTGCTGCTCTGGGCGCGGCTGGGCAGGCCGCCCCTTTCCAACCAGTACGAATCACTGCTCACCATGCTGTGGCTGGTGTTCCCGCTGGCCTTCTACTTCTACCGGAAGACCGGGAAGGCCGAAGCCGTG
This sequence comes from Elusimicrobiales bacterium, assembly GCA_035353595.1. Taxonomy (GTDB): domain Bacteria; phylum Elusimicrobiota; class Elusimicrobia; order Elusimicrobiales; family UBA9959; genus UBA9959. Next base: position 3,820 of record DAOPZW010000143.1, on the reverse strand, counting down.
CCCGCCGCGGCCCTGGCCGCTTCGATTCTCTTCGGCGCGGCCGCCCTGCTGGACAAGACGGCCAGGCCGCTGATGCCGGCGCTGCGCTCCGACTGGCTCGTCCTGCACGTGCTCTCCTCTATGGCCGCCTACGCGGCCTTCGCGCTGGCGGCGGCGGCGGCGGGCAGGGCCCTGCTGAAAAAGCAGGCGGACCTTTTCGAAGACCTGCTGGCCCGCCTGGCGAAAGCGGGATTCGCTTTTCTCACGCTGGGCATAGTGACCGGCTCCGTCTGGGCCGATACGGCCTGGGGCGCCTGGTGGAGCTGGGACCCCAAAGAAACCTGGTCCCTTTTAACCTGGCTGGGCTACGCCGTCGCCCTCACCTGCGCAAAAAGGGCTGGCGCGGCCACAGGTTCGCCCTGCTGCTTATCGCCTGCTTCGCGCTGGTCCTGTTCACCTATTTCGGCGTGAATTTCCTGCTGCGCGGCATGCACAGTTACGCTTGAACTTTAATGGGTAAATTCCGCGAACTTTACATAAAGCTTAAAGCTTACGCCCTGAAGAACGAATGGGCGCTCTTCCGGGCGGGAATTTACGCCGGGGCGGCGGGCTGCGCCGCGCTGGCCCTGCTGTTCGGCCCCACGCATCTGGTGGAGCTGACGGAAACCCCGAAGTTCTGCGGCCTCTGTCATTCGATGAAGACGCAGCACTCCGATTGGGAACACTCCGCGCACCGCAAGGCGCGCTGCATCGACTGCCACCTGCCCAACGACAACGCGGCCAACCATTACTTCTGGAAAAGCATAGACGGCAACAAGGACGTCTTCTACGAATTCTCGGGCCTGCGCGAGCACGACGAGATAAAGCTGTCCCCCCACGGGCACCGCGTGCTGCAGGCCAACTGCATACGCTGCCACGAGGGCATGGTGGCGCATATCGACAACAAGCGGGCCTGCATCGACTGCCACCGCACCGCCGGCCACAAGATGCAGGGAATGCTCACGACAAGATAGAGGGAATGAAATGAAACGACTTATTCTAATAATTCCGGCGCTGCTTATTTTTGCCGCGGCCTGCTCAAAAAAAGCCGAGCCGATAAAGGTGGCGGAGATCAAGGACGGAGAATACGAACCCAAAGAATGGGCGAAGAACTACCCGCTGGAATACGAGCTCTGGAAAAAAACCGGAGAGCCGACCTCCGCCGGGAAGAGCCTTTACAAGCGGGGCTGGGACACCGACAAAAAGGTCTACGACAAGCTCTCCGAATTCCCCTACATGCCGCTGCTGTTCAACGGCTGGGGGTTCGGCCTGGAATACAACGAACCCCGCGGCCACATGCACATGCTTTCCGACGTGCTGGAAGTGGATCCCGCCAGACGCAAGGCGGGCGGCGTCTGCCTCACCTGCAAGACGCCCTACGCGCAGGAGCTGCAGGCCAGGCACGGCAAGGATTATTTCTCCAAGCCTTTCGACGAGATCCACGCGCTGATACCGAAGAACCACCGGGAGCTGGGCGCCGCCTGCATAACCTGCCACGACCCGAAGGATATGGCGCTGAAGATCAAGAACGAGTTCACGCTGACAAAGGCCCTCAAGGACATGGGCGTCGACGTCTCCGCGCTTTCCAACCAGGACATGCGCAGCCTGGTCTGCGCCCAATGCCACGTGACCTATGTGATCCCCAAAGACAAGGACATGCATTCCACCGGGGTTTTCTTCCCCTGGCAGAATTCCCGGTACGGGAACATCGCCATCGAGGATATCATTAAAAGGATAAAGAGCGACCCGGCGCATTTGGAATGGACGCAGGCCGTGACCGGCTTCAAGCTGGGTTTCCTGCGCCACCCGGAGTTCGAGCTGTTGTCCAACGGCGGCACGCACTGGAAGGCGGGCCTGGCCTGCGCGGACTGCCACATGCCCTATACCCGCGCCGGGGCCAAGAAGATCTCCGACCACCGGGTAATGAGCCCCTTGAAGAACGACATGAAAGCCTGCCTGCAGTGCCACCCCGAGGGAAAAGACTGGCTGCTGGAAAGGGTGAAAGCCATCCAGGACCGCACCGCGTCGCTGCAGCTGCGCGCCGGCTACGGCACGGCCGCGGCCGCCAAGCTCTTCGAACGGGCCAATGCCGAAACCAAAGCCGGAAAGAAGCTGGACCAGGCGCTGTACGCCAAAGCAAAAGAATTTTATGAAGAAGCATTTTACCGTGTGACCTTTATAGGCGCGGAGAATTCCATGGGCTTCCACAACCCGGCCGAAACGCTGCGCGTGCTGGGCGACGCGGCGTATTTTTCCGCCAAGGCAGAAGCCCTGCTCAGGCAGGCCCTGGCGCAGGCCGGGGCGCCGGCGCCGGCAAAGATAGACCTGGAACTGCACAAGTACCTGGCCGACCGGGGCTCTAAAAAACTGAATTTCGACAGGACGGCGGAATTCAAGGACCCTTTCAGGAACCAGGAGAAGTTTTAACCGCGCGCCTCCCGGGGACGGGACGCTGCGCGCCGACGGGCCCTGGCCTGTATTATTGTAGAATAACAACATGCGTAACGCTTCAATTTCCGTTCTGCTCCCGCTGATATTTTCCTCCGCCCTTTACGCGCAGGAACCCGCGCTGACTTTTGAAACCGCCGAAAAAGCCCTGCTGACGGCCAACCCGGCCGCCGCCGCCGCCGCGCAGAACCTGGAGACCGCCAGGCTGCGCGTAACTGCCGCGCGGGCCGGCTTCTATCCCGCCTTTTCAGCCAGCGCTTCCTACTCCCGCTCCGGCAGCCAGCTGGCGCCCGCCGGAGATTCTTATTCCTACGGCTTCAACGGCACGCAGCCCCTGTTCGCCCCCGCCGTACCGGCGGCCCTGCGCGCGGCCAACGCCTCGCTGAGCGGCGCGCAGGCCGCCTATGCCCGCGCCTGCTCCGCGCTGCGCTACCAGCTCAGATCAGTTTTCGCGGACATTCTGAATTCCGCGGAGATCATAAAGCTCTCGCAGGAAACGCTGCGCCGGCGCACGGAAAACCTGGAACTCCTGCGCCTTAAGTACCAGGCCGGCCGGGAAAACAAGGCCGCCCTGCTGGAAACGGAGGCTATCCTGAAGACAGCGCAGTGGCAGCACGAAAAATACAGGAAGAACCTGCGCCTGCAGGAGCGCCGGCTCAACCGCCTGCTCGGGCGCGCGCCCCAGACCCCGGCGCCGGAACTGGTGCTGCCCCGGCCGCCTGAACCTCCGGAAGATCCCTCTGTTTTTTTGCCGCTGCTTAAGAACCACCATGCGCTGCTGGCCGCCCGGGCCGCGCTGGCCGCGGCGGAAGCCTCCGCCGACAGCGCGCGCAGCGCCGTGCTGCCGGAAGCTTCGGCCAACGGCAATTACCGCTGGAACGGCTCCGACTGGCCCTCTTCGCTGAACAGCTGGGGGCTGGGCGCGAGCGTCAGCCTGCCGCTGTTCTCCGGCGGGCGCCTCAGCGCGAATTTAGCCGCCGCGAATACCGCCCGGCTGGCGGCGGACCAGGAGATGAAGAACGCCTCGGACGAAGTCTACCTCGCCGCCGAGGACGCCTGGCTGGCCTGGCGCGAAGCCCGCTCCTACATGGACGTGGCGAAAAGCTCGCTGGACGCGGCGGAGGCCCGCGCCTGGCTGGTGCGCAAACAATACCTGGCCGGACAAACCTCCTACTTCGAATGGCGCAATGTCGAGGAACAATTCATCAGCGAACAGAACCAGTATCTGGCGGCGCAGCGCGGCCTCATACTGGGCCACGCGGCTTTCGCGCAGGCTCTCGGAGAATAAAACAATGAAAAGACCTTTTTACAAGATGAAGCGCTTCCTCATCCCCGCCGTACTTTTGCTCCTTGT
>DAOPZW010000142.1:0-7488 GCA_035353595.1 Elusimicrobiales bacterium | reverse complement strand
CGAGACCGGCGGTATTTCCAGCAGACTGGCACCCTACCCCGGAAATAGTCTAGCGCATTGAGCGTATCGGGTGAATAGCCCGAAGGGTTAGAAACCGCAGGACAATAGGATTAACCAAAAAGGGCTAGAAAGCCCCGCCCGGGGGAAGCAACATTCGCGCCGCTTTTCAGAGCTTTACCAGTTTTTCTTTTATTGCGTAGCGCACCAGGTCGGTCTGTTTATGGATATTCAGCTTATGCGCGATATTGCTCCGGTGCGCGTGCACCGTATTGGCGGAGATCTTCATTTCCCTGGCTATCTGCTTGTTGGCCAGGCCTTCCGCTATCAGCTGTACGATCTCCCGCTCTTTCGAGGTAAGCAGGCCGGACCTCGGAGGGGTTAAACCGGCGCGGTCCCTGTTCTGCAGGCTTTCGGCCATAAAGCTGTGCAGGGCCGGGCTTAAGTAATACCCGCCCCGGGACACCTCGCGCACGGCCTTGATCAGCTCATCAGCCGCGCTTTCTTTGAGAATATACCCCTTGGCGCCTGTCTTCATCGCCTTCTCCACGGTACTCCTGTCGTCGTACATGCTCAGGAAGATGATCTTGGCTGTTTTATCGCTGCGGATCAGGCGGGCGGCGGCATCTATGCCGTTAAGGGAGGGCATGGCGATATCCAGCAGGTAAACATCGGCCGGTTTTTTCCGCGCCAGCTCCAAAAATTTCTTACCATCGGTGGCCTGCCCGGTTATCACGATGTCCCTCGACTTTTTCTCGAGCAGGGGCTTGAGCCCTTCTATCACCAGCGAATGGTCGTCGGCTATAATTACTTTGATCGTCATATTATTCCTCAACCGGGCCGGGGTTGAGGGGGAAATCCCCCTTTACCACGGTCCCGAACCCGGGAGTTGATTCCACTGAAAGCGAGGCGAACAGGGAGAGGGCTTCCTCCCGCATGATGCGCAGGCCCAGCGTGGGATGCCGCTTTAAGAACTTGGGGTCTTCGGCGTCGAACCCCTTGCCGTCATCCTCGACATAAAATTTCAGCCTGCCCGCGCCGCAGTTCAGCCCGATCTTTACCGCGCGGGCGCCGGAATGTTTAACCGCGTTGCTCAGCGACTCCTGGATTATCCGGTAAACCAGTATTTTAACGAGCTCGTCTATTTTTTTCTCCTCCGGAAGGCGGATGGCGCACTGGGTCTTTAAACCCGTGCAGCGCTGCGCCCTGGCGGCCAGTTCAACCACGGCACCGGCCAGGCCGGTCACGCCCATGGCGGGGGGGCGGATGTCGAAGCAGAGCTTGCGCAGGGCGGCCGCCAGCTCATGCGCCACTTTTTTCGCCTCTTCCAGCCTGGCCGCCGCGCGGGCCGTATTTTTTTCCAGCGCCTCCTGCTGGGCCAGCGCCAGCGAGGAATTAATAAGCATGATGAGGGAGCCAAGTTCGTCGTGCAGGAAGCTGGAAATGCGCTTTTTTTCGTTCTCCCGCGCGCGTATCACCTGGCGCGCCATCAGCCGCAGGTGGGCGGCCGCCTGCTTATGCGCGCTGATGTCCCTGGTTATGCCCAACGTTCCGAGAACCTGGCCGTCAGCGCCGAACAGCGGGGTTTTCACGGTTTCCTGCCAGCGCCCGCGCGCCGCCTCGCGGGCGGCGTTGAAAGTTGAGCGGCAGGGCAGCCCGGATTTCAGGAGTTCCCTGTCCTGCTCCTCATACCTTTCAGCCAGTTCGCAAGGCCAGATATCCCAATCGGTCTTGCCTATGAGGTCGCCGTGCGCTACGCCGCACGCTTCGGCGAAACTGGCGCTGGCCGATACGAACCGCCCCTCGCGGTCCTTTACCCAGGCGATCTCGGGGATATTGCTGAACAGCGCCTTTTCACGGCCTTGTTTTTTCCCGCGGCGCTTAAGCCCCGCCGCGCCGCTGGCGACCCCGCGCGGATCCGTCACGCAGCGCTGTCCGAACAGGGCAAGCTGCAGGCTGCCGGGGTGCCGGCGTATTTCCTTGATGACCGCGTTCCTGTTTTCCATGCTGCGCATAAATTTTAACGCCGCCCGCACCTGACCGGCACCGCCGGTGATTAAAGCGCGCCGCCTCCGGTATTCCCCGGAACAGATGACCCCCTTGACCGCATGCACGGTCCCGAGGCTTTGCCGCGGCGCAAAGAAGCAGAACAGAGCCGCTGCGGCAGAAGTGCAAAATATTTTAGCAATACCTAAACCCGTGGATATCCTACCTGAAATTAACCCGCGTGTCAACGTCACGCGGGATACAGGCGCGGAACGCCGGGAACTCCGCCGTCAGAGCTCTGCGGCAGGTTTGACGATGGGAAGAGTGAAGTAGAACGTGGCCCCTTTGCCCGGCTCGCTGGCCGCCCAGATCTTGCCGGAATGAAGCCTTATGAACTCGTGTACGATCACCAGCCCCAGCCCCACGCCTTCACGCGGCTCGCTGGACTTTATCTGCACGAATTTCTGGAATATTTTCGCCAGGTCTTCTTTGGACATGCCATGGCCGGTATCCCTGACGCCCACGATGATGCTGGGCTCATTGTTGGGCGCGCGGGAAGCCGCCACCACCACGTTCCCGCCGCTGGGCGTGGACTTCAGCGCGTTGGACATCAGGTTGGTCAGCACCTGCACCATGCGCGCATGGTCCGCCATCACCAGCACGTCGGGAGCCGGGGATTTGACGATCAGGTTCACGCCTTTGGTCTTGGCCCAGGGGACAAGCCCCTCGCCGGCCTCGGTGAGGATGGGCGCGAGCGGGCAGGGCTTCAGGCTGACTTCCATCTTGCCGGACTGCAGCTTTGAGAAATCCAGGATGCTGCGGATCATCCCCACCAGGCGGCGGCTGTTGCGGATGCTGATATCGAGGAATTTATTTTCCGTAGTATCCAGCCGGGAGGCGGCGCTTTCGGTAAGCATTTCCAGGGCGGAGCTGATGGAAGCCAGCGGCGACTGCAGATCGTGGGTAACGCGGGAAAGGAACTCCTCCTGCATGCGCTGCGTTTCCTTGAACTTTGCCACGTCGGGCAGCGTGCTGTAGGTACCTACCACCCGGCCCTCGTCGTCTTCCAGCAGCGCCATGGAGCGCCGCATCGCGCGCTCCACTGTTTTATCTCCGGCCATCTTGACCTGCCCCGTAAGCTTATGTCCCTTCAGGTCCATATCTTCGGACATGGCGAGGAAATGTTCGCCCGGCTTCATGTGCTCGGTGATATGCTGCCCTACCACTTCCGCAAGTTTCTTCCCGGATATTTCTTCTGCCGCCTGGTTCATCATCAGGATGCGGCCCTCCTTGTCTACGACGACCTTTCCTTCGGCTACCGTGCTTAAAACCTCTTCGGTGCGGACCCTGGTGTTCAGGATCTGCTCTTTTTCAACGATCAGCGCCTGCGTAGCTTCGGACACCTTGCGCAGCGTATTTGACGCGTCAGCCATCTGCTTTTCCATCGCCTCGCGCACAAGGCCCAGGGCTTTTTTATAAGCGTTCACCCTCGCTTCGTCAGGGTCATTGGCTACAGACTTGGAAAGTTTGTCTACCAAAGCCCCGAAATTATCACCTGAGAAAGCGCCGGGGCCCGCTGCGCCGGTTCCTCCAGAACCTGGGGCGCCAGCGCCGCCGGGACCAGCTCCGCCCGCGCCGCCGGGACCAACCGCGCCCGCGCCGCCGGGACCAGCCGCGCCTGCGCCGCCGGGACCAGCCGCGCCTGCACCGCCCTGCCCCGCAAAACCTGTTCCTGCGGCACCGGCGATGCCTGTGGCGCCTGCCGCCCCTGAGCCCGGCCCTCCCGCACCCGCCCCGCGCAGGGCGGGTGCTGGGGCGGGTGCAGGAGGGACATCTTTCAGGGGCTCACCGCCTAAGCCGGAGCCGGGCGCTGCGCCTGTCTTTACCTTTACCGCCCTGGGCAGCGTTTCTCCGGAAATCGGTCCGCCCGTTTCAGCGGGTGCCTGAGGTGCCGGCGCGGCAGCCCCTGGAGCAGTTGGCGCTTCTCCGGGAAAAGTATTTGCCAGTTCCTGTTCGAGCGACTCAGCCAGCAGTATTTCTGCTGCCGGGGCAGTGGGAATAAAAGGCTCAGCCGCCTCCGGCTCGGCCCCGGCGCGCCCGTGAGCGACAGCCGGCGCCTGTCCGCCAATGTTCTCTTCAGCGAATTGTTCAGCGGCGGCGGGTATAGAGGAAGGAGAATAGTCCGTACCGGGACGCCCGGGCCCGGCGGCCGCGGCCGGGCGGCCGGCTGCGCCGGGAGCAGCGGCGGCACGGCCCTGGGGAACATAAGTTTCATGACCGCCAAAGGTTTCCGCTTCAGGTACTTCAGAGGGGGCGGGAGCCTGTGGGCGGGCTTTAGCAGGCGCCGCGGCGCTGGCCGGGCGGCCGGCTGCGCCGGGAGCTGCGGCGGCACGGCCCTGGGGAACATAAGTTTCCTGACCGCCAAGGGTCTCCTCTTCGGATCGTTCTGCGGGGGCGGGAGGCTGCGGCCTGGCTTTGACCGGCGTCGCGGCAGGCGGCGGGCGGCGGGCGGCTCCGGGAGCGGCGGCGCGGCCATGGGGAACATAAGTCTCCTGAGCGCCGAAGGCCTCTTCTTCATATTCGTCAGCGGCGGCGGCCGGCTGCGGCCTGGCTTTGGCAGGGGCCGGGCGCCGGGCCTCTCCGGGAGCGGCGCCGGCGCGGCCCCGGTGAACATAAGTTTCCTGACCGGCAAGGTCCTCTTCCTCGAATTGTTCAGGGGCGGCGGCAGCCGGACGCCGGGCTGCGCCGGGAGCCTGGCGCGCGGGAACTGCCGCGGCACGGCTGCGCGGAGGATAAACTCCTTGCCCGCCAAAATCATCCTCCTCAAATAGTTCAGCGGCGGGGGCGGCCTGGCGCCGGGTTACGGCGCTAGCGGGACGCGCCTGGGCGGCGGCCCGGCCATGGGGGGCAGCTGCCGGAGGCTGGCCGGCGGCTTGGGCCCGCTCCTGCGGCCTGGGCGGCGCGGCAGACTCCGTAGAATATCCTTCGGCTTCCTGTTCCACGGCGGGCTCCTGTACCGGCGCCGCCAGCCTGTGATGCGGCCGGATAGCGGGCCCGTCCTCAAAATCCACATAACGCGCCTCTTTCGCCCGGTGCACGGCGGCAGGCTTGATGTTCTGCACGCCCCGTTCGGAAAGAAATTCCCTGAAGTAGCCTTCAGGCGGATTTTTCTGCGTGGTAGCGAAGAATTCGCACAGCGCTCCCAGTTCAAAGGACTTGACCCCTTCCGTGAAAACAAGGCCGTGCACGTTATGGTTCTTGAAGAAAGCCAGAAGATTCTGGGCTTCATTGCTGCCGCCAGGAACGTCGATATCGTTGAACATCCAGTTTTCCTGTTCGAAGGCGAGGGCAATGGATTCCTCGTTCAGGGTATTGAACATCAGGCCCATCAGGTTCATGGCCTTTTCCATCGATTCGATGACCATGGGATGATTGAGCCTGTAAAGGGCCACCAGCTTAATGGACTTCGAGATCAGACTGAGGAACGAGGCGCAGACTTCCTGGCCGGACAGGACATCCACCGCGGTCTCGCGGCTCAGCTGTTCCTGGCCTATCATTTCTTCGCCTATCATTTCCTCGCCGGACGGTTCCATACGATTACCCCATCATTATCTTCAGCGCTTCCTGCATCGACGTAACGCCCTGCGCCACGGCGGCAAGGGCCGCCTGGCGCAGCGGCACCATGCCCTCGCTGGTGGCCAGCTCATTGAGCATATCCACATTGTAATTGGAGGTTATAAGCTGGCGCATCGCCGAGCTCTGTATCGGCATCACCTCGAAAACCGGCTTGCGGCCCGTATAGCCGCCGCCGTGGCAATGCTGGCAGCCTACCGGATGATAGATCTGGGTGAAGCGCCCTATTTCCTCTTTCGTAAGGAAAGTTTTATCCGCTTCCGTCAGCGGGCCGGGAGCTTTGCAATACTTGCAAAGCTTGCGCACCAGGCGCTGGGCTATAACAAGCTTGACGCTGGCGGCCACCAGGTAAGGAGCCACCCCCATATGCGTCAGGCGGATTATGGTGGCGGGAGCGCTGTTGGTATGCAGGGTGGAAAATACCAGGTGGCCGGTGATGGAGGCTTTTATGGAGATCTCCGCCGTCTCCAGGTCGCGGATCTCGCCCACCAGCATGATATCGGGGTCCTGGCGCAGAAAAGCCCTGAGGGTGTTTTCGAAAGTGAGGCCTACCGCGGTAAGTATCTTGACCTGGTTCACGTTCGGGACCTCGTACTCCACGGGGTCTTCGGCCGTCATTATGTTCACGTCCGGCTTGTTGAGCACGTTGATCATGGTGTAGAGCGTGGTCGTTTTTCCGCTGCCGGTGGGGCCGGTAACCAGGATAAGCCCGTTGGGGCTTTTTAGCGCGCCTTGCACGGCGTGCAATTCCCTGGGCGCCAGGTCGAGCTGCGACAGGCTGGCGTTAAGTTTGCTCTGGCCGAGCACGCGCATGACGATCTTCTCTCCTTTTATGCAAGGCAGGGTGCTCACGCGGAACTCTATGCGGTTGCCGCGCATCTGCACGCGGAACTGGCCGTCCTGCGGCAGGCGCCGCTCGGTAATATTCAGACTGCACATGATCTTAATGCGGGCGGTCAGGCGGGCGTGTATGGAAATAGGCAGGGTCGTAAGCTGCTTAAGCACGCCGTCCACGCGCACGCGCACCACCACCCGGGATTCCTGCGGCTCTATGTGGATATCCGACGCGCGCATATCCACGGCCGCCATCAGTATTTTATTTACGCGGTGTATAAGGGGTGAATCCGCGGCCAGGTTCTCCAGCCCGGCAACATCCTGCACCTCCTGTTTCTCGTCCTTGGCTTCCAGAACTTTCAGCTCGTCGTCATCTTCGGCGACTATCTCCTCTATCTCCGGGACCACTTCTTCTTCCGCCTGCGGCTCCGGTTCGGCTTGCGCCTCCGGCTGCGGCTCGGCTTGCGCCTCCGGTTGCGGTTCAGGCGGCAGCTCAGGCTGCGGTGCGGCTTGAGGCTCCGGCTGCGGTTCAGGCGGCAGCTCAGGCTGCGGCTCGGGCCGGGCCTGAAGCGCGGGTTCCGGCGGCGGTACTGGTTTCGGCGCGGGCTTCTGCGCCTGTTTCGGAAGATTTATCGGCTTCGGATGACTCGGAGCGGTTTTTTCCTTTTCATCCGGAAGGGGAGCCGGCGGCCTTTCAAAATGCTCCACTTCCAAGGAAGGAGGAACCGGTTCGGGTTCGTATTCAAGCCCGTCTATCTTTTTTGCAGGCGCAGCTTTCGGGGGTGGCGGCGCCGGCTTGGGCGGTACCAGCACGCGGTTAATGCTCTCCAGCAGCTTGGCATTGGACACCGGCTTTTCCAGGAAATCGGAGATATCCATGTTCAGGGTCCGCAGATGCTGGCGGTTGGTGGCGCCTGTGAACATGATTATGCGCAGTTTATGGATATCGGGATTGCTGCGTATCTCCTGGATCAGTTCATAACCGTTCATCCTGGGCATGTTAAAATCCACCAGCGCCAGGTCCGGAACTTCTTTCTC
>DAOPZW010000141.1:0-7493 GCA_035353595.1 Elusimicrobiales bacterium | reverse complement strand
ACAGCGCCACAGAGAACATACCGCCCGCCGCCTTTCGGGCGGCCGGGTAAGGGTGAAAAGGTGCGGTAAGAGCGCACCGCCCGCCGGGCGACCGGCGGGGCAGGGCAAGCCCCTCCTGAAGCAAGGCCAAACATGCGCCACGGATAGCCCGTCCCTCCCTGCCTTCGGGCGGGGAAGCGCAGAGTGGGCCGCAACAGATAAATGGTCCTCCAGGCGCCGCAAGGCGCCGGACAGAATTCGGGGTACAGTCCGCGGTCTAAAAAATTTCCGGGTCCGGCGCCGGGAACGGGCCAGCAAAACACGGGGTCGGCCACACCGTGGCCGCCCCTCCCCACTCAGGTTCGGCGCTACGCAAGCCGAACCTTCCGTGAGGGTTTTGCTGGCCCGTTCCCGGCGCCGGACCCTACGTGGCGTCGGGGGAGTAAGGAGATAATATGGATTCGTTATCGGCTAAGATACCGGAGATAAAATTTTCGTCCGACGCGGAGGCCATTCCCTGGGACAACGCCGTGGTGTGGACCATCATGCCGCGCGTCGGCCCGCGGGTCTACGAATGGCTGGAGGCGGAGCATATCCGCTATGTCTGCTGGACCAACGGCCTGGTGAACGTCATGCCGGAGCATAATTCCCTGCTCAGCGATAAATGCCAGTGCATTATCCTGCCCTCGGGCTTCATCTGGGTGGGTAAAAAAGTCAAAGTGGCCTAGCCGCCTCCGGGCGAGCCCTCACTGCGGGCGGCAGTCGCTGTCGTTCTTTACTTTAATGTTCGGCAATTCAAACGTAAAGGCCGCTCCGCCGCCGGGTGCGGCCGAGGCTTTGATGCTGCCGCCGTGTTTTTCAATGATCCGTTTTGAAATGGTGAGGCCTGCCCCTTCCCCGGCCCCGGATATTTTCGGGTCGGCGCGGTAGAAAAGCTTCCAGATCCTGCCTTGTATTTCCTCGGGGGTCAGGCCCCGGCCATTGTCGGTTACGGTATAAGAAGAGGCGCCGGAAGGCAGCGCCGTTCCGGTGACGGTGATCTCCGGTTTCCGGGACGGGTCCCTGTATTTTATGGAGTTGCTTATCAGGTTGAAGAACACCTGGCCGAGCTGCGTCCTGTCGCCCAGGCAGGGCGGAAGTTTTCCTATCTGCACTTCGGCGCCGCTTTCTTTTATCTGGAAGATCATGGAACCTACAGTATCGCCGGCCAGTTTTTCCATATCCACCGTTTGAGGGATCAGTTCAAGGCTGCCGGCGCGCGCCATCCGCAGCAGGCCCGAGATAATATAATCCATATTCCCGGTGCTGGAGATAATATATTTCAAAGCTTCCGGCATGTTCTCGCGCAGCAGTTTCGTGAGTCGTTCCGCCTCTTTAGTTCCCGGCTGTATCAGCCGCTCCAGCTCCGCGCAGTATTTCTGCATGTTTTCCGAGAAACCCCTGATGTTCAGCAGCGGGCCGCGCAGGTCATGGGAAGTGATATAGAAAAAATCAGCCAGGTCCTGGTTGGTTCCCTTCAGTTCCTCCGCCGTTCTTTCCAGGGCCTGCTGTGCCGCCTTGCGGGCGGCCACTTCGTCTTCCAATTGCAGCACCTTATCCTGCAGTTTCCGGAACAGTACGGCGTTATACTCCCTCAGTACCACTTCCTCTTCCGCCAGGGTCCTGCCGGGAGCGGCCAATTTGCCCTGCCTGCTCTGCTCCAGGACTTCCCGCACGACCTCCTGCAGCACTTCTATTTTCGCCGGCTTGACTATGAACTGGTCGGCCCCGATGCTGAGCCCGAATTTTTCATCCTTGGGGTCGATATAGGTTGCCGTGTAAAAGATGAACGGGATCTTTTTAAGACTCTCTTCCGCCCTCCAGCGCCGGCACAGTTCATAGCCGTCCATTACCGGCATAAGGATATCCGAAATGACCAGGTCCGGAGGGTTTTTTTTCGCCAGCTCAAAAGCCTCCGCCCCGTTCCTGGCTGAAACCACGGCATAGGCGCTGCCTTTAAGCGTCGTCTCCAGCAGGTAAAGGTTCTGCTCATTGTCGTCTACTATCAGTATGGTCGTCATGGTTCCCTGGCCTCCGGCGTGTTCCCGGGCAGGTATTGCCCGATCTGAGCGGCAAAAGTTTTAGGGTTAAGAGGTTTTTCTATGTAGCCGTCGCAGCCGGACTCCAGGGCTTTCTGGCGGTCGCCGGCCATGGCGTAAGAAGTGAGGGCCACAAGGGGGATCGTGGCCAGCCCCGGATCGGCCCGGAACGACCGCGCCACCGCGTAGCCGTCCATGACCGGCAGCTGTATATCCAGCAGGACCAGGTCGGGCCTGGCCCGGGCGGCCGCCGCGAGCCCCTCCCGGCCGTCGTGCGCCCAGCTCACCTCATGCCCCTTCGCGGTCAGGATGTACTTTACAAGATAGAAGTTCTGCGGATTGTCCTCGATATAAAGGATCTTCGCGTTCATACGTTTTTCCTTATTGTTCTGCTGTCTGTCCTACCGGCTTGCCGGCAGCGTTACGATAAAAGTGCTGCCTTTGCCCCACTCGCTTTCTCCCTTTATGGCGCCGCCCATCAGTTCAACCAGTTTTTTGCAGATAGAAAGGCCCAGCCCGGTCCCTTCATACTGGCGGGTGGTGCCGGTATCCACCTGCCGGAACGGTTTGAACAGATTGATCATGTCTTCCTGCCGCACCCCGATGCCGCTGTCCGTGACGCGGATCGAGACCTGGCCGGCCTGCAGAGCGCAATCAATGCGCACGCTCCCCCGGTCGGTGAACTTGATGGCGTTGCTCAGGAGGTTCAGGAACACTTGTTCCATGCGGCGCCTGTCCGCAGTAATAATTCCCACTTCCGGCGCCACCTCTTCCTCGAGCGCCAGCCCCTTTTTATCGGCCAGCGGGCGCGCGGTGAGAACGGCTTTATGCAGCGCTTCGCGCAGGTCGAAAGGCTCGTTCACTACCTGCAGCTGCCCGGCTTCTATCTTGGAGATATCCAGCACGTCGTTGATCAGGGCCAGCAGGTGCTCCGCGCTGCCGCTGACCATGCCCAGCTGTTTTTTCTGCTCCGGGTTGAGGGCGCCGGGGAGTTCCTGCAGCAGGATCCCCGAGAAACCTATTATGGAATTGAGCGGGGTGCGCAGTTCGTGGGACATCGTGGCCAGGAAAGCGGATTTCAACTGGTCGGCCGATTTGGCCGCCTCCAGGGCGTTCTTCAGCGCTTCGGATTTTTCCCGCTCGGCCGTTATATCGGCGACTATCGCGACCAGGCCTTTGGCGGGGTCCGTCTTATCCACGAACTGGGCCGTGATCCTGCCCCAGAACAGGCTTTTGTCCTTGCGTACGAGCTGCATTTCCTTGAAGAACATCGCCCCGCTGGCCTGGCAGGAGGCGACTTCCTCGCCGATGGCCTTGAAGACCGACGCGTCGAGATAACCTTCGCTGGTCTTGTGGCCGATTATCTCGCCCGGCGCGTAGCCGAAAAGCTCGTATATCATATGGTTGCAATGGACGATGCTGCGGTCCTTGACCATCAGGATGCCGGAGGTTGCGGCCTCGAAGATAGCCTCGAGCTTTTCTTTGGCCGCGCGCAGTTCGGCGGTGCGCTCCAGGACGCGGTCGTCCAGCACGCGGTGCGCTTCCTGCAGGGAAGCCTCGCGCTGTTCCACCTGGGCGAGCATTTCGTTGAAAGCGTCGCACAGCGTGCCGATCTCGTCGGACCCCTGCTTCTCGACGCGCACCGAATAGTTCCCCGTCCCGGATATTTTTTTCGCCGCGGCGACCAGCTCCAGGATCGGCCCCGAAATGGGCCGCTGCGCCAGCATGGACAGCGGGAAAGCCAGGGCTAGCCCCAGCAGCAGCAGGCCCAAAGCCATGACGGCGTTCTGAACCATGGCCCGGCGGTACTGCTTCATTTCTGAATGAAGCAGGATGGCGCCGAGTACTTCGCCGTCGCGCACTATTTTGCGGGACAGGGAAACATGGCCGCCGGAGAACTGGTGAGACTCCCCGTCCGGTAAAGAAGGCGGCGGTTCCGACGACCCCGCCCGCAAGTAGGACGCGAAAACGCGGCCCTCCCTGTCGTAGATGCAGCCGTGAACGATATCGGGCTCGGCCGCCAGCGAGGCCAGCAGCTTCCCGGCGGCCGCGGGGTCGGCGAAATCCAGCGCGGAGACGCTGTTGCCGCCTATGATCCCCGCGGTGGAAGCCAGCTGGCTGACTACGGAATTGCGGAACGCCCGCTGGTCGTTGAGGAAAGTGAAAGCGGCGTACAGGAGCAGCACGGCGCAAGCGGTGGCCAGCTGTATGGCAACGAGCTTGTGTTTGAGGCGCAGTTCCTTAAGGCTGACCATCGCGCTCCCCTTTTTTGTCTTCTACCAGGATCGCCAGCTTCAGCAGCTGGGAGCTGATCTCCACCCCGGCCTGGGCCGCGGCGCGGCGGTTGATCTCAAAACGCACTTTGCCGTCCACCACCACAAAATTTATGGCCACTCCCAGGGCGGCCAGGCCTTTGCTGTCGCCCACGGTCAGGATATTTTTGCCTTCGGTCTTTTTCAGTATCTCGCCCAGCCGCTCCCTTTCGGAAGCGGCTATGAAGAGTATCCGGCACGGGCCGATGTCCTCCGGGCTGCGCCACCGTTCCACTTTTATTTTCCCGCCGTTGGACAGCTTTTCGCGGGCCAGCTCGCGCAGGGGGGCTATGAGGCCGCTGTCGCCTATCACCGCTATCTGGAAATCCTCGTCCTGGCCGGCCTCCGGCCACTGGACGTATTTCGTGAATTTGTAGAGGAAGGCGGTCTTTACCTTATCCTCCAGCGCGGCGCTCTCGCCGGTGCCCGCAGCCGCCCTGCAAGGCAGCGGGGCGGCCAGCAGCGTTAAAAAAATGCCGCAGGCGCCAGCCTTCAGCCAGGAACCGTTGCTCATGGCCTGAACCCCGCGCCGGGAAAGCCGGGGCGGCGGGCGCGCCTCATAAAGACCTCTCCCGCAACCCGAAAGAATACCCCACCTGTATCAGCAGCTGCCTTTGCGGCTGCCGGTAGCGGTCGGGCGGGCGGTTCGAGGTGTGGTAATACTTCGCGTCGAAAAGGTTTTTCGCCATGAGCTGCACGGTGAGGTCCCGCGCCCCGGCGAAGGAAAGCGCGGCGTCCGCCACCGTCGCGCCGCCCACAAAATCGCTGCCGGTGGCCGCGATGGTCTTAGTGTTCTTCCTCCGGCCCAGGCAGCGGGCGCTGAGGTCCAGTTTTACTTCCCTGCTGAAAGCGTACAATAGGCCCGCCCCGGCATTGTGCAGCCCTATCCCAGGCACGCGGGCGCCGTCATTATCCTGCGAGTCCTGAAAGGTATAGTTCAGATAACCTTTCAGCCGGCCCCGGGCGTATTCGAGGCGGGTTTCCACGCCGCGCGTCTCCACGCCGCCGGAGTTGACCCAGCGGTTGCCGGCGAGGGTGAGCAGCCCTTCGAGCTTGTTGCGGTACAGCGAAATATCCGCCGCGAGGTTGCCGGTGAAAGCGTAAGCGCCGGACAGTTCCAGCGAACGCATCTTCTCCGGGTCAAGGCCGGAGTTCCCGGCGCCGTAGTTGTAGTCCCAGGGGCGCGGCGCGCGGAAAGCCTCGGCGTAAAGCAATTTCACCGTGAGCTTGTCCCGATTATAAACCAGCCCGGCGCGGGGCGTGCTCACGCGGCCGTAGCTGCTGCTGTCGTCATACCGGAGGCCCCCGGTAAGGTGCAGGCCGGGGCTGAAGGCGTAACGGGCCTGGGCGTAGAGGCTCAGCAGTTCATTGGCTACCATGGCGGGAGCGCCGGGCGCGGCGGGGCGCAGCAGGGGGTCGCCGCTGTAGACGGTGGAGATGTCCCGCGCCAGGTTTTCTCGCTCCAGTACCACCCCGCCGGTAAGCTCAAGGTCCTCCGAGGGCTTAAGGTTCAGCTGGTTCTCCAGGCCTATCATATCGTTGGGCCGGTACTGTCCTTGCTGCCCGCAGGTGGAGCAGACGGTGCTGTAGACGCGGGTGATGGTGTCGTCCAGCACCGTGCTGTTGCGGTAATAGAGCCGGGATTCCAGAGACCAGCCAGGAGCCTGGTCATAGCGGTATTTCAGATAGGCGTTGGCGAAGCGGATATGCCAGTCCGTGCCGAAATCGAGCAGCGAAGACCCGGTGGTCTTTTCATTGGTGGCGATCGAGGACGCCTTGTCCTGGACGAGGACGCCGAAGGTTAAGTCCTTGTACAGCAGTTTGCCGTCGAAAGCCTGGTCTTCCTCGAAGTTATCCATGCCCGCCGACCAATTATTGTCGCCCTTGCTCCCGCGCAGGTTGTCCTTGGCCGTCCGCCTGAGCTTGCCGGAGACGCTCAGGCCGTAACCGCGGCCTTCGTTGTGCCAGCCGTAGTTAAAGTCCAGCGCGCGGGTGGCGAAGCTGCCCGCCAGGGCGCTGGCGCCGCCGCCCTGTATGTCGCGGGGGTCTTTGGTGATGATATTGACCACTCCGGAGGTGGCGTTGGTGCCGTAGAGCGCCGAGGCCGGGCCGTAGACCACTTCGATGCTCTTCACATTGGCCAGGTTATACTGCGCTCCCCCGTAAAAACCGCCGGAGTTCAGCTCGTTGATCTGCACGCCGTCCACCAGCACCAGTATCAGGTTGTTCTGGCTGGGCAAACCGCGCATGAACACGTAGCTGTTGAAGCCGGAAATATCCCTGAACTGGAAGCCGGGCAGGCCGGAGAGGGCTTCCTCCAGGGTTTGATACCCGCGTTCTTTTATCTGCTCGGCCGTTATCACGCGCACCGTGGCCGGCGCCTCGCTGGCGGGCTGCAACGCTTTGGACGCGGAGAACACTTCCACGTTCATCAGTTCGGCCAGGTCATAGGAAAGCAGCTTTTCAAGCTCCTGCGGCGCTGCCGCGGCGTTAGCGGCGCCGGCAGCGGCTAAAAACAGGGCGACCAGATATTTTGCATGTCCCATGACTTGCTCCTTAAAAACGCAGCGCTGCCCGCGGGGACCTTGCTGCCTCGGGCACTGCTTACATACGCAACAAAACGCAGGCGCACAACGCCTGGCGATGCTTTTACATTTGAAGCAATCAGCTATCCCCCGGTAACGCTATCCGCTATAAATCTATTAAACTACGCGGCCTAAGTCAAATGCCGGAAAACAGCGATGCTTTCCGGGTGTGCGGCCGCGGGTCAGGCTTGGCGCGGTAATGTTTAACGCAGGAAATGCCGCAGCGTCAGCAGCGGGTGGCGCAGCGGCATGCGGGGGCCGGCATATTTCATTACTTCCTTGATCCGGCCGCGGAATTCTGCGCTGAAGCAATGCGTTGTACAGTTTTTGCAGGCGGGCTTGGGCCGCTGCGGGCAGCGGCGCAGGCGCCGGGCGGCGTAAGCCAGCAGTTCGCGGCAGCTGCCGCAGAGCTGCGCGCCGCCATGCCTGGCGCGGCAGTATAGCTCTGTCATTCTGGCCAGAGTTTCAATTTCCAGGTTTGTTCTGTTCTTCATTAGCGTTCAGCGGGGCCGGCCGGGAGCCGGAGACCCCGCCGCAGA
>DAOPZW010000140.1:0-7659 GCA_035353595.1 Elusimicrobiales bacterium | reverse complement strand
TATTCTACAGCAGGTCTATTTATTTTGTTGCACTAGCGTTTTGAACTCGTGGGCCCGGCGGCCGATTTAACTTCCCGCCGCCGGACCCGGCCCGCCGCCCGGCCCCGCCGGCAAAAGAAAGAGTCCGCGAAACACCCGTTTAATAAGGGCCGCGGACTCATCGATAGTCTAGCAGACCTATTGCCGTTGTCAAGGCCCAATTCGGGCCCGTTCAATCGCACCAGTTGACTTCAGGCGCCCTGAAAGCCTGCGGGCAGCTCCCGGTGTAGGAGGCCGCGGCCTTGAGCGCCTCCGGGGTCCCCAGCCGCAGCAGGGCTTTGCGCGCGCGCCAGTTCAGGGCCTCGTCGGTCAGGGTCCACCGCACCTGCTTGGGGACCTTCAACCCGGCTATGCCTTCCAGGCCGGCCACGGCCCCGCGCCCGGCGGCGGTGTCGCCCGAGCGCAGCAGGCCTATCAGGGTGGGCACCGCGGGCAGCGCCTCCGGCCCGATCTCGCCCAGCGCGAACCCGGCCTGCCGGCGCGTCGCGCCGTCGGCGTCGCTCAGCGCGGCGTTCAGCCCCGCCACCAGGTCGGCGCGCTGCTCGGCGGTCAGCTTGTCGGGGCGGTCGGAACCCGGGAACTTCTGTTCAAAAGCCTTCGCCTCGAAAGATTTTTTCAGCAGCGTGCTGCCCGTATTCCTGAAAGTGCCGGCCAACAGGAACAGCACGATCAGGACCACCACCGCGATGAGTATGCTCATTATGCCTGCGCCCCGGCGCGCCATCAGGCGCGAAATATCCTTCATATTATCTCCTTTTCCACGCGCGGGGGAACCAGCAGGGTTACGGCCCGCGGCAGCACTTCGAACACGGCGGGCAGCAGCCCCTCGGCTTCCCCGTCGATATTAAGATAGACCGGCTCGTCAGACTCGGCCTTCAAAACTTTAACGCCGCGCAGCGAAATGCCCGGTTCCTTTAAATGCGTACCGCGGTAAAGGCGCGGAAAGCTGCGCCAGAGCCTGAGGCGGCTCATGCCGGCCACCAACACCAGGTCCAGCTCGCCGTCGTCGTCCCGGGCGCCGGGGGCCACCAGCATGCCGCCCCCCATCGAGGAAGTGTTGGCCAGCACGCCCAGGTGGTAAAGCCCGGACAAGTCGGCGCCGTCGGCGTTGAGCCGCAGCTGCACGGGCCTGGCCCCCAGCAGCGCCCGGGCCGAGCACGCCGCGTAGGAGAAAGTCCCGCCGAATTTCTTGCCCGACATTTTTATGCGCCGGGCCACTTCCCCGGCCAGGCCAAAAGCCGCGATATTGATGAAATGCCGCTCGCGCGGCGCGCCGTCCGGGCCCAGGCAGCGCACGCGCCCCACATCCGCGCTGCGCCGCCGACCGCCGCGCAGCAAGGCCAGCAGCGCGCCGCGGCCGCGCGGGTACGCGAGATGCCGGGCCAGGTCGCAGCCGGAACCGGCGGGCAGCGCGGCCAGCGCCACCTGGCGCCGGCGGACGGCCGGCAGGCGCATCACGCCTTCCAGCATTTCGCTGAAAGTCCCGTCGCCGCCCACCGCCACCAGCAGGTCCGCGCCGGCCCCTGCGGCCTTCACGGCCAGCTCCGCGGCGTGGCCCGGCCCGGAAGTGCGCAAACAGTCGGCCTCCGTCACGGCGCCCCCCGCAGCGGCCTTAAACGCGTTCCACACTCCGGAGGCGCGGCCGTGGCCCGCGGCGGGGTTAAGGATATATGAGGTTGAAGGCATATGGGACCGCTGCGCGAACCCTATAAAAAAGAGGCGGCGCTTCTAAGCTTTACGAGCTTATGGCGCCGCCGTTCGCTAAGACTGGCTGATTATTTCTTGGAGCCTTTCTTCGCAACTTTCTTTACGGCTTTCTTAGCGACTTTCTTCACAGCTTTCTTTTTAGCAGGCATTTTTTCTCCTATGCATATACTATACTGTTTCAGAGTATAGATGATATTCCGGAAAAAATCAATACCTATTTTCGCTTTTATTAAATTTTGTTAAATTACCGCGCAAAAATATAACATCAGAGCTTGTCTTTTATATAATCTTTGAATGTCTGAACCGCTGGAAGCCGCCGAGCTCGGCAAGCTGGAAGAAGGCCGCCTGCACCCCGTGTTCCCCAAAGGCCTGCCTGTGCTGCTCGTGAAGATCGACGGCCGCGTCTTCGCGCTGGAGAACCGCTGCGCCCACATGGGCTGCCCGCTGGCGGCGGGGACGCTCGACGGCTACACGCTGCGCTGCCCCTGCCACGACTGGCGCTTCGACGTGCGCGACGGCAGCTTCCTGGACGCCCCGGAACTGCGGCTCAAAACCTACGCGGTAACGGTAGCGGACGGGAAGGTCTTTATCGGGGAGGAAAAATGAAAAAGGTTACCATCTACGCGCTGAGCACCTGCCTGTGGTGCAAAAAGACCAAAAAGTATTTCGAGGATAAAAAAATAAATTTTGAGTGCATCGATTACGACAAGCAGGACGAGGCCCGCCAGGAGGAGCTGATGGCCGAGATAAAAGCCAACGGCGGCACCGGCTCTTTCCCCTTCGTTAAGATAGGCAACGCCTGCACCCAGGGCTACGACCCGGAAGAATTCGAGAAGCTGCTCGGCAATAAATGAACACCGAGGCCCGCAAAAAAGCCCTGCGCTTCCTGTTCGAGCCGCTGGCCGACAAGCTGGGCTACAAGTTCACGCCCGTCGAAGAAGACGCGGATTTCCTGCTGGAGCAGGAGGCCCTGCTGGAGGCGGAAACCGGGATCCCGTACTGCCCCTGCCAGGCGCGCACAAAGAGCCGGGAAGAGAACATGCGCCTGGTCTGCCCGTGCATCCCTTTCCACCGGGCGCATTACGACGCCATGCGCCGCTGCTGGTGCGGCCTTTTCGTGCACAAGGACGTAACGGACCCGGATAAGCTGCGCCAGTTCCCGGAAAGCCGGATGGGGAGCCGCTGAGCCATGCTGATCAAAGTAGCCGAAGAAAAAGATATCCTGCCCGGCGGCATGAAGGCCGTGACGGCGGGCGGGCGCGAGCTGGTGCTGTGCAATTACGGCGGCGCGTTCTACGCCGTGGAGCGCGCCTGCGGGCACGCCAAAGCGCGCCTGGAGCGCGGGGCGCTGACCGGCTGGATACTTACCTGCCCGCTGCATTACGCGCAGTTCGACATCCGCACCGGCGAGGCGCTGAGCGGGCCCGCCCCGAAAGCGCCGGAGAGCAAACACGCCGATGCCGCCGCGCCGGCGCTGAAAACCGCGGACCTGAAGACCTGGCCGCTGACCGTCAAGGACGGAGCCATCTTCGTCGAAGCGGAATAGCCGCGCGGGCCCGGACGGCGCCGCAAATAAAAATCCCCCCGCGCTTTACGCACGGGGGGATTCGTCAATAAAAAAGAAAGTTATTTTTTCTTTTTCTTGCCGGAATTCTTCATGATGGCGCGGGACACATTGCCTTTCTTGTCAATGAAATAAAGGTAGCCCTTTTCTTTCTTGATCCCGACCTTCACGGCTTTCTTGGCTTTGCCGCCTTTCTTTTTGCCGCGGGCCATGACGGCGCAGGAGATGTCTCCGGCTTTGTCGATGAAATAAAGGAAACCCTTTTCCCGCTTGAGACCGACTTTCTGTATCATTTCTGCCATTTTTACTTCCTCCGTTATGCTTATCCCCCCGCTTATCGCCGGGGCAGAATTTCGTCCCCGTCGGGGACGTTAAGTAGATATTACATTATGCCGACGGAGAATTCAACGTTTATTTTGCCGGCTTCGGCGCGGCCGCCGCCGCGGGCTTCAGGTATTCCTTAAAGAACGCCGTAACCTTGTCGCGGTAAACTTCGCCGCCCACCTCGGCGCAATGGGCGTGCGAGGCGCCGGCGATCACCCACATTTTCTTTTTCTCCGACGGGCACAGCGCGAACAGCGCCTCCGCGTCGGCCAGCGGCACCAGGTCGTCGTTGTCGCCGTTGATGAACAGAACGGGCGCCCTGACCCCGGCCACGCTGAAGCGCGGGCTATAGGGCTCCGGATCGGCCTTCAGCTTGCGCCGCACGAAGAACAACGTCATCGCCACCAGCGGGAAATACGGCGTGTTCAGCCGGCGCCAGCTCCAGTTGGCCACCACCCGGGTATAGGAAAGGAAAGTGTTTTCCGACAGCAGGCAGACTATTTCAGGATATTTGGCAGCGGCGTAAATGGCCACGGACCCGCCCATCGACGTGCCGAAAACCCCGACCGCTTCCACCGCTTCGGGCCTGTTGGTCTTCAGGAAACCGTAGGCGGCGTCGAAGTCGCGAGTCTCGAGGTAGCCCACGCTGGAGACGGAACCCTTGCTCTCGCCTGAGGCGCGGAAGTCGAAGTAGAAAAGATTGAACCCGTGCTCCGCCAGGAAATGAGTGTCGCGCAGCAGCTCGCCGCGGTTGGAGCCCCAGCCATGGCACAGGATGATGGTCTGCCCGGTGGCGCCGCCAACCGCCGGGATGAACCAGCCGCGCAGGCGGATGCCATCGGCGGTGACAAAGTCGATGGTTTCGTAGGCCAGCTTATACTGGTCCGGCGTGTGCGCCACGGCGGCTTTGCGCGGCGGGTGCATGATCTGCGTGATCTTGCTGTAGGAGAGGTAGACCGCCAGCGCCGCGGCGGCGGCCAGCGCGAAAAGGAACCAGTTCAGGATTTCCGCTTTGCTCATAAATTTCCTTTACGGAAGGACCGCGCTACAGCAGGTCCTTCAGTGCCAGCAGGTCGAAATAGTCGTAAAAGCCGGGCTTGCGCCCGCAGGTCCAGGCCGCCGCCCTCAGCGCGCCGGCCGCGAACACCGCCCGCGAATGCGCCCGGTGCGTCAGCTCTATCCTCTCGTGCGGTCCGGCGTACAGCACGGTATGCTCGCCCACGATGTCGCCGGCGCGCACGCTGGTTATAGGCGGCAGCGCGCCGCCGCGGGCGTCGGCCACGCTCCGGGCGTAGCGCAGGGCCGTGCCGGAAGGCGCGTCCTTCTTGGCCTTATGGTGGGCCTCGCTTATATGTATATCAAATTCCTTAAGACGCCCGGCCGCCATGGCCGCCAGGGCGAAAGTGAGGTTGACGGCCGGGCTCATGTTAGGAGAGCAGAACACCGGGATGCGGCGGGCCGCTTTTTTCAGCCCGGCCAGCTGGGCGGCGGAAAAACCGGTGGTGCCGGTGATAAAAGGCTTGCGGGCGGCCGCGCAGGCGGCGGCGGCGGCGCAGGCGGCGGCCGGCGAGGAGAAATCTATCACCGCGTCGGCGCCGCTAAGCAGTTCGGGCAGGCGGCCGGACTTTTCCACCCCGCTGGCGGGCGCGGCGTCCACGCCGCCGGCATAGGCGAACCCGGGGCCGCTCTCAAGCTCGCGGCGGACGGCCAGGCCCATCCGGCCCGCCGCGCCGCAAACCAGCACGCGCAAAATACGCCTTTTCATCAGGTTGATTATATGTATTTCCCCCCCGCCCGCACAAACCGGCGGCATCCCGGCGCGGCGGCCGGGCTGCGCGCCGCCCAGCCCGGGATACGGCGACCGACTACCCTATGCCCTTTTATTTTTGCTATTCTTAAACCCGATGGTATACCTGCTTTCTTTTGTGGTCGTTGTGCTGCTTTTCACCACCGGCGCGCTGCTGCGCCAGATCTACGCCCTGCGCCTGGACCGCCCCTGCACGGAAAAAGACGAACGGGACCTTTCGCTCAAGACCACGTGGAGCAAATTCGACGAGCTGCTGACCAGCCTGCTGGCCATCCACGAGATAGGCATAGTGAACGCGGGCACCATAAAAAAAGAGGATTTCTACCATACCGTGGTGGACTGCGCCTGCGAACTGATAAACTCGCCGCGCGGCTCCCTGATGCTGTACGACGAACATACCGATGAACTCAGGATAGTGGCCGCCAGGAATATTTCGAAGGAAGTTATAGAGAACACGCATATTAAGCCGGGCCTGGGCATAGGCGGCCGGGCCTTCCAGACCGGCGAGACCATTTTCGTCACCGACCCGCAGCAGAACACCCAGTACAAGGATTTCATAGGCAAGGAAGAACAGAAAGACCCCTTCATAGCCCTGCCGCTGAAGCTCAAGGACAAACCCTTCGGCGTGCTCAACCTGCACCTCTCGCGCGAAAAGGAATCCTTCACCGATTACGACCTGAAGTTCCTCACGCTGCTGGCCGGCGAAGCGGCCATAACGCTGGAGAACATAAAGCTTTACGAAAGCCTGGAGAATTTCTACCTGGAGATGGTGCAGACGCTGGCCCGCGTGATAGACGCCAAAGACTCCTACACCGGCGACCACGCCGGGCGCGCCCGCCTGAAAGCCAGGCGCCTGGCCCAGGGGCTGCACGTGCCCGGCCAGATGCTGCGCTACGTGGAATACGCGGCCCTGCTGCACGACATCGGCAAGATCGGCATCGACGGCGCCATACTTTCCAAACCGGGCAAGCTGACCAACGAGGAATACGACGAGATAAAGAAACACCCGGCCATAGGCTACCAGATACTTTCCCCCATACACTTTTTAGGCCCGGTGGCGCAGATGGTGCTGTACCACCAGGAATGGTTCAACGGCATGGGCTACCCCGAGGGGCTCAAAGGCGAAGAGATCCCGCTGGGCGCCCGGATAGTGGCCACCATCGACGCCTGGGATGCCATGCGCAGCGACCGTCCCTACCGCAAGGCGCTGAGTACCGATATAGCCGAAAGCGAGCTGCGCAAAGGGGCCGGCAAACAGTTCGACCCCGTCGTGGTGGAAGCTTTCCTGGCCCTGGAAGACGCCGGCTGGCCGCCCGAAGCGGCGTAAACTCCCGTGCTCTTCATCGTTCCCACCCCCATAGGAAACCTGCAGGACATCACGCTGCGCGCGCTGGAGGCGCTGAAGAGCGTCGACGCCGTATTCTGCGAGGACACCCGGCGCAGCTCCCACCTGCTCAACCATTTCGGCATACAGAAAAAGCTTTTCCGCTACAACGAACACGACGAGCGCTCCGTGGCCGGCGCCATGGCCTGGCTTAGGAGCGGCAAAAGCGCGGCGCTGGTCACCGACGGCGGCTCGCCGTGCATTTCGGACCCGGGCCGCAAGCTGGTGGCGCTGGCCAGGCAAACAGGCATCAAGATCACCGCGCTGCCGGGGCCCTCGGCCCTGATCTGCGCGGCGGCCGGCTCCGGCCTGCCCGCGGATTCCTTCGTCTTCCTGGGTTTCCTGCCGCGCGGGCGCGGCAAAATACTCAAAGCCCTCGCCGCGGCCTTCACGCTGAAAAAGACCGTCATCCTTTTTGAATCCCCGTTCCGCCTGAAGAAATTCCTGGCCATGGTCCGCGAACAATTCGGCCCGGGGCTGACGGCCGTAGTGGCCCGCGAGCTCAGCAAGATCTACGAGGAATGGGTGGGCGGCCCCATCGACGAGACCATAGCCAAACTAGAGGCCGCCGGCGACGTAAAAGGCGAAGTCATCGTCCTGCTGCGCCCGCCCGCGACGCCCGACGCGGAAGAAGACGACGACGAGCCGGCTGATCCCGACGACATCGCCGACCCCTCACCGGCATAACCGGAAGGGTTCAGGGCCAGGAAGAGATTTGGAAGGTTGCCGGAAGGTTCGGGGCCTGGCGAGGGCAGAGGCTTGTCGGGCGCGGGGTCCGGGGGCCGGCGAGGACGCAAGGTTGGCGGGCGCGGGGTCGCGCACACCGTGCGCGCC
>DAOPZW010000139.1:0-7686 GCA_035353595.1 Elusimicrobiales bacterium | reverse complement strand
GAGATCGTGGAGACCGTTACCGGCCGCGCCGAGATACAGCAGATCTTCGACCTCAGCTCGGGCCGGGTGGCCGGCTCCCTGGTGCGCGAAGGTAAGCTGGTCCGCAACCATGAGGTGCGCCTTATGAGGGTCAAAGAGATCATCGGCACCGGCAAGATAAGCGGCCTCAAGCGCTTCAAGGAAGATGTGAAAGAAGTTGAGAAGGGGATAGAGTGCGGCATCCTGCTCGAAGGGATAAAGGATTTCCGCGTCGGAGACATCGTGGAAGCCATAACCCGCGAAGAGAAGATAAGGCGCCTGAGCAATGTCTAAACGGCATGAACGGCTGAGGGAATTGTTCCTCCAGGAAGTGACGATGGCGCTGCGCAACGTCAACGGGCTTAACGACAATGGCCTGCTGACGCTCACCGGCGCCGAGCTCAGCCGCGACGACAAAGTCTTCACGGTCTTCTATTCGGTCATGGGGACGCCCGAAGAGCTCGCCCGCAAAGCCCGGGTGCTGGCCGCTAACAGCCGCGAAGTGCGCACCACGCTGTTCAAGCGCCTGCGCCTCCGGGCGGTGCCGGAAATAGTGTTCAAGTTCGACGAGACCCCGCAAAAAGCCGCCCATATAGAGAAACTGTTAAATAAAATAAAGTCCGAGAGACCAGATCCCGATGAGAAGTCCGACACTGATGAGAACCCTTGACCTGGAAACCGAGTTTAAGCGTCTGGAGGAGTTGATAGCGGTTTCAGATACTTTCTTCCTCGCCGGGCACCTCAACCCGGATGGCGATACCATCGGCTCGATGCTGGCCATCTCTTCTGTGCTTAAGCGGCTCGGGAAGAAAGTCAGGCTGTTTTCCCAGGACCCGGTGCCGCAGAACCTCACCTTCCTTCCCAACGTCAAGGCTATCAGTTCCCGGTTGCCCGCGGCCCGCTTCGACGCTGCCATTCTGCTCGAGTGTTCCACCCCCGCCCGCGGCGGAGCGCTGGAGCCCGTGCTGAAGCGCGCCGGCAAGGTGGTCAATATCGATCACCATAAGACGTCTGAATTCTACGGCGACATAAATATCGTTGAGCCGCATTCCTCTTCTACCGCTGAAATAGTTTACCGTCTGTTCTACAATATGAACGTGAACATCAGCAGGCGTGAAGCGTCCTGCCTTTACACCGGCATCGTAACCGATACGGGCAGGTTCCATTTTCCCGCCACCAGCCCGCGCACGCTGGAGATAGCCTCGCGCCTGTTGGAGACAGGGTTCAAGTTCTCCCGGATCAATGATCTGCTGTACGCGACAAAAGCCTGCGAATCTCTCAAGATCCTGGGCCGGGCGCTGGAAAGCCTGGACCTTAAATGCGGCGGCCGTCTCGCCGTTCTTACGCTGCGCGAAGCTGATTTTAAAGCTTTTTCCGCCCGCTCGGAGCATTGCGAGAACGCCATCAATTACGGCCTGATGCCTCCCGGCGTTAAAGCCGCCGTCATGTTCCGCGAGGAAGCCGAGCGCATCAGCGTGACGTTCCGGTCCACCGGCGCCCTCGATGTGAGCGCCGTAGCCAAAACTTTCGGCGGGGGCGGCCATCGCAACGCCTCCGGCTGCCGCCTTAAAACAACGCTGGATGAAGCGCAGCAGGTGGTCCTGAAAGAATTGGCGCGCCAGCTGGCCTGACCTTTAATCCTATGATCCCCCCCGCCCCGCAGCCGTCAGGCCTGCTGCTCTTCGACAAACCTAAGGGCATCACTTCTCACAGCGCTGTCGCCCTGCTCCGGAAAAAGCTTTCCTTCTCGCGCATCGGCCATACCGGTACCCTTGACCCTATGGCGACAGGCCTTCTGGTGATGCTGGTGGGCGCCGCAACCTCCGCGCAGGCGCGCATGCAGGGCTCGTCCAAAACTTACAGCGGCACGATAATGTTCGGCTCCGAAACGGATACCTGGGACGCCGAGGGCAAAGTAACGGAGACCTCCCCGGTCCCCGCCCTGGCTCCGGAAATCGTCGCAAAAACCATAGAGGCTTTCAGCGGGAAAATAATACAGCAGGTGCCCCCCTATTCCGCCATCAGGGTGGGCGGAAAACACCTTTACCACCTGGCCAGAAGGAACCTGGCCGTTCCGGAAATAAGGCGCGAAGTGCAGGTCCGCTGGCTGTCCTGGGCGGCAGGCCCGACGTCGGTAGATTTTGAAATAGAGTGCTCGGGCGGCACCTATCTGCGTTCCATAGCTCATGAATTCGGCCGGGCGCTGGGCTCCCGGGCGCATTTGGCGGCGCTGCGGCGCCTTACCGTAGGCGGCTGGCGCGTAGCCGACGCAGTTACCGCGCAGGCGCTTGAAGACCTTCCCCTGCAGGCCGCGCTGGCCCGGCTGCTGCCGTTACCCGCCGAGCTATGCTGAATTTCCTCGCTATCGGGACTTATGACGGGGTGCACCTGGGGCACCGCAGGATGATCCGCGCGGCCATGCGCGAAGCCCTGAAGCGCGGCCTGCGCAGCCGGATAGTTTATTTCCCGCAGCCGCCCAAGTTCTTTTTTTCGCGCGAAGCGGAGAATTGCCTGATCACGCTGCCCGAGGAGCGGGAGAAACTTATTTCGGCGCTGCGCCCGGATTCGGTCGAAGCGCTGGAGTTCAATTCCCAGCTGGCGGCGATGAGCGCCGGGGATTTCTTTTCGCAGGTGGTGCTGGGCAGTTTCCGCGCGGGCGGCCTGTGCGTGGGGCCGGATTTCGCGGTGGGCAGGGGGCGCGAGGGCCATCTGGATTTCCTGCGCAAGGCCTGCGCCGCCGCGGGGATATTTTTCCGCACAGTGGCTTTCGCGCGCCGCGGCGGGCACAAGATCTCGTCGAGCCTTATCCGGGCGCATCTGCGCGCCGGAGCCGTAGAGGAAGCCAACCGCTGCCTGGGCTGGGCGTACAGCGTTTCCGGCGCGGTGGTGCGCGGCGCGGGGCTGGGCCGGAAGCTGGGTTTTCGCACCGCCAACGTCGGGGCCCACCCTTCCAAGATCCTGCCGCCGGGCATCTTCGCGGCCCGCGTGAAAGTGGACGGGGAGTCTTACAACGCGGTCCTCAACGTGGGCCGGCGCCCTACCGTGGACACTCTCGATTCCAAGCTGATACTTGAGGCGCACATCCTGGATTTCTCCAGGATGATCTACGGCAAAAAGCTCGAAACGACTTTCCTCAAGCACCTCCGCCCCGAACGCAAATTCCACTCCCGCGAATCCCTGGTCCGCCACATCCAGGCCGACATCGCCGCCGCCCGCAAATTCTTTAAATAAATTGTCTTTGACTATTAAGCGCAAGGCAGCTCTGTCGCGGTGCCCGGGGTGCACCCCTGCGCACCCGGAAGAAGGAACCCTTGCGTCGGTTCCCCCCGCCTGGGAAATTATGGCGGGGCCCCCCTCCGCAACGGGTGCGCAGGGGAATACCCCGGCCCCACTCCGTTCTCTGTTTATGCAAAGTTACTATACTAACAAACGGAGGGGTTTGGCCGGGATTTGGTGGAGCAAACCCTCACGGAAGGCGAGGCTTGCGTAAGCGCCGAGCCTGAGTGGGGAGTGGCGGCCACGGTGTGGCCGACCACGTGTTTGCGCAACCAAACCCCGGACAGACCCCCGACCGGGCTATCTTGCGGACAAAAAACTCAAAACAAATCGGCTGATTTACCGGAATTCGGGTTTTGTGCGGCGTTGGAACTGGCCGGTGAAATTTTTAGGATCCGTAAGTTCGCCGGACTCGGCTATTATTTCGCCGCGGAGCAGTGTGTATTTAGGGAAGCCGTAAAGTTTCATTCCCTGCCACGGCGAGAAATCGGTATTGTGTTTCATTTTGCGGCAGTCGGCTTTTGTGGCGGCCGACGGGTCGATTATGGCGAAGTCGGCGTCGGCGCCGGGCCGGATGAAGCCTTTGCGTGGCGCCAGCCCCATTATCCGGGCCGGGTTCTCGCAGAGCAGTTCTACCATTTTTTCTATCGTGATTTTTTTCGCTTTGACGCCGTGCGTGTAAGCTGCGGCGAGCAGGGTCTGGGCGCCGGGCAGGCCCATGGAAAGCTTTCTTATGTCCCCTCCCCAGGCGTTCTTCTGGGCGCGGGTAAAGGTGCAGCTGTCGGTGGCTATCACCTGCAGACCGCCGCCGGCCAGGGCGGCCCACAGCGCGGCGTTGTCGTCGGGCGTACGCAGCGGAGGGCAGCAGGAATAGAGGTGGCCTTCTTTGCCTTTCAGGCGGCTCTCGTCCAGCGCCAGGTACTGCGGGCAGGTTTCCCCCATCACTTTGAGCCCGGAAGCGCGGGCGGCCGCGACGACGGCGGCGGCCCCTGCGGTTGAAAGATGAACGAAATATACCGGGGCGCAAGCCGCGGCGGCAAAAACGGTTATCCGGGACGCGGGCTCGGCTTCGGTGAACGGCGGGCGCGAGAGAGGCAGTGCTTTGATGCTTTTTAAGCCGGCGTAGCGCCGCGTAAGCAGGTCTATGATAGGCCCGTTTTCGGCGTGCACGCAGACCAGGGCCCCCAACTTTTGCGCGGCCGTCAGCGCGGAAAAGATTTCCGCGTCGCCCGACATCAGGCCGCGCGCGCCGTAGGCGGTGAACATCTTGAAAGTGGGCGCGCCGGCCCGGACGGCGGCCGCCATTGCGCCGGACGGGTCCTTCATCCTGTTCCAGCCCGTCAGCATGCAGTGGAACGAGAAATCGGTATAGGTGCGGCCGGCCGCTTCCCTGATGCGGTCCTTGAGGCCTTTGAGCGGGCTTTCGCCCGGCCCCTGCCCCGTGTAGTCGATAAAGGTCGTGACGCCGCCGCAGGCCGCCGCGGCTGAGCCGGTGGTAAAATCGTCGGCGGTGTACTTTCCCCCGCCGAGGCTCAGCCGGAAGTGGGCGTGGGCGTCTATTATTCCCGGCAGGACCAGCAGTCCGCGGGCGTCTATCGTGCGGCGCGCGGCGCCGGCGCGTTTTGCGGCCGGCAGGACCGCCGCTATGCGGCCGCCGCGCAGGAAAATATCGCGGTACGCGGATTTACCGCCGCTTACGACTTTCCCGCCCAGGATAGCCAGGTCAAAGGACATTGTTCAGGGAGTTTGCGCCGCGGGTTCAGTCTTCGGTATGTTCGGCGGCGTCATGGCGCCCGCCGAAGAACGCGATATAGGCCAGGAAAGAGACCGAGATGAAGGCCAGGGCGCACATAACCAGCCAGCCCCAGAGCGCCTGCGGGTTGGCTTCGGTCTGCAGGATGGAATATCCCAGATATACCAGCACCCCTGTAGTTACCAGCCAGAAAAACGCCGCCGCAATGCGTATGATTTTAGCCATGGTTAAATTTTATAGCATTACCGGGTTCAAGTCAATCACATAAGGCGGCCGGGCCAGCGGTTGAAGGCGCTTTCGCCGGATGCCGGGCTACTTTTTCAGGATGCGGCCGAATTCTTTTGTGAGGGCCGGCACTATGTCGAACACGTCGCCCACTATGCCGTAGGTAGCGATCTTGAAGATGGGGGCGTCGGGATCCTTGTTGATCGCCACTATCACCTTGGAGGACTGCATGCCTATCAAATGCTGTATCTGGCCGGAGATGCCGCAGGCGATATAGAGCTTCGGGCAGACCGTCTTGCCGGTCTGGCCTACCTGGTGCGAGTACGGGATCCAGTCCGCGTCCACCGCGCTCCTGGCCGCGCCTACCGCGCCGCCGAGGGCCTTGGTGAGCTCGCCCAGCAGGGCGAAGCCTTCCTTGCCACCCATGCCGCGCCCGCCGGAAACTATGATGTCGGCCTCGGAGAGGTTCACCGTCTCGCCTATTTCCGCTACGATGTCGAGCAGGCGGGTGCGGGACTTGAAAACCTCTTCGGGATAGGTTTTGCTTATCACTTCGGCCCGGTGGTTCTTGTCTATGGCGGCTTCCTTCATCACTTTATGGCGCACCGTGGCCATCTGCGGCCTGTGGTTGGGCGTGATGATGGTGGCCATGATATTGCCGCCGAAGGCGGGCCGGGTCTGGAGGAGCAGCCGTTCGGCGGCGTCGATATCGAGCTGCGTGCAGTCCGCCGTGAGGCCGGCGCCTATCTTTATGGCGACGCGCGACACCAGGCTCCTGCCTATGGTGGTGGCGCCGCAGAGGATCACCTCGGGTTTGTACTCTTCCGCCAGCTTCACCAGCACTTCCGTGTACGGGTCGTCCTGGTAATTCTTCAGCGCGGGATGGTCCACCAGGTAGATCCTGTCCGCGCCCCGGTGCGAAAGCTCGTCCATTTTTTCTTCCAGGCCCGCGCCCAGGATGACCGCGCAGAGCTTTACGCCCAGCTTGTCGGCCAGCTTGCGGCCTTCGCCCAGGAGTTCGAAGGAGATGGATTGTATCGCGCCGCCCTTCTGCTCGCAGAAAACCCAGACGTCCTTGTAGCCGGAAAGATCTTTCTTCGGGCCGCCGTCCTTTTTAAGTTCGATGGCGCTGAACCTGCAGGCCGCCGCGCAGGCGCCGCAGAGGGTGCATTTGGCCATGTCTATGACGGCTTTTTTACCGGCCATGTGTATGGCGCCGAAAGGGCAGGCTTTAACGCAGAGCGTGCAGCCGGTGCATTTATCCAGGAGTATAGTTATTGAAGCCATGTTAAATTACGATATCTTTGAGCAGTTCTACCAGCTCCCGGGAAACGTCGGCCGTGTCTCCCCTGAGCATTTCCCCGCCTTTTCTCTGTTCGGGCGTGAAGATCTTCACCACGCGCGTGGGAGAGCCGTCCAGCCCCAGCGCCGCGGGCTCCGCTTCTATGTCGTCGGCGGTCCATTTCAGAGGCTTCGCGGATTTGGCCCGCATCAGGCCTTTCATCGACGGCATGCGCGGCGTGTTTATTTCCTTGACGACGGTGAGCAGGCAGGGCAGCGGCGTTTCCACCACGTCGTAGCCTTCTTCCGTCATGCGCTCCACCTTCGCCAGTTCGGCGGAAATTTCAACGACTTTTTTTACGTAAGTGACCTGCGGGATATCGAGGTGGGCGGAGATGCCGGGGCCCACCTGCGCGGTGTCGCCGTCGGAGGCCTGCTTGCCGCAGAGCACCAGGTCGAAATCACCGATCTTCCTTATCGCCGCCGCCAGCGTGTAGCTGGTGGCCCAGGTATCGGAGCCGGCGAATTTCCGGTCGCTGACCAGCACGGCTTCGTCGCAGCCCAGCGACAGCGCCTCGCGCAGCGCGTTCTCGGCCTGGGGCGGGCCCATGGTGAGCACCGTCACCTTGCCGCCGCAGCGCTCTTTCAGGCGCACGGCTTCCTCGATGGCGTAGGCGTCGAAGGGGTTTATGACGCTTTCCACGCCTTCGCGGATGAGGGTGTTGGTGACCGGGTCTATCCTGACGTCGGTGGTGTTGGGGACCTGTTTTATGCAGACGATTATGTTCATGCTACTTTTTAAGGGTTTCCTTTATCATGTTGGCGGCTATCACGTTGCGCTGGATCTGGCTGGTGCCTTCGTAGATCTGGGTGATCTTGGCGTCGCGCATGAATTTCTCCGCCGGGTAATCGCGCATATAGCCGTAGCCGCCCATGATCTGCACGGCGTCGGTGGTGACTTTCATGGCCATTTCGCTGGCGAACAGCTTGGCCATGGCGGAATCCTTGGACATGGATTTGGCGCCGGAATCGGTCATGCGCGCGGTGGCGTAGGTCAGCGCGCGGGCGGCTTCCAGCTGCGTGCCCATGTCTGCCAGCATATGCTGTATGGCCTGGAAGCTGGAGATCGGAGT
>DAOPZW010000138.1:0-7879 GCA_035353595.1 Elusimicrobiales bacterium | reverse complement strand
GGCGTAACCTATGTGCTGGGTGACTACCGGCTGGTTCTTGGCGATAAGGTCGAAGATCTTGTCCACCAGGTTCACCACCTGGTCGGCTATCACGAGCGCGCCGCCTATATCCCGGACCTCATTGGTCTGGGGCGACAGGGAAACGAGGTTAGTATCCGTTATTTCCTCTATTACCGCGGAGTTTTCATCCAGGGCCAGGCTGCTCTCATCCAGGTTCGCCGCCGAAGCCTGGGTTGCGAATAGCGCCGTGGCGACCGCGGTGAGTGCCATCAGTTTCTTCATTTAGGTTGTCCTCCTTTTTAAATGCCGCGGGCTTAAGCCCGCGGGTACTAAAAACCTTCTTATCGGCTTCCACTATCTTCCAGCTCTTCTGCAAGTCCCGTTCTCCAAGCATAGGATACGGGACTTCCGGGTCTTTTATAAAGGCAAAGGGCCCAGGCTATCGCGCTATATGGCCTATGCGGTTATAGGTCTTTCGTCCGCGCATTGCGCGGTATTTCACGTCGGAAGAGCGGCACCCTGGAACTCTGTCCGGCCCGGGCCTCCGGGATAATCGCCCGCCTTTGGAAGGAGAAGCCAGGATTTGCCCAAGCCGGGATGCAACAGGCCAAACAAGTCCGGCGCGGACATTTCCCTGCCTGTAGAAACATAAGACAGATTATCGGGAGCTCCTTATTGAAACCCCGCTTTTTTCTCTGCCTGAAATTTTTTAAAAGGCTCCCCCTCCGTCCAGCTAGTCTACAACAACAAAACTCGGAGTTTTTTGGGGTAAAAATGTAAATCCGCCGCAGCTGTATAGCCGGGCGGCGGAATTACCGGGAGCAAAGTTCAGTCGTCAGCTGGCGGCGGCAAGCTTCTCCGGCGACCCGCGCGAAATTATCACCGCGTCCCGCTTTAGCCGTTCGTCAGCAGCCGGCATTAACTATGCCGCGCGGCCCACGGGGGCCATGTAGATCACGAACTCGTCGCGCCCGTCCAGGCCCAGTAAGCCGTCAGCCAGCTGCTGGTCGTAGGCACCCACGGCGCAGGTACCGCAGCCTATAGACTCGCAGGCCAGGTACAGGTTCTGGCACATATGGCCGGAATCCTGCAGGATCAGGCGCTTGGCCTCCAGCGTGTAGCGCCACTCGGTGCGGTACGGCACCGCGCTCCAGATAAAAGCCGCCGCGCAGTTCGCCATGAACGGCTTGTTGCGCGAAGCCTTCAGCACCTTGCCCGGCAGGTCCTCCGGCGCCGGCAGCCGGGCCAGCCTGTGGTCCAGCGGCTGATAGCGGTAAAGCCCCGGCTCCAGCCCGGTCACATTGTACACGGCCAGGTACGTCTCGAACGGGTGCATGGCCCCGCCCGACGGCACGGTGCGCAGTGTTATCCCCGAGGTCGTCACCTTGCGCACGCCCTGCGTGGCCCACAGCAGGTAGGAAAGTTCCGCCAGCGTCAGCGGCGCGGCGGCGAAGCTGCGGCGGCTGGCGCGGTCGGCGAGGCAGGCGAATATGTCCGGCTTCTTCAGCACGGCCCGGTCCGGCTTGGGCAGTTCCACGCCCGCGTCGCCTTCAGGGTAAGGCTTCTGCAGGGGGCCGCGCGGCAGGCCGCGGGCCTGGTCGCACTCCACCTTGTCTATCTTGTCGAAAGCGCTTTTCATCACTTCGCGGTACTTCAAAGTCAGTCTGCGGGCCTGGGCGTTGATGTCGGGCATATATCCTCCGCCGCGCGCGGCGCGGCAGCTATAATTATAGACAAAATCACCTACGGCCGCCACGCGGGCTGTTCCGCGCGCGGAAGTTATTGCATAATAGCCTGAACGGAGGAATACAATGAAAGCCACCATCAAAGTGACGGGGATGTCCTGCGGGGGCTGCAAGCTGAGCGTTGAGAACGCCGTGAAGAAACTGCCCGGCGTGGTTTGCGCCGAGGCCAGCCTGGAAAAAGCCGAACTCGCGGTCGAGTTCGACGAAAAGAAAGCCGCCCTGGCGGCTGTCAGGGCGGCGGTGGCCGCGGCCGGTTTCAAGGCCGGCTGAGCACGGAACTAAGTCCTCTTCCTGAAACCCGCCGCCTCCAGGATGGAGGCCGGGGCGTGCCCCTGGTAGATTATCTTCCAGATGCACTCGATCACCGGGGATTTCAGGCCGTGCTTCGCGCACAGCGCCCGGGCGTTCTTCAGCGCCTCGAAACCTTCCACCACGGTCTTTATGCGCTTCTGCGCCTCGGCCGTGGTATGCCCGTGCCCTATCTCGCGCCCGAACCGGAAGTTGCGCGACTTGGCGGACGTGGCGGTAAGCAGCAGGTCGCCCATGCCGCTCAGGCCCCAGGCGGTGCGGCTGCGCCCGCCCAGCGCGGTTATGATGCGGCGCAGCTCGGACGCGCTCTCTATCAGGAAAGCCGCCTCGCTGTTCTTGGCCGCCTTCGACAGCCCGTCTATTATACCGCTGCCTATCGCGTAGACGTTCTTCAAAGAGCCGCCCAGTTCGGCGCCCAGCCGGTCGTCGGAAAGTTCCAGTTTCAGCGGCCCGCCCTCCATCAGCGCCGCCGCCCGCTTCAGCCCGGCCGCGTCGCGCCCCGCCAGCACCACCTTGGTGGGCGCGCCGGCCGCCACTTCCACGGCGAAGCTCGGCCCGGTCATGATCATCGTGCGGCCGCGCGCGCGCGGGATCTCGCTCTCCAGCACCTCGCACACCGTCTTCAGCGTGCCGGCCTCTATGCCCTTGGAGACCGCGATGATGGGCGGCAGCGGCCGCCCGGCCAGCAGCGTGTTCAGCGTGCGCGCTATGCCCCGCACGTGCGAAGAATCCACCGCAATCAGCAGCAGGTCGGGCCGGAGCACCACCCGGTCCAGTTCGGCGCGGACCTCCACGCCCTCGTGAAGCACGAAGTCGGGCATGGCCGGGTGCTTGCGGTGTTTGTTCAGGCTCCGGGCCGTGGCCTTGTTATACTCCCAGGCCAGCACGCGGCAGCCCTGCCTGGCCAGCAGGTCCGCCAGCGAAGCGCCCCACATGCCCGCGCCAATAACCGAGATCTTTTTATTCTTTTTAGTTTTGTGAGTCATGATCGCTTGCCTTACACGCGCCGCGCGCTGCGTCCCGTTCTACCTGTAGGGAACATAAGGCAGATTATCGGAAGCTCCTTACAAAAAACTGCTTTTCCCGCGGCTAAAAATTTTAAAAAGGCTCCACCTCCGTCCAATTTAATTATAATAACAAAAACTAGGCGCTTTTTCCGTAAAAAAAACAAATCCGCCGCGGCGGCCGGGCGGCCGGGCGGCGGAAGGATCGGGAGCGAAGTTCAATCGTCAGCCGGCGGCGTGTTTATTGCTTCCCCGGCGGCTTCGCAAAACCCGCGTCTAAATAGTCCGATAGTTAAGAGCGTCCCCCTTAATATTTCCTTGATTTCATTATTATGACATATCCCATAAAGTTGGGGTCGTTCTGCAGTTCCTCCAATGGGGTTTGAAACCAGGAACGACCTACCGGCATAGTGAATTTTTTGATATCTGATCTTGGTATTTCAGTTTTAGGGACACTCTTATCTGTTTCGCTTTCCGGGGAGGGGCGTTTGGAATTATTGGATCGAACAATAGCTGCGCCCAATCGTTGCTCCTTTTCAATTCTTCCTTTTTCGCTTTCCGTGTTATCATACGACACTATTCTGTCTGCTGATAGCGTATGCTCCTCTTTGGTGTCCAATGGCGCAAATCCGGCCCGGGTATAAAATATTTTTTTCGCCTCTTCCTGAAGACCGACGGGCCAAGTCATATATGTCGTATCACTCTCTATCAAATCGGAAAACAATTTATTTACAACTTCCATCCTGGTTGTTGTGGATAAATTCAAATAGACGGAATCCTTAAAAAAATCCTGCCAACTTCTTTTTATAGTATCGGTATCCGGGACAAATGTAAAACTTTCTTTCCTTGTCTCCGTTGCATAGCCGGAAAACACAAATAACACATTTAGAAATACTGTTGCCAAAATGGGGAATATCTTCATACATTCTTCCTGAGAGACAACCTAGTAAATATATATCCCTTACCCTATTTAGATGTTTAGGCCTAAAAGCATTATACACATTCCAAACAGCTACCGGACCTTCCCGGCGGCTTCGCAAAACCCGCGTCTAAATAGTCCAATAGTTAAGAGCGTCCCCTCCCTTCCCTCTTAGAGCGGCGCCGGGAAATTCTCCGGGGTCACCGCAGGCAGTTCCGAACCTGTAGTAAACATAAGGCGGATTATCGGAGCCTCCTTACAAACAATCTGCTTTTCCCGTGGCTAAAAATTTTAAAAAGGCTCCCCCTCCGTCCAATTTATCTATAACAACAAAAAACCCGGCGTATTTTCCGGAAAAAGAACAAATCCGCCGCGGCGGTTGGGCGGACGGGCGGCGGAAATGTCGGGAACAGAGTTTAGTCGTCAGTCGGCGGCGGGTCTGTTATGAATTGTATCTACGAGACGTCAGCACGGGGGTGCTTGCGGCCGTCCTTGAGCAGCACCGAGGCGGCGTCTATGCGCGCCACTTCCGCGTCAATTTCGGCGCCGGAACGCAATTTCAGCGACAGGCCCCGGCAGCTGCCGTACAGGAACGGCAGTAATAAGGTCAGAAGGACCGGTTTCATGAAACCGCCACTACCCGTTGTCATTATATATCTTGCGGGGAGGAGAGACCCGGAGCCGCACCGGCAGGCTGCCGGGGAGATGCGCGACCCGCCTGTTGAAAGTATCTTATCGGTCAGGGAGAAGCCCGGCGCAATCCTTTGGTTCCGCGGCGCGGCTGCCGGGATAGGCGGCCCGGACAGCGCCGGAGGCGGAATTTTCAGCCAGGTACCGCGCAAAAACAGTTTCGGGGCGCAGCATCCAGGGGGAGCTCCTCTTCAGTTGTGCCCTCAGCAGGGCTTCCCGCCGCGTGGGGAGCATTGCGAGGAAGTTCTGCAGCTTGCCAAGGCAGGTTGTGCTGGCCGCTTGACGCAGGCCGCGCAGATGCGCTTCGTCCTCGGCGGTCGAGACGTAGCGCATCCCGGATAAGTGCCTGATGCACAACTGCATAGCGCAGGACAGCGCGCGGTCAGCTTTTTGCGGCGCGCCCTCTTCGGCATAGAGCAGCGCGGAAAAGATCACTGTCTTGTCGTCGGCGGGGCTGCTGTATTCCGATATCAGTTCGCTGGCCGAGGCGCCGGAGAGGAAGCGGGCCTTTGCCCGCTTTTCCCGGTCCTGGGGATCCTGTGTCAGGCGGTACGCTTTATCGTAATACTCCGCTGCCGCCGCCGGGTTCCCGGCCGCTATTTCCTGTTCGGCGGCGGCGGTGTAGAGCCGCGGGATGGAAGTATGCTTTTGCAACAGCTTTTTCGGGTCCTGCGGCGTCAAATTCCTTACGGGGTATGCGGCAAGCAACAGGAAACTTAAGAACCACAGAGAAGCGATCGGCGCGCCGCAGGAGACGAGAACGAACCGTGCGGTCGCTTCCTCCCCGGCGGCGCAAGCCGCCCGCTTGCCGGAAATTTCAGCGGCCGAGACGCCGGCAAGGATGCAGAAAAAATACCATCCGGGAATGAAATACCGTCCTTCCACGGGCATCAGCAGATGTATCCCGAAAAAATAAAGAGCGGAGAAGAGCAGCGGCCGCACCGGCTGCATGCGCCGCAGGCTGAATACCGCCCAGGCGGCGCACAACGCAAGCAGCTGCAGCCCCGGTACCAGCGGGGCGCCGAAAAGAATATAGTGCGCTCTTTTCGCTATGGCAAGGAGATAGCGTACCGGGTGGGACACTGTTTCCCTGATCGCCCAGAACATGACGCTCTCGCCTGGCCCTATATGGAGGAGCGAGCGGGAGTTCCCTTCCACTGTGGAGACAAAGCCGGCGGCCCCGGTGCAGATATTGTCGTCGGACCGCGTAGCGTTTTCGAGGAGCGTAAATTCATTTGAAGCCGCGGCGTTGGCCAGGATCCATACGGCCAGGGAAACAAGGATGACTGCGGCCGGCAGCCATGGCGTGGCGGCGGTCTCATCCTCTTTTTCCTTCAGGCCCACGTACAACAGCAGCCCGGCCAGGAGCGGGGCGGTAACACCTTTGGCGTACAGCGTCATGGACATGGCCAGGCCGATCAGCAGGCTTTTTGTCCGCGCGGAGCTCAGACGCAGCGCGAGAACGGAGATCGTAAGAATAACGGAGGCGGTGATAAGGGCCTGTTCCGCGTGCAGGGCGTAAGGAAGGTTTCCGTAGCGGGCCAGCCACAGGCACAGGACGGAAGAAAAAAGCGCGGCGGACAGCCCGGCCCGCAAAGAATGGAGCAGCGCACCGGCGGAAAAAGCCAGCGGGACCGGTAAAAGCAGCATAACGTACTGGAGCCAATGCAGCCAGGCAGGCAGGTGGTATTTCAGGACAGCCAGGGTGACAGGCAGGAAGGGGAACCAGAGGTTGTTCAGGTGTTCAGAGACAGCGAACAGCCATTCTTCCCCTAGTTCCGTGTGGGGTTCATGCCCGAAGCTGATGTCGGCGCGGGGAAAAAGGTAAATAAGGCCGGCCAGCATGGCCAGCAGGAGGAGGCACGCTGAAATTTGCGCGTATTTCCCGCAGGCGGCATGGCCGAAAAAACGGCCACGTCCGCCCCGGGCGGGATCTTCTGCCGGGCTTTCCGGGAGCTTGGCGGAATTGTTATGAAAGACTCCCATGGTCGTGTGAAAATATAACGTTCCTGAACGGGTGCGGGACGCAAGACAGAGATAAAGTCTGCCGCTGTCCTTTTCCCCGGTTCCCGCTCCGGAAAACATAAAAACCCTGAAATTCAGCATTATAATGTTACAAAAAGCCGCCTGATCTTCAAAGAGGAACGACACAAAGCCAGCGCTGAAATATTGGCCGGTGGCGCAAGTATTGTAAAAATAGTTCACATCGCTGGAACGCTGGAACTCAAGGACGTGGCCAACAAGCTGGCCGGGCTCGACGCCTTTCTCGGCGATTCCGCGCGGCTGTTCGGGCTGGAGGCCAAGCGCGCCTCGCTGCGGGAAAAAGAGGCGCAGAGCGGCGCCGACGGGTTCTGGGATGACACGCAGAAAGCCCAGGCGCAGTTAAAGGAGATCAACGACCTCAAGAAAAGCGTGGACATGCTTGACGGCATAGGCCGCGAGATGGAGGATTTCCGGGTGCATTTCAAGCTGGCCCGCGACGCGGGCGAGCAGGCCGCGATAAAGGTTAAGCTCTTCAAGGACGGCTGGTGGTTCTTCGACAGCAACAAAGGCGAGAAGACCTTCACCGTGAACACCGCCGGCAGCTACGAACTCGCGTTCACGGAAAAGGACCTCACCAAGAACAAGGACCTGCTGGACGACGGCTCCGACAAGGGCGACACCAAATACTTCGTGAAGTGGGGCTTTAAACGCATAGGCAAGGTTTCCACCGACGCCTGCGTGGACAAGGGCCGCACGCCGAAGATACCCCTGTAAGAACAGGCGCTTCAAAAAAATACCCGCCGCAGACCGCGGCGGGTATTTTTTTGCCTTTTTATTTTCCGCCGCCCGCAGCGAGGCTATTCCTCGCCTTCCGTGCCCCCTTTCAAACACCAGTCCCCGGGGTACGCGACCCCGGAAAACGACTGTGTGATCTTGTTTAAAAGCTTATCTTTATCCACGTGAGCCACTGCGATATCCCGTCCCTGCCGGCTTTGAATACACAAAAAAAGGTCCAGGCGCA
This sequence comes from Elusimicrobiales bacterium, assembly GCA_035353595.1. Taxonomy (GTDB): domain Bacteria; phylum Elusimicrobiota; class Elusimicrobia; order Elusimicrobiales; family UBA9959; genus UBA9959. The sequence continues at coordinate 208 of DAOPZW010000138.1, read as the reverse complement.
GTTCGTACGGGTCGGCAGGCCGCAGTTATTTGTATGCGCAGACGAACTCGTTTTTGTCCGTTTTAGGCCATACCCCGCAGAACATGTCCTCTGGATAAGGCCGGGAGATATGCACCCATTCCACCTCCGGTCCTTCATAGCGGCAGACCAGGTAAGGCAATAACGCCATAGTTCCCTTGAGCGGCAGAACGAATTTTTGTCCGAGGGG
>DAOPZW010000137.1:0-7895 GCA_035353595.1 Elusimicrobiales bacterium | reverse complement strand
CGCCGGACTGGTGGCTTTCAATTCCGTGTTCCAGGTTCTGTTCTTCCCGGTTTACGCCTGGTTCTTTATCACGCTGGTGCCGCGCTGGTTCGGGCTCGAGGGCGCGGTGGTGAACATTACGATGGGTGAGATCGCCAAAAGCGTGTTCATCTATCTGGGGATACCGTTCCTGGCCGGGATAATAACGCGGTTCTCGCTGCTGGCCGTCAGGGGGCGCGACTGGTACGCCCGGAAGTTCCTTCCGCTGATAAGCCCCATAACGCTGATAGCCCTGCTGTTCACCATCGTGGTGATGTTCTCGATAAAAGGCGAAAACATAGTGCAGGTGCCTTTCGACGTGGTGCGTGTCGCGCTGCCGCTGCTGGTCTACTTCACGCTGATGTTCTTCGCCTCGTTCTACATAAGCAAGAAGGCCGGGGCGACTTACGGCGAGTCCGCCACCTTGTCGTTCACCGCGGCGTCCAACAACTTCGAACTGGCTATCGCCGTCGCCATAGCCACCTTCGGCATAGGCCACGGCGCGGCCTTCGCCGCCGTTATCGGGCCGCTGGTGGAAGTGCCCGTCCTGATAGGGCTGGTAAATGTTTCGCTGTGGATCGGGCGGCGCTGGTTCGCGCAGCCGGCCGCCGCCTGATCTGCCCGCCGGGGTCCGTTCCACTAACCCTTTCGGGTTAGCTATATTTTCAAATATCAAATAACCTTTTCAGGCGATTTCAACCGCTTCCCGAAAGCTATAGAGTAAGGTTGTCGGGGGGTAGGGTTAGTTGGGCAGCCTGCTGAAAAGGACTTTCCCGTTTCCGGGCGCGCGCCGCAAGGCGGCGCCGGGAACCGGACAATAATGCCGGGTGGCATTACCTGATACGGGAAAGGGCTGTTTTCAGCGGGCTGCGTCCGGGGTGGCATGGAACTCAGGCAAAGGCGGCTCAATGTCGCGCCGGGCCCGGGGTTCAGGGGTGAAAAAAATAAAAATTGCTCTATGAAGCGGCGCGGCAGCGGCGTCCGGCGCAGCGCGCGCGGAGTTCCGCAGCCGGTCGGGCCGGAGAACCCCGGAATACCTGATCCGGCTCCATATGCTGCCGGTACCGGAGGACGCGGCCCCGGGCACAGGCAAGGCCGGCATTGAGGGTGAACGCGCGCGGATAAAGCCCGGTCTTAAAAAGCCGCCGGCCGGGTCTTTGATAACGGAGTGATCCGAGGGCAGCGTTTCGGGAGGAATGACGCATGACGGCTGCAAACTCTGACAAATTAGGCGTGCTGCTCGATTATTTCCTGGGCGACGATAAAGCGCTGCTCAGCGCTTCTGCGGCTTCCGCCCTTTCCGGGTTCAATGTAGTGGCGGCGCTCGGCGCCATGCAGCTGCTGGAAAGCGGCGGAATACTGCTCAGCGACCGCCGCGGCCAGCGCAGGTTCTTCCGCGCCAACGCCGGGTCCGGGTATTACCGGCGCTGCCGGGCCGCGCGTAATTTCCGGCCGCGGCCGGACTGCTGAAAAGGGGGCTCTATGGGAAAAAAAGAGGATTACATAGCGAAATTGAACTCCCAGCTTAAGGCCTGGGGCGTGGAGATAGACCGGCTTTCTGAAAATGCCGAACGCGCGGCCCTGGAACACAGGACTAAACTGCTGCGTGAAATTACCGAGTTTAAAGCCCGGCGGCTGGAAGCGCAGTTGAAACTGCGCCAGTTCGGCGAGACGTCCGGAGACGCTTGGGAATTGTTGACGGAGGGCATGGATAAGGCCTGGGCTGAGATGAAAGAGACTGTCGGCCAGATCGCTGAAAAGCTCAAGCAGCCCCGGTAGTCTTCGGGCCGGCGGTCTTCTTCCCGGCGGACAACCCGCCGGTAAAGAGCGGGCGCCATCTTTCCTTGAAGATTTTGCGCACCCGCCGGGCTTGCTTTGCTCTTGCTGCCGGGGGGGGGCAGGAGAATTAGCGGCGGCGCGTTACACGCGCCGCGCGGGAGAAAACTCTGCGGTTCGGATCATTCGGAGCGCCCGGCAAGTATGCCCGGGGCTTTTTGTTTGGTATATTTAGATATGCCTGTTTTGCCGAAACCGGATGACCGCGCCTTCGCCCCCGGCCTGCTCGCAGCCGGCGCCATATTAGTGGTGGCGGCGGCGGTGCCTTACCGCATGTTCGACCTTGCCCGGTTCTTCGCGCCCAAAGAGCTGGTAATGCATATGGCCGCGCTGGGGCTGGCGCTGCTGGGCCTGCGCCGGGCGGATAAGCTGGAACTTAACCGGGTGGACCTGCTGCTCGCCTTGTACCTGGCGCTCAGTTGCGTAAGCGCGCTGCTGGCCCGGGACCGCTGGCTCTCCACCAGCGCGCTGGCCGTCACCCTTTCCGGCGCGGCGGTGTTCTGGGGGGCGCGCTCGGCCGCCGCGGCGGGCGCGCGCAGTATGATAGTGGCCGCAGCCGCTGCGGCGGCGGTCGCCGGCGCGGCCGCCTCGCTGGCGCAGGCCTACGGCTTTGCCAGCGTTCTCTTCAGCCTGAACCGCGTCCCCGGCGGTACGCTGGGCAACCGGAATTTCATGGCGCACCTGGCCGTTATCTGCGCGCCGGCGCTGGTGCTGGCCGCGCTCAGGGCGCGCCGCGGCGCTGGCTTTGTCTGCGGCGCGGCGGGCGTGGCCATAGTGGCGGACGCGCTGGTGCTTTCGCGCTCGCGCGCGGCGCTGCTGGGCCTGGCCGCGGGGGCGGCGGTGCTGGCGTACGGCGCCTGGCGCGCCGGGGGCCGCTGGCGCGACGCGGCGATGTCTTCGCGGCAGCGGGGGCTGCTGCTGGCCGGAATTCTGGGCGTGCTGGCCGCGCTGTTCGTGCCCAACACGCTGGAGTGGAAGAGCGATTCCCCGTACCTGGACACGGTGAGCGGGATAGTGGATTACCGCCGCGGCAGCGGGCACGGGCGGCTGGTGCAGTACGCGAGAACGCTGCGCATAGCCGCCGCGCATCCCCTGCTGGGCGCCGGGCCGGGCAATTGGGCGCTGGCGTATCCCCGGTTCTCGGAGGGTTTCGACCCGTCGATAGATTACTACACCGGGCGGACCATCAACCCCTGGCCCAGCAGCGACTGGATGGCCATACTTTCCGAGCGGGGGGCGCCGGCGCTGGCCGCCCTGCTGCTGGCGCTGCTGTGGCTGCTGCTGGCCGCGTGGCGGCGTACCGCCGGGGCCGCCGGCGCGGACGAATACCGGGAAGGGCTGACGCTGGCGGCTACGCTGCTGGGCACCTTTACGGTGGCGTGTTTCGACGCCGTGCTGCTGCTGCCGGCTTCCTCTTTTATGGCGTGGGCCATTCTGGGCGCGCTGGCGCCGCCTTTGCCGGCGCTACGCCAGGTGACACTTTCGTCGCGCGCCCGCAGGCGGGCGCTGACGGCCGTGGCGCTGGCTGGTACGGCGGCGGTGCTGCGCAGCTCGGGGCAGGTGGCCGCCATGGCCTTATACAGCAAGGCGCGCACTGTTTCTCAATTCGCGCTGGCGGCGCGGCTGGACCCGGGCAACGTCAGGATCCGTTCGCGCCTCTCCGCCCTGCGCGGGGGCATGCGCTAGGAACTTGGTTTTCCGGGCGTTGCCGCTCAGAACGTCACCCTGACCGTTCCTGTGAAAGTCCGGCCCGGCGACAGGACGCTGTCCGATTCCGTATAAACCTCGTTGAACACGTTGTCGCAACTCAGGGAGACGACCAGGTCCTTCTTAATTTTCTGCGTAAAGGTAAGGGCGGCGGTGGAGTAACCGGGCAGGGAAGAGGTGTTGGCCTCGTTGGTGTACTGCTTCGATTTATGCGTCCAGGCGGCCGCCAGCGCGCTGTTGCCGCGCTCATAAGCCGCGCCCGCGGAATAAAGATAGCCGGGGGCGTAGGTGAGCTGCCGGCCCTTGATGCCCAAGCCGCCGTCGCCGGTGACCCTGGAATGAGACCGGGCGCAGGAGGCGGACAGCGCCAGGCCGCCGCTTATATACTTGACCGGTATTTCCACGCCGTAGATCTCCGCCCTGGCCATGTTCTTGTACTGGTAATAATTGCCCGTCACCTGCGTGTAGTAGATGAAGTCCCGCGCCTCGGTGAGGTAAATATCCGGGTCCAGGTAAAGGCCGTTCACCGGGTTGAACTTTATGCCGGTTTCGGCCGTGTACGCCGTTTCCGGCGTGAGGCCGGGATTGGCCAGCTGGTATTTAGTGCCGCGCTTGAGGTTGAGGGTCATGCTTTCCAGCGTGGGGCTTCTGAACCCTTTGGCATACGACAGGTACTGCGTCAGGGCGCCGCTGTACTTCCAGCCGACCGACACTTTAGGCGAGAATTCCGCCCAGCGTTTGTCAGGCTGCTTGCCGTTGTACGGGGTGAATTGCGCCGCGGACGTGTTCTGCGAAAAGGCGTCGTGCAGGAACACGTTGTCGTAGCGCAGGCCGGCGGCCACGTTGAGCCGCTGCCCCGCGAAATCCTTTTCCAGCTGCGCGTAGGGGGCGATATTGTCGGTTTTGCCGCGGTCAAAAGAGAACGGCGCGGCGGAGGGGCTGTTGTTGCTGTCATGGGCGTCCAGTACGCCGAATTTATAATCCAGGCCGCCGGTCGCGATGAGCCCGCTGTCCAGGGTCTTCGCCACGGACGCCAGGCCGCCGAAATCCCTGCGTTTTATGTCGGCATAAATGGCCGTGCCGCTTTTTTCCGATACTTTCAGGTCGGCTATATCGTTGTAGAAAGCGGTGAGGTTCCAGTAATACCCGTTGAGCCGGGCCTGCCAGCCGGCCTGAACGCGGTCCATTTCCTTTTCCCTGTACTGGTCGACGGTCTTGTTGGAACCGGCGCCGTTGCAGCCCTTGAAATGCCCGTAGTCCAGCGACAGGTTCCCGAATTTTTCGAAAGCGTACGCGGCTTTCGCGCCGGCGCTCTTTTCCAGCACGTCGCTCTTAATGCTGAAGGCGTTCCTGGCGCTTTTGGGCGTCTGGTTGTAGCCGTCGCTGCTTAAGTAATTCCCGTTGATTTCCAGCGAGAGCTTTCCCGCGGTGACGCCGGCCTTGGCGGCGGCGCTGAAAGTGTTGTAGGTTCCGTAGGAGGTTTCCAGCGAATACCCCTGCTTCGCCTTTTTCGTGATGATATTTATGCTGCCGGCCATGGCGTTGGACCCGTACATGGAAGAACCGGGGCCTTTGAACACTTCTATATGGTCTATGTCCAGGTTCTTGAGGGAGTTCCACTGCACGCCGCCGGTGGCGGCCGAATTGAGGGGCACGCCGTCGAGCAGCACCAGGGTCATGGCCTGGCCGGTTTCGCCGCCGGGCAGGCCGCGCATGGTCAGTTCCGAACCGTGCGTGTACAGGCCGGCGCCCCTGTTGCTGGTCAGGCCCGGGACCAGCGTCTGCAGCTTCTGGTCGAGCGTTGTCCCGCCGGCCTGCGCCAGCTGGGCGGGCAGGAGCACTTCAACGGCGCCGGCCACGTCCGCTATGTTCTGCGGGGCGCGGGAGGGGGTTACCACGGTAATGTTCACGTCGGCCGCGTGCAGCGCGGCGGCGGGCAGCAGCAGCGCCGCCAGCAGGCCTGATCTTTTTGTCATAAATAGTCCTCTCTTTGAAATACGCTCATCGTTCATACTATTTTAGCAAAAAGTATGAATGATGGCAATCAGCCCGCCGCGCCGGCGGCGCCCGGGCCGGCCGGCCCGTCGGACGGGGCGCGGCCGCGGGGGCGGCCCGGCCTTTGATATTGCGCGCGTGAACTTGTAGAATAGTGTGACTATGAAACTGGACCGTTTCACGCTCTGCCTTGAAAAAGGCCTGCTCGCCAAGCTCGACGGCCTGGCCGCCGAAAGAGGCTACCCCAGCCGGTCACAGGCCGTGGCCGACTTTGTGCGCCGCGCCATGGTAAAGAAAGACTGGAAAGCCGGCCGCGAATGCGCCGGGACCATCTCCGTGCATTACGATCCGGCCGACGGGCGCCCGGCGCGCGCCGTGGAAACGGTGCTGGTCCGCCAGGCCCGCAACGTGGCCGCCACCCAGGCGGTACTGCTTAAGAACGGCCATGTGCTGCTTACCGCTGCCGTAACAGGGAAGCCGGCCGACCTGCAAAGGCTGGCCGATGAACTGCGCGCCATAAAAGGCGTTACGCATGGCGCGCTCTCGATAGTGGCCCCGCTGTAGCGGTCCGGCGCCTGCGCCGTCAATAAGGAAATAATTAAGGAACGCGCCAGGTTATAAGGGCTTTCCTCACCGAGGTGACCTGGCGGACCCGGCCTTTCCTGGTCATCCGCTGCAGCAGCGCCGCCACCCATTCCCTGTCCATCTTCGCGCCGTTGACTTTAAGCCCCACCTCGATGTCGCGCATTGTTTCCGCGGGAGTGTTCTTTTTTATCCAGCTGTCCCTGATAAAACGCACCGCCGGTTCGCGTCCCAGCTCACCAAGCAGTTTAAGGATCGTTTCAGCCCCTTGCGGCGCCCGGTAGGCTACGCCGTGTTTAGCATAGACTTTCTCCAGCAGGGCGTTGCGCCGCACCCCGGCCCAGCCTATGTAAACGCAAGCCGCGGCTGCGGCTTCCATCTTGCGGATATCGGCTCTGGTCTTTACGGCCATGGTCATGGAGGCGAGGGCTATGTGGAAGCGCCCGGCCAGGCGCGCCGCCGGCAACGCGGCCCAGGTGCTTTGTATGCAGGAGGCGTTGTTTATGCCCCGGCGGCGCCGTTCCGCCCGGAACAGCTTAAGCATTTCCTGTGAAGAATCCACGCCGAGGGTTTTTTCGGCCTGGCCGGCCAGGCGCAGGGCGTAGACCCCCGTGCCGCAGCCGATATCCAGGACCCTGCGGCCCTTGAAATCAATGCCCATGCCGCCGAGCAGGCGCAGTATCCTGCCTGTTTTGGCGAAAGTTTCTTTTTCAAAGGGCCGCGGGTAATTCCGGGCCCTGTTGTTCCAGAAGAGTTTTTCGTTCGCTCGGGTGCCTTTCATGATAGGGGGGGCTGCGCCCGGCCTTCGCCGGGAGCGGTACGGGCTTTAAAGACCGGCTTTTACGGCTATGCCGCAGGAGAAGATGGCGAACCCGGCCAGCAAGGTGATAACGGCCGTCCGCAGCGGGGTCCAGCTCCTCGCCTTTGCCAGGGCGACGAAGGGGACGTAGTGGTCCGGGCCGAGTACGGTGTGAATGAAGCCCAGGGAGGCGGCCGTGAGCAGGATGGCGCTGTTTTCCATGTTGTCCTTATAGTGAACCACGTACCCTGATTCTACAAATTATGGTCCTCCCGGCGCTATTTCGCGCGCGGCGGGGTTGCGCGGCCCGCCCGTTGACTTGTCCGGGCGGAAATTTGTATTCTTGGGTTATTGGCATATGCCAATAACTATGACGCGGCCGTTTAAATGCAGAAAAGTGTTCGCCGAGCCCCGGGCTTATTACTTCAAGCCGCGGGCCGTGCCGCTGTGCGAACTGGAGGAAATAACCCTTCAGCTGGACGAGTTCCAGGCGCTGAAGTACGCCGAGCTGGACGGCAAGGACCAGTCCGGTTCGGCCAAAGCCATGAAAGTGTCCAGGCAGACCTTCGGCAACATACTCGCTTCCGCCAGGCGGAAGCTGGCCGACGCCGTAGTCAACGGCAAAGCCCTTAAAATAGAAGGCGGCCCGGTGGAAATACGGCGCCCGCCCTGCGGAGGAGAACATAAATGAACATCTGCGTACCGGTTGAAAATAACGACGGACTGAAATCCAAAGTGTACGGCCATTTCGGCAGCGCGCCTTTCTTCGCCATCTGCGACACGGAGAGCGGCAAGGCGGAATTCATGGACAACGGCAACCAGCACCACGAGCACGGGCAGTGCAACCCGCTGGGCGCCATAGCCGGCAAGAAGGTTTCGGCCATCCTGGTGGGCGGCATAGGCGCGCGGGCGCTGCAGCATCTCAACGCCGGCGGCATAAAGGCTTTCCGCTCGCCGC
>DAOPZW010000136.1:0-7919 GCA_035353595.1 Elusimicrobiales bacterium | reverse complement strand
GACCACGCAAGTAGGCCAACCATGTTGACAGGGTGAACTTAGTTCACTACGGTGGGGGCATGAGTACAAGCAACCGAGAGGAGAGCTAGATCATGTCCGCTTTCATTGTCGACGCGGGGCACATCGACTACCTGGTGCGCACGGCCATAAAGCTGGGCGTGGACCCCATCCGCGCCATACAGATGGCCACCATAAATACGGCGGAATACTTCAACCTGAAGAACCTGGGCGCCATCGCCCCCGGCTACCAGGCCGACCTGGTGGTGCTGCAGGACCTCAAAGGCATGAAGATCTCTAAAGTCTTCAAGGACGGCAAGCTGGTGGCGGCGGACCGCAAAATAATCCCGGGCGTGATAAAGGAATACGCCGGCAAGACCCGCGGCACCATAAACGTGAAATGGATAGAGCATTCCGATTTCGCCATGAAGGCGGAGGGGAAATACGCCAAGGTGATCAACGTCATTCCCGACCAGATAGTGACCAAGATGAGCATCGAGCCCGTGAAGCAGGACGGCGGCTACGTCTCGGCCGACCCGGACAAGGACATACTCAAGATCGCGGTTATAGAGCGCCACATGGCTTCCGGGCGCGTCGCGCTGGGCCTGGTAAAAGGCTTCGGCCTGAAGAAAGGCGCCATCGCCTCGTCCGTTTCGCACGACTCTCATAATATCGTGGTTATAGGCACGCACGACGGGGATATGTATACCGCCGCCGTGGAAGTGGTGAAGATGCAGGGCGGCATAGTGGCGGCCCTCAACAGCCAGGTGCTGGAAGCCCTGCCGCTGCCGGTGGCCGGACTGATGTCGGACCGCAGCTCCGAATTCGTGCGCGAGAAGCTCTCCCGCCTGGGCGTTACGGCAAAGATGCTGGGCTCCAGGCTGTCGGACCCCTTCATGGCTATGGCTTTCCTCACCCTGCCGCCCATCCCGGAGATCCGGATAACCGACCGCGGTGTTATTGACGCCGTGAAGTTCAAGGTTACGGAACTATTCTGCAAAACCGCGGACGGGAAATGAAGTATTCCCTGGCTGCGGCGGTCTTATTGCTGTCGTGCGGCGTCGCTGACGCCGCGCGGCTGGAGCGCGGGCCGTACCTGGAGAACATGACCTCCTCCATGGTGACGGTGCGCTTGCGGGTGGACACCGCCGCCCCGGCCTGGCTTACCTTCGGCGCGGCGCCAGACTGCGAGCGCTTTCAAACCATCTACCCGGCCATGAAGGAGCAGCGCATGCCGCTGTTCGGGCTCACTCCGGACACCACGCACTGTTACCGCATTTACCTGCCCGCTGACAGTACGGGGGTCTACAAAGCTTTTGAAGGGAACTTTACGACCTTCCGCGGCGAGGACAAACCGCACTTCTCTTTCCTGGCTTTCGGCAATTCCGGCTCCCAGTCCGACGAACAACTGGAGCTGGCCGCCCAGATGGACAAGGCCGCGGCCGACTTCGTGCTGCATACCGGCAACCTGGTGGATACCGGCATGGACGCCGACTCCGACGACGAATACTTTACGCCGTATGCGGGGCTGCTGGCCCGGGCGCCGTTCTTCATCGCCCTGGGCAACCAGGAATACGGGCAGAATTACAGGAAAGAGGCCGGCAAGGGTTTTATAAAAGCGAACTTCTCCCCGTTTCACAGCGTGCCGCTGTCCGGGCTGCCGCCGCATTACTACCATTTCGACGAGGGCAACGCGCGGTTCTTCGTGCTGGACGGCAACGCTTTCGACGGCGCAAAGTTCGCGCCGTCACTGGCCCCGGGCTCGAAACAGTACAAATGGCTGGAGTATTTCCTTTCAAAAACCGACCGGACGTGGAAGTTCGTGGTGATACACCAGCCGCTGTACGCCACCGGGCCGCGCGAGGGCAGCGAAGCGCTGCTGAGCGCCCTTGAGCCGCTGCTGCTTAAGTACAAAGTCGATATGGTCCTGCAGGGGCAGAACAACGATTATGAGCGCACCAAGCCCGTAAAGCAGGGGCTGGCCGACGAACAAGGCGGCATAATATACCTTACCCTGGGCGGCGGGGGGGTGGCGCTGGACGCGCAGGGCCGCAACGAGGACTGGTCGGAGAAGTTCCTGCCGGTCTACCATTTCGGGCGCTTCGAGATAGAGGGCAAAAACCTTAAGCTGGCCGTCTATGATAAGGACGGCAAAGTGCTCGACGAACTTGAGATACAGAAATAGGGGCCTTGCCCGCCCAAGCATTTCCGGCCCTTGACAAAATTTCGCGTTGCGCTAAGCTATATGCAGATGCTCTTCAGGAAGAAAGATACTTTGATCCTGCCGGCCATTATGACCGCGCTGTGCGCCTGCGCCGGGCTGGCGCATACTGCCGCTTTTGACGAATTGGCCGCTATGGGCCCTGCCGCGGGTTATGAAGCGCAGGCGCCTTCCGCCGCCGCGCGCAGCGCCGCGCTGGCCGTAAGCGTGGCGCCCGGAGGCGATATAACCATACTGACCCCCAGGCCGGCGCTGAAGCAGCAGGCGGACCCGCTGCCCGACGATACGGTGCGCGAAGACCGCCCTGCCGCGCCGGAAGAGCTGCCCGCGCCCGCCGCCGCGGCGGCGCTGAACGCGGCCCTGAATATAGACCCGCAGAATTTGATCCCCGCCGACCTTAAAGCCGACGCTGTAAAATATTATTTGGCCAACAAGGGGAAGCTGGGGAACCTGCGGTATATCGGCGTGGTGGATTTTGCCAGGCACTCCAGCTTCGCGCGGTTCTATATAGCGGATACTCAGGACGGGACGCTGAATATTTACCATGTGGCCCACGGCTCCGGCTCGGACCCGGACAGGGACGGTTACGCCACCATTTTCAGCAATGTGGTGAACTCGAACGCTTCTTCGCTGGGCTTCTATCTCACCGGCGAGATCTACAACGGCAAGCACGGGCGGTCCATGCGGCTGCACGGCCTGTCGGCCACCAATTCCAACGCCTATGAGCGCGCCGTAGTGATACACGCCGCGGATTACGTTTCGGACAACAATGTGCAGCCAGGGCGTTCCTGGGGCTGCCTGGCGGTGAGTAACGCCATGCTGGGCAATGTCATTGAAACGCTCAAGGGCGGAGCGCTGATCTACGCCGGGCTGGCCGGCGCCGAGTAGCTCCGGGTAGCCGGTTCCCCGCGCGGCCCTTTCCTTATCCTGAAAAAGAGACTACGACTGCAACATGGGCGGAAACATCCAGCGAATTGGCGGCTTTGAAGTGCTGCGCGAGATAGGGCGCGGCGGCATGGGCGTGGTCTACGAGGCGTACGACGCGGCCCTTGACCGCAAGGTGGCGGTGAAGATGGCGCTGCCGGAAGCGGCCGGCGCCGCGGGCAAGAGGCGGTTTTTAAAAGAAGCGTCCGCCATGGCGCTGCTCAGCCACCCCGGCATAGTACGGGTGTATTCGTTCGGCGAGCACGCGGGGCTGCCGTATTTCGTAATGGAATACGTCGAGGGGAAGTCGGTGGCCACGTTCCTGGACCGCCTCAGGGCCGTGCGCGGCGCTGACCCCGAGGAGCTCCGGGCTTTCGGGTACGCCCCTGAGGCTCAGCAGGCCGAAGATACGCCGTATTTTCTGCGGGATTTCCTGCGCTGCCCGCTGGAGGAAAAGGATCACAGCGCCAAGGCCTCGCTGCTGATAGCCAACGCGGCGGACGCGCTTTACGAGGCGCATTCCGCCGGCGTGCTGCACCGGGACATAAAACCTTCTAACCTTCTGCTGTCGCGCAGCGGCGTTAAACTGGCCGACTTCGGCCTGGCCAAAGTGATGGACTCGGAGAGCCTGACCGAGACCGCCCATTTCATCGGCACGCTGAAGTACGCGGCGCCGGAACTTTTCGCCGGGCAGAAAGCCTCGGCCCGCAGCGACCTCTACTCGCTGGCGCTGGTCTTCTACGAACTGCTGACAGGGGAACATCCTTTCGGCAAAGCCGCCGCCGCCGGCAATACGGCCGCCTTTATCAACGCCCTTCTTGAGAAGGAGGTCCTGCGGCCTTCAGCCCTCAATCCGGCGGTGCCGGCGTCCCTGGACGAGATAGCGCTCAAGGCGCTCTCCCGGGAGCCGCGCGGCCGTTTCCGGGACGCGCGCGAGCTGGCCGACGCGCTGCGCCTCAACCTCAGGGGTGGGCTGGGCGCGCTCTTTGCCGGCCGCCTCAGGAAGATGGCAGGCGAAGGGCCCGGGGAACAGCGGGAAGCGCTGCCGCCGGTGCCGCCGGAGGATAAGGCCGTCGCGGCTAAATTGCTGGATAAGGCCCTGAAACTTTACCTGGACCTGAATATTTCCGAGGCCATAGAACAGGTCCGGCGCGCCCTCAAGCTGGATCCGCAGAACACGGACCTTTATGCCATGGCGCTGATCCTCAATTCCCATATCCTATGGGCGGACAAGATCCTGAAAGAGAGCCTGCCGCTGCTCAAAAAACTGGGGGACCGCGGCAAGGGGCCGGCCGCCGCCGCGGCGAGGGCGCTGTACGGCATGATCCGCGGCGAAAAAGAATGGCTGGAGCGGATGTTGGAATGCCTGGAGACGGACAAGAATCCTTATCTGCATATCCTGGCGGCGCGCATGCTGCTGTTCTCCGGTGACCGGCCCCGCGCCATCGACTGCGCGGTCAAGGCCGGGGAACTGGTGAAAGGATACGAACTGTTCATCTCGCTGCTCTCACTCGACGACGATGCGGACAAGGATAACGCGGAGCTTAAAAAAATAATCGCGAGGCGCCCGGACATAGTGGCGCTCAGGATCGCGCTGATAGAAAAACTCATCAAGAGCGGCAGACCCGATGAGGCTTTGGCTGAGTTGGCGGTCGCCGAACAGCTTGCCCCCGGCAACGACATCCTGCCCATCTTTAAGGCCTGGGCCCTCTCCATGAACGGCGGCTGGCGCGACGCCGCCCGCGAACTGCGCAAGGCCATAGGCCTGCTCCCCGACGAGACCAAACCCTCGTTCTATCACGGGTTGTATTACCTTTATGAAAATGCCGGCGACAAGGAGCGGGCGCGCAAGAACCTGGAGATCGCCCGGAACCTCGCCCCGGACCGGCAATTCCGCACGCTGCAGGAAACGCGGGAACTTTTCTCCGGGCTCGGCCTGCCGCAGGAATCCTTCGACGACCTGCCCCCGGAGGTGCTGGCCGCGGCGGTTAAGCTTGAAGCCGGGAACCTGTACGCGCTGGCCACTGCACCCGTAGTGGCCGGCGGGATGAGCAATAACACCAAGGTTTTCTTCCGGCCCGCGGCCGGGGAGCCGCGCATGTTCTACTGTAAGGGCCTGCTGGCCGACCGGATGCGCGCCCTCAACGAGCCGCTGGAACTGCTCCTCGATTTTACGCCCCTCAGTTCATTCTCGGATTCCTCCGGAGAGATACTGAAGGTGAAATACCGCCGGACGCCGCAGGGGCTGAAAGCCGTGATACGGGTGGACGGGATCCGCGAGAAAAGCTACGAGATGATAGGCGCGGAAGGCGACCCTGAAAGTTTCTTTTCGGCCGGCTCCGGCGGCACGGTATGGCTGTGCCTGCGGGAAACCTTCCGCGGGCTGGGCTCGGGCGCCCGGCTGGCCGTCATCCCGGAGAAAGCGGAACTTTTATCCTGCTCGCCGCAACCCGGCAATACATATTGCCGCGGCGGCCTGCGCTTCCTGGAATTCCGGGTCCCCATGCACTTCGGCGGGGAGTTCACGCTGGAGCTGAGTTTCAGGCCCTGACACCCATTCCTAAAACACACTGCCGGTATGCCTGTGGTCAGAACAGGTGTAACCTTTTTGCCGTGACCGCATCTAAATTAGTGAAAAAGAAAAGCGGAGGTGCCGGGATGTATGTAGCGAAAGTGCTGCTGGGCGCGGCCGCAGGCGGGGTTGCCGGATATCTCTGGCACCGGCTGGTCGGTTGCCCCTCTAATATGTGCCAGATAGTCAGAAATCCCTGCCTGAGCACCATCTGGGGCGCTATGTTGGGATACATATTCACAAGAGGTTAAAGGGAGGAGTTATGCAGAATCTCACAGCTGATACGTTTAAGACCAAGGTGTTCGATTTTGAACAGGGGCAGGAATGGAAGTTCGCCGGCGACAAACCCTGCATAGTGGACTTTTACGCGGACTGGTGCGGCCCCTGCAAAATGCTGTCGCCGGTATTGGCGGAACTGGCCGAAAAATACGCCGGGAAACTTGAAGTCTACAAGGTCAACACCGAAGAGGAACAGAAACTGTCCGCCCTGTTCGGCATACAAAGCATTCCGAGCCTGCTCTTTATCCCGCTGGCCGGCAAGCCGCAGATGGCGCAGGGCGCCCTGCCCAGGGAGAACCTGGAACAGATAATAACGCAGGTGTTGGACGTTAAATAAGCGGCGGCATGTCCGGGAAAGCATTTGTGTCCCCTCAGGTATGCGGCGCTCTCCGTTCCGCCCCGGGCGGCCGCGCCGCCTGCCTGCTGCCGCGGCCAAGTCCCGCTCAAAGTTCCGTGCCAACCTCCGGCTCTTCGCGATCCCGTCAGGGGCGAAGGCCGAAGGCGTCGGCGTGGCGCCACGGGGAGAGTCGGGCTTTTTATTTTTTCGGCGTAAGGTTGCGTAGTCCGCCGTCAGCCATTGACAAGGCTGTCGGTAAGGATTTATTCTTTATATACTGTGCTTGCGGTAAATCTTTAAAACGGCGGTACCATCCACCATGGCCCATGTTCTGCTCGTAGACGACGATATACATCTTCTGGAGGCCAATACCATAGTCCTCTCGGCCAACAAACACCAGGTCACGCATGCGCACAGCGGCGTCGAAGCGCGCGAACTTCTCAAAACGCTCCGTCCCGACCTCGTTGTTCTCGACGTAATGATGGAGGATTTTGACTCCGGGTTCGAACTGGCCAAATACATCAGCGCCTCCTTTCCGGACCTGCCGATGATAATGCTTACCGGTGTGTACGAATACATGGACGACGCCTGGAAACAGGCTTTCGACGAGGATAAATCCTGGCTGCCGGTGCACCGCTTCATGGAAAAGCCGGTCTCACCGACGGTGCTGCTTTACGAGATAGAGTCCCTGCTGAAAGACAAACGCCACTGACAGGCGGCGGCCCTCCGCCAGCGACATGAAAAAGACCGATAAACTTATCTGGACCGACGCCGACAAGTGCCGGACCTGCTATACATGCGTGCGCGAGTGCCCGGCCAAGGCCATCCGCATCTACAAGGGCCGCGCCGAGGTGATGAGCGAGCTCTGCATCGGCTGCGGCAACTGCGTGCGCGTCTGCGGCCGCGGCGCCAAGAAATTCTACGATTCCACCGCCGAAACGCTGGCCCTGCTGGCTTCCGGCGCGCCGGCGGCGGCGCTGGTGGCGCCCAGCTGGCCCTGCCAGTTCCCGGAATGGGACCAGCGGCGCCTGGTGGGGGCCCTGCGCGCGCTCGGCTTTAAATACGTGCACGAGGTGGCCTTCGGCGCCGACCTGGTGTCCCTGCGCTACCAGGAGCTGCTGACCAGCCCCGCCAACACGCGCATGATAGCCTCCACCTGCCCGGCGGTGGTCTCCCACATCACCAAGTATTTCCCGGACCTGGTGCCGCGCCTGGCGCCGATAGTTTCACCGATGGCGGCCGCCGCCCTGGTGGCGCGCCGGCTGCACGGCGCGGAGCTCAAGACCGTCTTCATCGGACCCTGCGTCGCCAAGAAAGCCGAGGCCCTCGATACCGGCGTGGACGCCGCGCTGACGCTGAGCGAGCTGGACCGGATCTTCAGGGAGAAGGGCGAAGCGCTGAAGATGGTTCCCTCAGATTTCGACCCGCCCCACGCCGGGAAGGGGCGCCTTTACGCCATAGGCCGGGGGCTGCTGCAGTCCGCCGGCATTCCCGAGGACCTGCTGACCGGCAACGCCGTTTCCGCGGCGGGGCGCCTCGAGTTCGCGGAAGCCATAAAGGAATTCCGCAACGAGCAGCTCAACACGCGC
>DAOPZW010000135.1:0-8249 GCA_035353595.1 Elusimicrobiales bacterium | reverse complement strand
CCAACTGTGGGGCGGCTGACATGTACCTTTTTTTCGATACCGAAACCACCGGCCTGCCCAAGAACTGGAAGGCGCCCCTGACCGACTTGGACAACTGGCCCAGGATGGTGCAGCTGGCTTATTTCCTGGCCGACGCCGACGGCAATAAAATCCTCGCCGGGGATTTCATCATTAAGCCCGAGGGGTTCACCATCCCCGAGGAAGTCGTGCGCATACACGGCATTACCACCGAAAGGGCGAATAAAGAAGGCGTGGCGCTGGGACCGGTGCTGCAGGGGTTCCAGGCGGCCATGGACCGGGCGCAGTACCTGGTGGCGCACAATATGAGCTTCGACGAGAAGATAGTGGGCGCGGAGTTCCTCAGGAACGGCATGCCCGACAGCCTGCCCGCCAAAAAGCGCGTCTGCACCATGCACAGCTCCACGGATTACTGCGCCATTCCCGGCCCCTACGGCAATAAATGGCCTAAGCTCCTTGAGCTGCACACCAAGCTGTTCAAGGCCGGTTTCGAATCCGCGCACAATGCGGCCGCCGACGTGGCGGCCATGGTGAAATGTTTCTGGGAATTAAAGAGGCTGGGCGTTATCAAGCTCTGAGCCGATGTCCATTAACTACAGATCCTTCTGTTCCGGCAGCCGCGGCAACGCGGCCCTGCTGTGGACGGCCGCGGGCGGGCTGCTGATAGATTTCGCGCCCGGCTGCCAGCGCGACTGCCGCGCCGCGCTGGCCGGGATCAAGAAGATCTCGGGCGTGGCGGCGGTGCTGGTGACGCACGCCCACGGCGACCATATCAACCGCAACTCCCTGAAAGTGCTGAAGGAAGAAGGCCTGACCGTGCGCTGCCACCCGGAGACGGCCCGGCAGATAAAGGAAAGGCACGGCGCGGAGTATGCCGGTATCATACAGCCTTTTGAAGGCCCGCTTGTTCTGGGCGGCTGGACGGTCAGGCAGGTTCCCGTGGAGCATGTGCCGGGCTGCCATACCGTCGCGTTCATAGCGACCGCGGCCGCGGGCCGGCGCCGCTACAAGGCCTCGTTCTTTACGGACCTCCTGCGTTTTACCGACGAGCACGTGGCGCTGGCCGCGGATTCCGACCTGGTCTGCCTGGAGGCCAACCACGACGCGGAGCTTTTTAAAAGCCACGGGCACCCGGGCTCGGAATTCCACCTGTCCAATCTGCAGGCGGCGCGGTTCCTGCACGGCATCTGCGGGCGCGGCGGCAAACAGCCCGGGCACGTGGTGCTGGGCCATCTCAGCGAAGACTGCAACCGGCCGCATTTGCCGCTCAAAGAAATAGAGGCTTTCTTCGGCCGGAATAATCTGGCGGTCAAGTTCAAGACGCATGTGGCGCCCCGGCGCGCACAGGGCCTCCTGCTTACCATAAAGTAGCTCTCTCCCGACGGTACTATGCAAGACGAAACTCCGCAGCCGCTCATCGCGCTGGAAGCCCTGACTCCCGCCTCGTTCTTCGGGCCGGGCGGCGCCGTGAAGCGCGCTTTAAAAAATTTCGAGCCCCGCAAGCAGCAGGAGCGCATGGCCGAGGCCGTCTACCAGGCCATAACCGCCAGGCGGCACCTTATTGCGGAGGCCGGCACCGGGGTGGGCAAGTCCATAGCTTACCTGCTGCCCGCCGCCCTGCATGCCGCCCGGGACAAAAAGAAAGTGGTGGTGGCCACGCATACCAAGGCGCTGCAGGAGCAGCTGGTGAAGCACGACCTGCCCGTGGTGCAGGCCATGCTGGAAGAATACGGCCTGCCGCTGAAGTATTTCCTGCTGATGGGTTCCTCCAATTACCTTTGCCTCTCCCGGTTGGAGCGCTCCGGCGCGCACCAGAGCGACCTTTTCGACAATGACGCCGAGCTGGCCTCCGCGGCCGAGCTGCGCGCCTGGGCCAAAACCGGGGCCAGCGGCTGCCGCTCCGAGATACCGCTCAAGGTGGCGCAGCGGGTTTGGGAAGAAGTCAGCCGCGACCCGGACACCTGCCTGGGCCGCAAATGCGCCCACCGGGAAGCCTGCCTCTACCGCCGGGACATCGCCCTGGCCAAGCAGGCCGACGTGCTGGTGATAAACCAGCATTTGTTCTTCGCCGGCATGCCCATCCCGGCTTTCGACGCGGTGATCTTCGACGAGGCGCATAACCTGGAAGAAGTGGCGGCCGCCTTTATGGGTTTTGCCGTCACCGACAGGCAGGTCAAGCGCCTGATGGACGATATTTATAACCCCAAGTCCGGGCGCGGGCTGGCCCGGAGGCTGAAGAATCCGCCGGCCCACTGGCTGGCCGATATGCGTTCGGCCATCGGCGATGTTAACTTCGCCGCCAGGGATTTCTTCCACGCGCTCACCGAAAAGCTGGGCTTCGCCGCTTTCGAAGGCAAGCAGCCGGCCAAAGCCAAGCGCCTGCTGGAGCCGAACATCGTGCCCAACCCGCTGGCCCAGCCGCTGATGGACCTGACGGTGCTGCTGTCCCAGGCCATAGGCTACAGCCAGTCCGACCTGGAAGAGGCCGAAATAAAAAGCTATCTGAAAAGGTGCATGCTGCTGTCCGAGCAGCTCAACGTTTTCCTGGAATGCAAAAGCGCCGAGCACGCCTACTGGGCGGAGATCTCCTATTCTAAAAGGAACCCGGCCATTTCCATACACCGGGCCCCGGTGGACGTGGCCGACGAACTGCGCAAGGAGCTGTTCGCGGAGGGCTACCCCGTTATCCTGACCTCCGCCACGCTGGCGGTGGACGGCTCTTTTGAAATGATAAAGGCCAGGCTGGGGCTGGATAAACCGTCGGAGCTGCTGCTGGATTCGCCCTTCGATTATGAAAAGCAGGCCGTGGTCTTTATCCCGCAGGACATCCCGGACCCGGTTGATTACAAAGCTTATGAGGCGGCGGTGATAAAGCAATGCGCCGTGCTGCCGGCGGCGGTGGACGGAGGGCTGTTCTTCCTGTTCACCAGCTGGCAGCTGCTGGAGAATTCCTACCGGACGCTGGCCGGGAAACTCCCGGGCCGGCCGCTGTTCAGGCAGGGCGAGAAGCTGCCGGCCCAGCTGCTGGCGGACTTCAAGCGCGCCGGCAACGGCATCCTGTTCGCCACCGACACTTTCTGGCAGGGCATAGACGTGCCCGGCCAGGCGCTGGCCTGCGTGGTCATAGCGCGGCTGCCTTTCCTTGCGCCGGATACGCCGCTGGAAGAGGCGCGGCAGGAATGGATGGCGGCCAGGGGTATGAACGTTTTCAACGAATACTCCCTGCCCAAGGCCGTGGTAAAATTCCGCCAGGGCTTCGGCCGCCTGATCCGCAGCCGTACGGATTTCGGCGCGGTGGTGGTGCTGGACCCGCGCATACAGACCAAGCGCTACGGTGCCAAGTTCCTGCGTTCCATCCCCAAGTGCGGCCGGGTGCACAGCCAGGCCGAACTGAAGTCTTTCTTTCAGGCCCAAATAAAGAAATAAGGCAGGCGCGCTTGACCGCGGTCCTTGAAAAGGCGCTTAGAAAAAATATACAGTTTGAAGACCTGATGCCGGGATAGGGCCCGGCGCCGGGGTTGTGAAGCGGGGGAAAACTATAAAACACAAGCGGTTCGTACACGGCCCTGGGAAGCCGGTTGCTTGCTGTTTAAGGGGGAAAAATGAAGAACACTAATACCTATAACGCCGAAGCGGAGCTCGACAGGGGCGCGTACCTGACGGCGGTCTCATACGATAAAACCCAGCGGGCCATGGTGCTGGACGGCCGGGCCACCCTGGGCGGCAAAGCGGTTACCGCCGAGATCTCGGGCGTAGCCACCGGCCGCAGCGAGGACGGTACGGTGAACCTGTGGCTGTCCGGGTTCAGTTTCAAGGGCAGCGACGGCAATATCAACCAGGTGCCCTGCCTCAACGCCGTAGCGGTGCTGGCGCCGCGCCAGGGCGCCCTGGACACCGCCAAGACCATAGCGGCCCACGTCAATTATTCCAAAACCCCGTACAAGGCCAGGACCAGCGGCGACCGCAAAAAGGCCACGATCAGCATTGTCTTCACCGGCAAGAAGCCCTCTTAACCGCGGCTCAGGTTGTGAAAGAGGCGGGCCGGCCCGGCGGTAAAGCGCGGTGGCGCTTTGCCGGGGCCGCGCCGCGGCTTTACCTGGCGCTTTACTTATACTTTAATGGTAGTGGATGAAGATCACTGTTCTCGGCCCCAAAGAGAGCCTGGCGGAAAAAACCGGGGAGCTGCTGCTTTCGGCTAAGTCCCTGGCCGATAATATAGTCGTTTTCCCCGGCAAGCGGCCGGCGCATTTTTTGCGCAGGTACCTGGCCGAACGGCGCGGCGGGGCCTTGCGCTCGCCGGTGATCACCTCCATGGACGGCTTCATGGACCTGGCGGCGCAGGAACTGGGGATAAAGGGCAAAGAGGCCTCCGCGCTGGACCTGGCCGGCGTGCTTTACGGGCGCCTGAAAAAAGAGCTGTGCGGCGTGATAGCACGGGACGCCGCCGCGCTGACGCTGGATTCCTTCCTGCCCTGGGCGCTGAAGCTCACCGGCGACTTTGAAGAACTGAAGATAGAACTTAAGACCGCCAGGGACCTGTCCGGCTACGATTCCATCCTGCCCGGGGACCTGCGCAGCGCCGCCTTCATTAAGAAGCTGGAAAGCTTCAGCCGCCTCTACGGGGATTTTTATAAAGAGCTGGAAAAAGAAGGCCTGCTGACCCGCTCGGTAAAATACGCGCGCGTGGCGGAAGAAATAGGGCGGTTCGACGCCGCGCGCTATGAAAACATTGTCTTCGCCGGCTTCTTCGCCCTCAGCGCCGCCGAGAAGGCCGTTTTAAAGCATCTCGGCGCCCGCGGCGCGCAGGTAATTCTCGAGCCCGGGCCCGGCCTGGAAGAACAGTTCGCTTTCCTGGGTTACGCCCCCGCCGCCGTGCCGCCCGGAGCGCCGGCCGCGGGGCCGGCCCTGCATTTCTACAAAGCGCCGGATACGCACGGGGAAATTTTCAAGCTGGCCGAGGTGCTTAAGTCTTCCGGCGGCCCGCAGCCGGCCGCCGACGGCGCCGTTATCGTGCTGCCCGACCCCGCGGCCCTGTTCCCGCTTATAGAGAACGCGCTGCCTGCGGCCGGGGATTACAATATCTCCATGGGCTACCCGCTCACCGCCACGCCGGTCTACGCCCTGCTCGACGCGCTGGGCGACCTGCTGGATAAAAAAAGCGGGGCCGGCTATTTCGCGCCCAATTATTTGAAATTCGTCTTCCATCCGTATATCAAGAACATTTACCTGGGCGGCGCCGCCGAACCCGGCCGCATAATTTTTCAGACCGTGGAGGAATATCTCTCCGGCAGGATGAATAAATACGTCGAGACCGGTGAAATAGAGGATAATGCGGAGCTGCTCAGGGCCGCCGCCAAGCTGAAGGACCACGGCGAAGAATTGGACGCGGCCGGGATCAAGGCGCACCTGGCCGCCATACATAAGAACCTCATCGCTCCTTTCGAAGAACTCAGGGACCTCGCCGATTTCGCGGGCAAGCTGCTGGCCTTCCTCTCCTATATCTCGGAGCACAGCACCGCGCCGCTGCACGCCTACTGGGCGCCTTTCGCCGAGAAAGCCATCGAGCACATAATAGAACTTAAGAATTCCCGCCTGGCCGGGGAAAGCTTCGCCGGCGCGGCGGGCTATTTCAAATTCTTCAAGACCTTCATCCAGGGCGCCGGCTACCCGTTCCCGGGTACGCCGCTCAAAGGCCTGCAGGTGCTGGGCGCGCTGGAAACGCGCGGCCTCAGGTTCCGCCGCGTCTATTTCCTGGATGCCAACGCGGACCTGCTGCCCGCCGCCCGCAAGGAGGACACCATCCTTTCGCATTTCGTGCGCGCCGGGCTGGGCCTGTCCACCTACAAAACGCGCGAGAGGCTGTCCCGCTATTACTTTAACGCGCTGATCTCCGGCGCCGACGAGGCGCATATTTTCTACCGGGACAGCGCCGACAAGGAGCGCAGCCCCTTCGTGGAAAAACTGATCTGGGACCTGGAGCGGAAAAAGCTGAAGCCCGACGAGAGCGAAGTGCATTTGCGCATAGATTTTTCCCAGCGCGAGCCCAAGGCCATAGCCAAAACGACCGAGCTGGCGGCGGCGCTGCAGGCGGGGGAATTCTCGCCTTCGGCCCTGGACTCCTACCTGAACTGCGGCCTGCAGTTCTATTACCGGTACGGCCTGCGCCTGGGAGAGAAGGACGAGATCGCCGAAGACCTGGAGCAGCGCGATATCGGCAATATTGCGCACGAGGTGCTGGAGAATTTCTTCAAAGCCCGCGCGGGGAAGCCGCTGAATATCCTGGAAAAGGATTACGGCCTGATAATAGAAGAGGCCGGCCGCGTTTTCGACGCGAAGCTCAAAGGCCATAACGCCGGGTTCGAATACCTGGTAAAGCGGCAGGTGGAGCGCCGCCTGCGCGATATCCTGGATTATCACCGGGCCCGGCTGGCCGGCATTACCGTTCTGGATTGCGAAACCAAACTGACGGCTGAGCTTCCCACTAAATACGGGACTATCAAGCTGAAAGGCCGGGCTGACCGCGTGGACCTGCGCGGCGGCGTGGTGCACATACTGGACTACAAGACCGGGGTAAAGGCGGCGGTGCCCAACTGGCAGAAATTCGACCTGGGCATACGCGAAGACTGGCCGGCCACATTGAAGTCCACGCAGCTGCCTTTTTATATCCTGGCTTATCTGGCCGGCAATAAAGGCGCCGATGTGCGCAATATGGACGCCTCCCTGATGCTGCTGGGCGCGGAAAATATCACGGAAGAAACCCTTTATAAGGAACGCTATAAGAAGGCGCCGGACAAAGCGGCCGTCTTCGGCAGCTATAAGGCCGCCATCACGGCTTTGATAGAGGAGATCCTGGATACCGGCCTGCCCTTCCGGCCGCCTGCCGACGAAAGTTCCTGCGCCTTCTGTTCTTTCAGGAACCTTTGCGGCCGCCAGTGGGTGGACTAGTGCAACCGAAAGCCGGGCCCGCGCGTATTAACAATAATGGGTGAAACAGATAAAGAGCTGGCGCGCCGCTGCCTGGCGGGGGACAATTCCGCTTTTGCCGGCCTGCTTGAAATTTACCAGGACAGGATCTACAGCTTCGCCGTGCGCCTGCTGAAAAACCCGGCGGCGGCGGAAGACGCCGCGCAGGAAACCTTCCTTAAAGCCTATAAGGGGCTTTCCTCGTACGACCCGGCTTATCCTTTCGCCTCCTGGCTGTTCCGCATAGCCCACAACGCCTGTATGGACGCGCTGCGCGCCGGGGGTCGCACCGTTTCCATGGATGACGAAAATTTCCCCGACCTGCCCGACCGCGCCGCGGGCGTGGCCGAAAGCGTGGCCGCCGCGCTGGATGGCGAGCGCATAGAAGCCCTGCTGGCCGCGCTGCCGGCCATTTACAGCGAGGCGCTGCTGCTGCAGTACCGGGAGGATATGGGCCCCGCCGAGATCTCCCGCGTGACGGGCGTCCCCGAGGGCACGGTAAAAGCCCGGCTGTTCCGCGCCCGCGAACTGGTAAAAATTAAACTCAATGCAACCGTTTGAGCCCGAGGACCGTATTATGGATATGGACGCCGCAAAGACCGATGAACTGATAGCCGAAGCCGTAAGGGCGCTGCCGTACCGGCGGCCCTCCGCCGGTTTCGCCGCCAGGATCATGGCGCAGGTGGCCGTAACCCGGAGGGAGCTGTGCTGGGCCGACTATGCGCTGAAAGCCGCGGAGATGACGGTGGCGGCCTGGACCGCGGCGCTGTGCTGGGGCTGTGTAAGGCTGGTTTCCACCAGGCTGCCGGAGATAGCGGCTTTCTTTATGCAGCCCGGCGGGGTTTCGGCGGCGGTGAAGCTGCTGGCCGCCCGCGCGGCGCTGCTGGGGGTAAAACTGGCGGCGGCGGTTTCTTTGGCCGCCGACCTGGCGGCCGCGGCGGCCGGTTTCCCCGGTTATTATGAAATAGGAGCTGCCGTAGTGCTCAGCACCGCGGCGCTGGCGGCCCTTTCCGCAAGAACGGCCGCCGCGAGGATCTGAACTGATAAATAGGAGATAGTTATGAAAAATATAAAGAAACAATTGTTCTTCGCGCTGGCCATGGTCTGCTTCGCCGGCGCGGCCCACGCGCGCAAGGGCGTGCTGCAGCATAATGACGTGTTCGTGCCCAAGGACCAGGTCAGCGGCGACATTTATACCGATAGATCCATCAATGTGGAAGGGAAAATTACGGGCGACGCCGTTTCGGTGGGCGGCGCCTCGGTAACCG
>DAOPZW010000134.1:0-8292 GCA_035353595.1 Elusimicrobiales bacterium | reverse complement strand
CCCTCCCCACTCAGGCTCGGCGCTTACGCAAGCCTCGCCTTCCGTGAGGGTTTTGCTAGCCCCGTCCCCCCAAGCCGGCCCGAAGCTTTATTGAGCAAGCCCGCATTTTGCTAATTCTTTGGCGCAGAAGATATGCTTGATCGAATGACTATTCCGCCAGTTCCCGCCGTACAGCTGATAAATAGTCATATAATCAAGCGTCCCCTGCCCCCCTGCCCTTAACTGCGCTTCACCGGCTGGTAATCTTTCTCGGCGTCCACGGGCTGGGCGTACGGGCCGGTCCAGGTCTTTGAGAAAATATCCTCAAGGATCGCCGCGCCGGCCGCGCCCTTTATTATCACCGCCGCGCCGCGGCTGGTAAGGAAATAGCCGGGCCCCCAGTTGGAGGTGGTGACAAAACCGGTCTCGCCGTCGGCCACCAGGTACTTACAGTGCTCCACCCGCGCGAAAGGGATCAAGCCGGAACTATGCAGAGGCAGTGATGAAATTTTTATCGAGATATTATCGGTCTTGGATAGCGCCTTTATGTCGCGGTCCGCCTTGCCGCCCATGCCCCAGTCGGCGAAGACCAGTTCCACCTTGACCCCGCGGGCGGCCGCGATACGGAAAGCTTCGTCAAGGTCGGCCCAGCGTTTGGAGCCGTGCTCGGACAGGGCATAGGTCATCACCTGCCCGCGCAGAGTTTTTTTGGCGGCTTTTATCATTTTAAGCAGCTCGCCGATCTCCGTATCGAAACCTTTGGGAATAAAGCCCTCCGGGCCGAAGGCCAGGCTGTATTTCACCGTGTTGGTCGAGCCCGCAAGGACCGCCTCTTCCGGGCGGCCGGCCGTGACGGCTTTTTTCGCCTTTTTCGAGAAAAGTTTTTTAGCCTCGCCGCCGTCCGCCAGCGCCCAGTCGTCGCCGAACATGCGGCCGAAATCGGCCGCGGCCCGTTCGCTCTTTATCCGCACGCCCACCTCGTGGATGTGCTTGAGCGAGCGCCAGTCGAAGTTCTGGCTGCCCACGAAAACTTCGCGGCCGTCGACCACGAAGAATTTGGAATGCTGCACGCCGCCCGCGCCTTTCTTTTTAAAATCTATCACCCGCGCGTCCACGCCCGCCCGGCGCAGCGGCGGCAGGGCCTGGCCGCTCTCCTTCATCATCACCGAATCCACTATAAAACGCACCTTTACGCCGCGCCCGGCGGCGGCCTTTACCGCCTCCAGCACCGGCTCCAGAACTTCCCCCGCCTGGTCGGCTATGTAGAACTGCTCCAGGTCCAGGGTCTTGGCGGCGGAATTTATCATTTCCAGCCACACCGCCTGCGGGCGCGCCGTCAGGGCCGAACCGTAAACCGTTTCTTCGGGCACGCTCTCCACTATCTGCAGCTCGGCCGCCCTGGCCCCCGGGACCAGCAACAGCAGCAGCGCCGCGACGAATACTTTTTTCATAGTTTTTCTCCCGTCTCAGACCGGCAGCACTTCTTTGCGCCGTACCCGTTTAAAATCCAATTTCGCCAGCTCGCCTATTATCATGCCGGAAACTATCAGCAGCCCGCCCAGCGCTTTTACCATTATGAACTGTTCGCCGCCCCAGGTCCACGCGAAGATGGCCGCGAACACCGGCTCCAGCGTAAAGATGATCCCCACCTTGAAAGGCTCGGAATGGCGCTGCGCCAGCATCTGTATGAAGAAAGCGGTCAGCGTAGGAAAAACGGCCAGGAAAATTATCACCCACCAGCCGCCGGCGCCCCGCACGGACAGCGGCGCGCCTTTGATAAAAGCTATGGCGAAAGACAGCGCGGCCACCATCCAGAACTGGTGGAAAGCCAGCAGCACGGTATCCGCGCTGGCCTTCACGTATTTATCGGTGACGATAAGGTGCACGGAATATGCCGCCGCGGCTACCAGCGTCAGCGCGTCGCCCAGGTTGAAGCCGCTGGCCCCGCCGGTGAGCAGCCACATGCCCGCTATGGCCAGCGCCGCCGAAACCAGCTGCAGCGGGGCGGGTTTTTCGCGCCGGAACAGGTACATGAACACCGGGATGAAGATAATGAACAGCCCGGTGATGAAGCCGGAATTGGAGGCCGAAGTGTAGAGCAGGCCGGTGGTCTGGGTGAGGTACAGCGTGGTCAGGAACAACGACAGGAAAAAGCCTTCGCGCATATGCGCGGTTTTAACCTTGCGCCGCAGCACCCAGGGCAGCAGCAGCGCCGCCGAAATAATGAAGCGTATGCCCACCATCACCACCGGGTCCACCACGTCCAGCGCGCCCTTGGTGACTATAAAGGTGGAGCCCCAGATGGCGGCGCAATAAAAGAGGCCGATATCGGAATACAGCTTGGCGCGCGGCGACGGCTTTTCCATTGTTTAATTATACCTTTAATCCCGGAATTTCACGGCCCGCGCACGGCGCCGGCCCGGGTGGGCAGTTGGATAACCCGCTCCGCGAGTGCCACCCGCGCGTCAGCAGGGAAAGGGCCGTATCTTCAGGGAAACTCCGGCGCGCGAAAAAATTGATATTCCTGAGCAGGGGAAGGACAACTGGAGGAGCCGCGGCTTAACCTCAGGGGAACGTCGCGGCTGGCGCGCGCGTTTTCAGCGCTTGCCTTTGCCGCGGCAAACCCAGACGAATTCCGCCAGCTCTTCGGCGGTCAGCCCCTTGTCCGGTTTCCCGTCCAGGCGCCTTGCCAGCTTCCCGCCGCGGAAAAAAAGCACCGCCGGAACCACTTCCACGGCAAAGAGCACCGCCGCATCCGGCACGCTGTCAATAGAAACCCTGGAGAAAGCTCCGGGGTCGTTGGCCGCTATCTTTTCAAAGACAGGGGCAAACTCCACGCAGAACGGATCCCAGGCGGAATATAAAAGCAGGAACTTGTCTCCGCCCGAGGCCAATTCCTGGTCGAGATCTTCCTGCGTCCTTATGTCTTTAATTTCCATAAATAACTCTCCACGTTCCGGACTATTTTAGCGATGACAAGCCCCGCCGCGGTCCGGCGGGGCCTGACAACGACGAACCAGAACCGCTCTTTTACCGGAGCACGGTTTTCAGCGAAGTCAACAACTGGGTGGTTACAGCTTGGACGGGCTGGTCGGCCTTTACCTCAAGCACAGGGACATTCCCCCTATAATAGATCAGGAGGTGCTCGGTCTGGTCCCTGTATGCCATAATGCGTTTTTTTATCACTTCCGGCTTGTCGTCCTTTTGGGGTTTAAGAGGACCGGCACAAGAGTCGCACATGTCCGCCATGAACGGCGGACTGGTGTGAATATTGTAGATCTTGCCGCAGCCGCAGACCCGCCGTCCTTCAAGGCGTTTTGCCACTTCAACCTCAGGCAGTTTCAGGTGAACGATGGCGTCCAGAGAACTGGAGCGCGCCTCCAGCCAGGCATCCAGCCCCTCGGCCTGCTCGCCCGTGCGGGGGAAGCCGTCGAACAGCAACCCGCGCCGCTCGGAGGCAAATCTTTCCTTGAGCTGGCCCAATATCAGCCAGTCCGGCACCAGACGGCCGGTATCGAGGTAATCAGAAACTTCCTGCCCTAACAGCGATTTTCTCGCTATCTCCGCCCAGAAAATATCACCGAAGGAAACGTGGACCATGTTCAGTTTATCGGCGATGATCCTGGCCTGCGTGCCTTTGCCCGCCCCCGGATAGCCTAGAAGTACGATGTTCATAATAAGCTCCTGTTTATTCTAGGAAATTATATATTTTTTTCGGCCGGGGACGGCAAGCCTCAAGGCCAGGCCTGGGCGCTGGGCTTGTCTTCTTTCCAGGAATCCTGCACCAGCACCACGTTCAGCGTGGCTATCTTGAGGTTCGAATTATAAAACACCATGGTATTGCCTGAGCCAGTGACAGTACCCTCCACCCACATGGAGCCGTAGATGTCCGAGTCGCCGGTGCGGGTGAAATTACCGCCTACATAAAGAAAGCCGTAAACGCCCAGGTCGCTTCCCAGGCCCGAAGAGCCGCAAGGGTATCTCCAGAGCTCGCCTTTGGATACAAGGCTGGGAGATCCGCTGCAACTGCCCGAAGCGTTGGTGCCCATAGTGTAGGTTAAAGCGCTGCTATGGTAGCCCAGGTCGCCGGGATACTGGCCTACGGTGGCGGTGTCGTATTTCTGGTATTCCCGCCAGGCGCCGGGCGGAACCGGCAGGATGTCCCCGGGCGGGGAATAATAGTCGCCGCCGGCTATGGAAAGGTTGCCTTTCACTATTACGGTGCCTTTGAGGCCGTTCTGTCCGCTCCAGGCGGCGTTATTGTCCCAGAACCAGGTATAGTCCATGTCCCGTCTTACCGTCTGGTTATAGCCGTCCGTCTGGCTGTAAAGATCGGTCACCGCGCAGTTGGTGCAGCCGGTGCCGCCGTAGTCGCAGGTGATGGGGCCGCCCAGGGTCCCGTCATCGTGGCAGCACTGCATTTCCACCCGGGTGGTAGTGGTAACGGTCACCTGCGTGTCGGTGGTGCAGGCGCAGTTGGAGCCCGAGTCAGCGCAACCGGTGCCGGTGCAGGTCTTTTCGGTACAATCGCAGTTGGCGCCCGGGTCGGGGCAGGCGCTGCCGGTGCATACCTTGGAGGAACCCCAACCCGAGCAGGAGCAGTTGGAGCCCGGATCGCTGCAGCCGCTGCCATGACAATGTTTTGCGGCGCACGAGCAGTTGAAGCCGGGATCGCTGCAGCCGCTGCCCACGCAAGGGCTGTAAACGGTAGCGGTATTCGAAGTGTATACGTTTACTGTCACATCCTGGCAATTGAGCGTGTGGGTATAAGCCGCCGAAGCGCGCAGCGTCTCGAAGTCGAACACCGGCAGCTCCGGGACATTGTAATTGGACCACCACTCCAGGCTGTCGGTGTTGGGCGGGTCGGTGGTGGTATCGAAAGGCTTGACCACCTGCCTGGAGAGCTTGCGCGGATAGCCGTTGGTAATGGCGCCGCCGGTCACTTCTATATCGGCCATGGACATTATCGGCCCCCAGTGGATCACGCTGGATTCGCTGGCGGTGATCTTGCCGCTGGCCACGATGGCCCCCGGCACGCTGGTATTGGTGTAGACGGCCTCGATGGCGCGCGTTTCATTCCTGCCGGTATCGCGCCCCTCCCCGAGGACGGTGATCTGGCTGTCGCCGGGCCCGGAGGAAACTTTAATGCGGTAGGTGCCGCCGCTGATGTCGGTATAGGAAACGTCAAAATTGTATCCGGGAATAGTGCCGCCGTTGTTGATTATATTGAAAGTGCTGGTGGAGCTTTTAACCTTCCAATAACCGCGGTCCACGGCCGCCTCGGCCAGGCCGAAGGCGGCGCTGGTTTTCTGGTCCTTTACCGACATCTTCGTATCATCCTGTATCCACCGCACCATCACCGGCACGATTATCATCAGGAAAAGAAAAGCGAACAGAACCCCTACCAGGAGAAAACCTTTTCTGTTCTTCATAATAAGCCCCCAGGCTAATTCATAACATGCACTTTTTCCGAGGCCATGTGCAGCGCTTTTGTCTTGCCTTCATAAATGTTCTTTTGAAGGGTTATAGCCACCGAGATCATGCTCATATCGTCGGACCGCGGGAAAGTGAAAGCCAGGTAGCTGAGGCTGGTGCTCAGCACGCGCCTTTGCCCGCCCAGGATCTGGCAAAGGTTGCTGCCTTCCTGCTGGAACGTGAACGTATTGGAGAGGAGCGTAGTGCTGCTCTGCTCGGTAGTGTACGTTATCTTCGAATAGAAGGGCTGGCTGGCGTCCGCGCGGCTTATGACTATGCTGTCCGCCTTGGCCTGGCGCAGGCTGCGGGTAAGGATATACATCGTGCCGCGCGCCTCCTGCTGCAGCGCCAGCTTGGTGCGTATCATTATGAACTGGCGGTTGGCCTGCAGCAGCAGCGGCGCGGAAATGGCGAACAGCGTGGTAATAATGCCCGCCACTATCATCATTTCCATCAGCGTCACGCCGCGGCGGCTCACCATGAGAAATTCCTCCAGGTGGCCGAGCCGGCGACAACGGTAACGCCGGTGGCGGAGACCGGGTAGATAATGGAACCCGTACTGCCTGTCACCACGTAATAGCCGTACACGTTATAATTGGGGGCGGCGCGCACTTCGATATTGTAAGTGCCGTTCTCCATGCTGGATCCCAGGTAAAAAGGCGTCCCGGTGAGCGTGTCTGAGCTTAGATCAGGCGGCACCGGCGGCGTGCCGGAAAGCGTGGCGGTGGTAACGACCACGAGCACTCCGGATTTGATGATCTGGCCGCCCAGCGTCACAGAGCCGGTCACCGAACCCATGGCGCCGTAAACCGTAAAGGTGGAGGAGAACTGGGTGACCCCCATGGCAACCGACACCGTGGAGACCTGCGGGACCGACGACTCCAGGGTGTCCAGCGCCAGCTGCACGGTGTAATAGCCGGTGGAAATAATGACCGAAGTGAAGCGGCCGTCGATGCCGGTCACCATCTGGTCGCGGGCCACGCCGTTATAGTCCAGTACGGCCACCGCTATGTTCGGCAGGCCGTTAACCCCGTCCCTGGTTACAAAGCCTTTTACGCGGCCGCCCTGGTAAAGGACGAAGTCCACCCCTGAATGCACCCCGCCGGCCGGTACCGGCACGGTATTGGAGGAGGCCGTAACGTAGCTGGAACTGCCCCCGGGCATTGGGTTAGCGGTAATATTCGTTACGCCGGCATCTAGCACCAGCCTGTAACGGCCGTTAGCGTCGGTGGTGGTAGGCGGGGCCCCGGCGGGGGAGACGATTATTCCCTGGAGGGGCGTTCCCAGGGCGTTCAGGACGCGCCCGGAAACAAGTCCGGTGGTGACGGTCTGCGTAAGGAAGGTGGCGGCGGCGGGGAAAATGTACGCGGAACCGGAGGCGGCTATGGTAACCGTGGTCTGCGCCAGACTGTAGACGCCGCTGGTGATCAGCACGGACCAGGACCCGGTGGCCACGTTCACCAGCGAGAAATAAGCGTAGGACTGGGCGTGGGAGGGCGAGTTCGGCAGAACCAGGGCGGCCTCCGCCGAAGAAGAAAGTCCATCCGTGCAGGTGACGACGGCGCCTTCCGCCGGGGTGCCTGAGATCACGGTTTTCACCCCGGAGTTGGTACTGTGCGGCGCAAAGGGGATGCCCCCGGTGTAATCGTAGAAATCGGCGCTGTTATAGTTGGTGTCGTAGGCCGGGCCGAAACTCCCATTTACGCCGCCGGCATAGTCCGCCGTGCTCGTGAGACGCGCATAAAGTTCGTTGCGCGAAAGGCCAACAGTCTGCTGTATGGCCTGCCCTTCATAGAACGGAGCCGGGTGGGAGGTTTTATTCCAGCCCACCTTCTCAATTGCGCGGCCTTTGGAGATCTGCGCCATTTCGATCGCGCCGCCGCCTTCCCCGCCGCCGTCCTCGTCGACCGGGATCAGGTTCTTTTGCGTGGCGAAATACGGAAAATCCGAAGTCGAGTTGGCGTCCGCCCATACGGCGTCCGCGTCCACGTCCGTACCGGCGACTATGACCGTGCCGGTATTGGCGAAAAGAAAATAACCGCCGCTGGCTATGCTGTTGTTGATGTAAGTTACGGCGATATTTTTAGCGGACGCATCGTCGGCGCGGCGGAACTTAAAAGCGATGTCGCCGTTAACCAGCACGGTGAAAGTGGTGGGATTAAAGAGCTCCACATATTCCTGGTCATAATTCGGGGTGACGGAAGTGTCTATGGTGCTGCCCACCACCTGGCTGATAACGAGATGGTCGACTATCCAGGGATACCCGTTGATGTTGCCCACTGCTATTTTTGTCAGGTTGATGTAGTTGGGCAGACTGCCGCCTGCCGCTACGGTCACGCTGCGCATAGCCGGGTAATAACCCGCGGCGGAAGCCATAAGAGTGTAAGAGCCCGGAGTGCCGGTTATATTGTACTCTCCGGAAGCGTTGGTGGTATCGCTGCAGCCCGCGGCCTCCACCAATGAAACCGTCGCCCCGGGTATAGCTACCGCGTCGGTGCTTTTCACCGTGCCGTAGAATGAAACATTGGACATGATGGTTCCCGGGTTCGCCAGGATGCTGCGCAGCGTCACTTTCCGCTTGCCGCCCGCGCCGGCTCCCCAGACCACGGTTACGGTAATGCGCTTCATCCCGGTATCCGGCAGGTTGGCCGCGATCTCTCCGACAACGCCCGAATCTTCCCTGACGGCCTGGACGTAAGTGTACCTGGTAAAGAAAACGACCCCGCCCTCGATGATCTCTTCCGGGGGGAAATAGCCTGTGTCGTAGTCTATGGATTCTCCGGGAAAACTCGTTGTGTCATGCGCGGGAGAATCCATAGACTACGACACAGGCTATTT
>DAOPZW010000133.1:0-8320 GCA_035353595.1 Elusimicrobiales bacterium | reverse complement strand
ATATAGGGCATCAGCATGCCCGCGTAAGCCGCCATCACGCCGCCCGCTATGGTGCCCATGCCCGCCGTCATCACCACGAAAAGTTCCGATTCCGTCAGCGACGCCACGTAGGGCCGTATGGCCAGGGGCGCCTCGGTCTGCCCGACGAAAATATTCGCGCTGGCCACCAGCGACTCCGCGCCGGAAGTGTTCATCAGCCGGATCATTATCCGGGCGAAGAACATCACTATCTTCTGCATGATGCCCAGGTAATAAAGCACGCTCATCAGCGACGAGAAGAAGATGATGGTGGGCAGCACCTGGAAGGCGAACACGTAGCCGATGGAAGCGTTGTTGAGCAGGCCGCCGAAAAGGAACTTGGACCCCTCGTCGGTGAACGACAGCAGCTTCACAATGCCCCCGTTGATGAACATGAAGAACCGCTGTCCCAGCGGCACCTTCATAATAAGCACCGCGAACACTATCTGCAGTATGGTGCCGCCGATGACGGCCTTGTAATCTATGACCTTCCTGTTCTTGCTGCACAGCCAGGCGATACCCAGCAGCGCGAACATACCGAAGAAGCTGATAAAACGTTCCATTTTGATCTCCTGAGCGATGAGGATAAACACTAGTTTAGTTAATTTATTCCCGCCTTACAAATTAATCTTTTATATACTATAGTCGATGAGCGCAACTGAACCCGGCCTTAACGCCTGCTGGAGCTGCGGCGGCAAAGTGGATGACAGCGACGCCTATTGCCGGCATTGCGGCAAAGGCCTCAGCAAAAATATCCCCTGGTATTACGGCCACGCCGGGATAATACTGCTTACGGTTACGGTGCTGGGGCCGTTCAGCCTCAGGCTGGTGTGGAAATCGCCGCGGCTGTCCGCCAACGTGAAATGGGCGTATACGGTGGGCATACTGCTGCTCACCTGGTACGCGGGCTCAAGGCTTTACTCAACCATGCAGAACGCCGCCGCCTCCCTGGGCCGCCTGCCCGCCGGTTATTAATAGATCCCGCGCACTTTCCCCGTCACCTCTGTGAGCGGGAGAAAATATATCGGCGCGCCCGTGGCCGGATCTCTCCAGCTGGCGGAGTCGTTGGAATTGTCGCGGTTGTCGCCCAGCAGCAATACCGAGCCGGCCGGTACCATCAGCGGCCCCATGGTGTCGCCTGCCAGCGCTTCGCCCGCGCGGGTATGCTGGGCGTAAACGTCGGCCTGCGGCTCGCCGTTCAGATAAACTTTTTTCTGCCGCAGTTCAAAAGTGTCGCCGCCGATAGCTATCACCCTTTTTACGGACTCATGCGCCTCGCCCACCGGCGAGCGGAAAGCCACTATTTCGCCGCGCAGCGGCTTGCGGAAGCGGAAGGTCAGCTTGTCCAGTAAAAGATGGTCGCCCTTGGTCAGCGTGGGGGCCATGGAATCGCTGGCAATATAGAAGGGCTCTCCCACCCAGGTGCGCGCCGCCAGCACGCCCAGCACGGTAACCGTCACAATGATCGCAGTTCGCATTATTTTCATTTGTTTTTTCCTGTCCGGCAACTTTTATCCTTAAACCCGTCCGGCAACTTTGCGGCTTTACTTTAATTCTACCGGGAGCTTGCCTGCGGGGGGAAATTTTCCGGCCAGGGCCTGCCCGGCGGCGGCCATGGAGGGTTCGGTCATGCCGTACAGGGCCAGGGCGCAGGGGGCCTCGGGGTAGCCGGCCAGGTCGTAGGGGTTCATCAGGCTCAGCAGGGCGGCGGGCTTGCCGGTGGCCAGTAGGGCGCGCACGGCTTCGCGCTGGGTGCGGTTCTGGGCGGCGGCCCACTGGAAGCTGCCTATCACCAGCACGTCGGCGCGGGCGGCGGCCTGCATTATCTTTTTAAGCTCGGAGCCTTTCACGCCTATCTCGAAGAAGTACTGGCTGGCGTCGTAGCCGGCGTCCAGCAGCGCGCGGTACAGGCCCAGCGTATTGGCGGCAAAGCGCTGGGGGGCGAAAACTATCACGGCCACCTTCTTGTCCTTGGGCAGCGGCAGCAGGTGGTTGCGGTCGCGCACCAGGGTAAGGGCTTTGGCGGAAAGGCCGCGGGTAATTTCCAGGTAAGCCTTGTCGAAGGGGGAAGTGGCCTGCTGCGGTTCGAACAGGCCGGCCTTGCGCTTGGCGTCGAGCACCTTGTTGTAGGCGTCGTCCAGGCGCGCCGGCGGTATGCGGCCCGCGCGCACCTGCGCGGCAATTTCGCGCACCGCGGCGTTAAAATCGCCTTTGCCTATCAGCAGAATATCGGCGCCGGCCTTCAGCGCGGCGGCCGCGGCCTTGCTGATGGGCATGCGGCTGGTTATGGCGCCCATGTCCAGGCTGTCGGTTATCACCAGGCCCTTGTAGCCCAGCCCGTCCTTGAGCAGCCCCTGCAGCACCGCCCTGGAAAGCGTAGCCGGGTTGCGTTTATCCAGTGCCGGGAAAAGTATATGCACCGTCATCATGCCGGGCACGTCCAGCTCTACGGCTTTTTTGAAAGGCACCAAATGCGTGGCGTCCAGCTCCGCCGTGGAAAGCAGTATCTCCGGCAAAGTCTTGTGCGAATCCTCGGAGGCGGCGCCGTGGCCGGGGAAATGCTTGGCCACCGCAATAACGCCGGCCGCCTTGAAGCCGTTCATTATAGCCGCACCCAGGCGCGCCGTCTTGGCCGGGTCGGAACCCAGCGAGCGAATGCCGATAATGGGATTTTTAGGATTGGTGTTGATGTCCAGCACCGGGCCGAAGCCCATATTTATGCCGGCGCGCTTGAGCTCGCGCCCCGCCAGGTAGAACAGCGTCGCCGTATCGTTCTCGTCGTCGGCCGCGCCCAGCATCATGTTGGTGGGCAGCTCCAGCAGCCCCAGCGTGGTGGGCACATAAACGCTGCCGCCCTCGTAGTCCACCGCTATGAACAGCGGCGCATGCCCCGTGGCCGCCGCCTGCAGCACCTGCGTAAGCTGCAGCGTTTCCTCCAGCGAATAAGAACCCCACTGCAGCTGCACCCCGCCCAGCCCCGCGCGCGCCGCCGCCGTGGCCGCCGCAATGTCGGAAGAATCCACCGACACCACCAGCAGCTGCGCGGCCTTCTCTTCAATGGAAGGCTGCGCGGCCGCGGGGCCCGGCAACATTAAAAAAGCCAGAATAAGTATTTTCATCGGCTCCGCGTCGATAGCGGCAATTAAAGTAGCCTGTCCCCTTTATTTTTTGAACTGGTAGCCGCGGCGCTCGGCTTGCTTCCTTATTGTTTCTATTACGGCTTTGTCGAGGGTGTTGGGGTTGGCGGTGGAGCCGGCGCGCTTCTTTTCTTCGGCCTCAAGGTAAACCTTGCGCTCGGCCTGCAGGCGGTTGATCTCTTCCTTTATGCGCTTGCGCTCGGCCAGCTGCTTGTCTAAATACTTGTCCAGCTCGGCCTTGTCCATTTTCTTAAGCTCGTCGGGCAGCTGCTCTTTTTTTATTTCGCCGCGTTTCACGGTGCCGCTCTCCAGCGCGGACACCGCGTCCCATTCGGCCTCTTCCGCCGCCATGGCGGCCGCCGGCGCCGCGGCCTTAAAGGCCGCGCGGTCGGCCATAGCCCCGGCCCCGCCCAGCCCGTAAACATTTTTGGAAACGCTCTCGCGCATTTCCAGCTTGGCCCGGCCGCGGGAACCGTAAGCCACCGAAGTGTTGTCCATTTTTGCGCTGAGCGCGCCTATCGCCTCGTCCTGCGGGGCGCTGGCCGTGTAAACCTGCGCCGCCTGGTCGATATTGGTGTAATCCCCGTCGGCCGCCAGCGCGCCGGCCTGCCACTGCTCGGCTACGCCCTGCTGCCGCGCGCCGCAATAAATAGTGTTGACGAAAATGCCCTTGCCCTTGGCCAGCGCGGCCGCGGCGTTAAAATCGGCGGCGCCCTGCGTAAAGGGCTCATTGCCCGCTATAAAGATAGCCTTGTAAACGTCGGTCTTGGGGCTCCACTTCAGCGCGGTAGCGGCGTCCTTTATGACCCAGCCGCAATACTCGTCGCCGCCATTGGTCTTCAGCGCGAACAGCTCCTGCGAAACCTTGTCCAGGTCGCGCGTGAAGGGCAGCACCTGGCGCACATAGCCGCTGGCCTGCGGCAGCGAGGAATTGCCGTACTCGTACAGCGCCACTTCAATAACGGGCGCCGACCCGCCCTTCTCCGCCGTAACCAGCGTGTTCACTATCTTCCAGATCTGCGCCCGCGCCTGGTTTATAAGCCCGTCCATCGAATTGGAAGTATCCAGCAGTATGGCCACCTGCACCAGCGGCCTGGCCCCGAAATCCTTGGGCGGGGGCTGCACGGCCGTCGTGCCGCCGTCCTTCCAGGTTTTGTCCAGCTGCGCCGCCGCGGCCGAAAGTATTTTGCCGGTCTCTGTTTCAATTATGCGCGCGTTCACTTCGGCGCGCGTGGCCTTAATATCGTTGAGCGTGCCGGCAACCACGGCGTCGGCGCCCAGCAGCTTGCCCACCTGTTTCACCGCCGCCTCGTCCATGGCGCCCGACAATTGCAGGTTCAGCTCGCCCAGCACCTTGTTAAGCTGCCCGCGCTCTATCAGCGTAACGCCCTTAACTTTAGCCAGCGCCGTAATAAGCCGCTCCTGCACCACCAGCGGCCCCTCGGAAGCTTTGCCGCCCACATAAGGGAATTCCAGCACGGCCAGCTTTATGGCCGGGCGGTCCTTAAGTCCGGCGGCCAGTTTATCGGCCAGCTTGTCCAGGGGCTGCGCCGCCCGGGCCGGGCACAAGCCCAGCAGCATGGAAAACATAAAGATGAACAGTTTCATATTATTCCTCCCAAACCAAAGAATCAGAAGAAGATAAAACGGCGGCGCTTTTCCAGCACCAGCACACGGTAGGGCGGCAGCCAGCGCGCGCCCTTGCCCGGCAGCAGCGCGGCAAGGTCGCGGTGCGTTTCGAACAGCGGCCGCCAGCCCTTCAGCGCGGCCAGTTCAACCCGCACCATGGCCGCCGTAGGGTTGAGCAGTATCATAAAAGTGCGCCCGCCGCCTTTAACCACCCGGGCCGACAAACCCGCGCCTATGCCCGGCGGCACCGGGGCGTCGGTAACGCCGCGCAGCGCCGGCATAAGTGTATTCAATTCCAGATTAAGCCTTTCAAACAGGGCCCAGCGCCAGGGCTGCGCGGCCAACGAGCCGGCCTTTTGATGCAGGGTATAATAAAACAAACCCTGCGCCCCGCGCGCAATGGACAGGTAGCTCATAAAGCGCAGCTCGTCGAAGGTGGGGAAGCGGCCCACCGGGGGGGAAACAAATTGCGGATATTCATGCCAGTCGAAAGCCTGCAGCACCGCCCACACCGGCTTGCCCGGGCGCGCCTTGTCCATGCTGGCTGCGGCCGCTTTTAAAAGCATAACCTGGTAGCCCACCGATTCCAGCTTAAGGTGGTTCACCGGGTACCAGTCCACCATCAGCGCGTCGGCGGCGGCGCCGTAGGTAAAAGCCGCCATGCCGTTGCCCATCACAAAAGTCGTGCGCTGCGCGGCGTCCCAATCCTTCACCCGGCGTTCGCGCTGCAGCAGCTCGGCGGGCTTCAGCTTCTGCACCTCGGGCTCGTCGCACAAATACCAGGCCAGCATGGGCCAGCTTTTGGCCGCCGCGGCATAAGTGGAAGCAATAACCTCGTCGGGCGCCGCCACCATTTGCATATCCAGCGCCGCCGCCGCGCCGGCCAGCGCGGCCAGCTTCGCCGGGTTCTTGTCGTAGCTTTGAAAACAATTGAAGCCGGCTTTTTTCAGCGCCGCCAGGTCTTCGGGGCCGGCCACGCCGTACATGCAAAGGGGGAACTCGCCGGCCAGGGCCGGCGCGGCCGCGGCGCACAGAAAAAGAAAAAGACTGAATAGTTTCATACCGCAATTTTAGCAAAAAGCCGGCGGCATATAAGCGCAACGTTTTTATCCGCGGCATTCCGACGGGAAAATACGGCGAAAAAAAAGAGTTATTGTGCGGCGCTCAAGAAACATTCTAAGGAATATTCAAGAAATATGCTTGACATAAATATCCTTATTTAAGTAATGTTAGTGCGTAGGTGTTCGCTATTCTGTTCTTTTTAGGAGACTTACAGATGAAAGCAATCGTCGCCGCAGTTCTATCACTTTCGGTATTGGCCGTATGCAATATGCCGGCCGTCGCCGCCGACCCGGTTAAACCGGCCGCTCCCGCCGCCGGCCTTAAGATAACCAAATTAACAGGCACCGTGAACCTTATGAAAGACGGCGTCATTGTAATGACGCTGAAGCCCGGCGACGCCCTGCCCACCCTGGTGGACCCGGCCATGACCTTCGCCGTGGTGGACGGCAGCATAGAAGTTGAAGCCGGCGGCCAGACCATGGTAGCCGCCACCGGTTCCAATTTCACCGTTAACGCCGAGAACGGCGCCGACGTGAAGATAATGGTGGCCGAAGGCGCCCCCGTAGAAGTTAAAGGCGCGGCCGGCAACAGCATGGTAGTTACCCAGAACAGCGAAATACAGATGAAGAACGACGGCGTAAAAATGGAGATCGCCATCGACAAAGGCAGCGCCCTGGTAACCACCCCTTCCGGCGAAGCCCCCAAAACCATCAATGCCGGCGAAAAGATAGAAATGGCCCCCATGCCGCCCGCCCCGCCCGTTGCCCCCGTGGCCCCCGCGGTAGCGCCCGGCGCCCCGGTAACCCCCGAGGAAGCGCCTGCCGCACCCGAAGCGCCGGTAGCCCCCGAGCTCCCCGTGCTGCCTCCGCCCACCGTGCCGGAGAACACCAATATCCCCACGCAGATAGTGCAGGAGTCCTGCGGTTTAAGCAATTCTACTCCCGGGTGCATTCCGTAAGCGGTAAACAAGTTAAGGAGGAACATTAATGAAGAATATAATAATAGGATTTGTACTGCTGGCCGCCGCGCAGCCCGCGCTGGCCCTGCAGAACATAAAAATAGGCGGCGTGGATATAAACCCCGTCGTAAGCGTAAAGCAGAGCTACGACAGCAATATCTACCTGCAGAAACTGCAGCCCAAGTCCGCCAACATCAACCGCACCGCCTTCGGCGTTAACGCCGCAAAGCAGTTCGGCTCCAAGCTGGACCTGAAAGCCGGCTATATGCTGGAACTGCTCACCTACTCGCGGGCGGCCAGCATAAACAACGCCGTGCACAACAACGCCAACGTTGAACTTAACGCCAAGCTGCCCCGCAATACCGCGCTTAAGTTCACCGACGTGTTCACGCATACCTCCGACCAGGCCACCTCGGAACTGACCGCGCGCGCCAAACGCCTGCAGAACAACATAGGCGTGTCGGTAGATTCGCCCCTGCGCGGCAACTTCGGCTACGGCATAGACGTGCAGCACATCTACAACAATTACGACTCCACCACTTACGACATGCTGGACCGCTCCGAAGTGCTGGCCGGCGTGAGCGTTAACTACAAGCTGCAGCCCAAAACCAAAGTGTTCCTGGGCTACACTTACGGCAACCTTACTTACGACAAGAAGAACACCACCACCAACACCCGCGCCAACAACGCCGTGCACAACGACATTGACCTGGGTATAACCGGCAACCTGGGCCCCAAACTGGTGGGCACCGTGAAGGCCGGCGTGCAGATGCGTAATTACTCCAAAGACCTGGCCACCGCCAAGAACGACGCCACCACCGCCGGCTACAGCGGCCAGCTGCAGTGGAAGCCCCTCGAAAAGACCGAAGTGATCTATTACGGCAAGCGCGGCAACGTTGAAACCAACTTCGGCAACAGCCGCTTCTACACCTCAACGCTCAACGACATCAGCGCCTCGCGCGAAGTGAACAAGTTCAAAGTGGGCGTAGGCATGAGCTTCGAGACCGTGCAGTACCCCGAGCGCTCTTCCGCCACCGCGGCCAAGCGCTTCGACCACAACACCAATGCCAGGCTTACCGTGGATTACAATATACAGAAATGGCTGAAAGCCGGCGCAGGTTACACCTACAAGAACCGCAGCTCCAACTACAGCACCAACGACTACAAAGACAATGTAGTGGGCCTCGAAGTAAAAGGCATGTTCTAAAAGCAGCGCCAGTACCAACAAAAAGCCCCCGGCACCACCGGGGGCTTTTTATTTTAAGCCGGGCGCGTTTCAGCCGGCGCGCGCAGCCACAAGCTTCTTTACGCCCGCGGCTATGGCCGTTAAAACCTTGTCGAACACTTCCCGGCTACGCCCCGCCGGATCCTCCAGCCCGGCGCCGTCGGTGCCGTTGCAATAATCCAGGAACAGGTGCATACGGCGCATGCTCTGCGGGAACTTTTCCGCCAAAGCCTCGTAGTGGTGGTTCTCCATCACCAGTATCACGTCGGCCCAGTCCACGTCCGTTTCCTG
>DAOPZW010000132.1:0-8397 GCA_035353595.1 Elusimicrobiales bacterium | reverse complement strand
CAGCAGGTGGCGAAATCCCTCACCACCGCCTATATTCACCGCCGCGACAAAAAAGGCGACGTCCGCCAGCTGTGGATCGTCCGCCTCAACGCCGCCGCCCGCGAAGAAGGTATGTCCTACAGCAGGTTCATGGACGGCATCCACAAGGCCAATATCACCCTGAACCGCAAGATGCTGTCCGAGATAGCCATCCGCGATCCGAAGTCCTTCACGCAGCTGGCCGCTATAGCCCGCAAAGCTATCGGCAACGTCGCGAAAGTCGTCGGCACCGCGAAATAGGCCTCGCCACTCACGTGGAAGGTAACGATACAGCTCCGGCAGCCAAGTGGAAGGAAAAACTGTCCGCCATACGGGACGGTTTTTCCATTTCTATAGGTAAAACGCCGGCTGAAAACCCGGAAGCGCTGGAGTTGCGCTTCCTGGGCCGCAAGGGCGAGCTGGCCCTCCTGTTGAGGGACCTCAAAGACATTCCGCTGGAAGAGCGCAAGGCGCTGGGCGCCCTGGGCAATACCGTAAAAGAAGAGATGACGGCCAAGCTCGACGCGCTGAAAGCCGTTCCCGGCGCGGCCGCGCCCGCCGTAAAAGCCGGCCCGGACCTGACCCTGCCCGGCTGGCCCTTCCCCAAAGGCAGCCTGCACCCGCTGACCGTAACGCTCAACCGCATGGCCGAGTGTTTCGCGAAGCTCGGTTTCTCCATCGCCGAGGGGCCGCTGATAGAAGAGGATTATTTTAATTTCGAGGCGCTCAACTTTCCGCCTTTCCATCCCGCGCGCGACATGCAGGACACCTTCTACGTGGACGTGAAGGACGCTTCCGGCAAGGATATGTTGCTGCGCACCCACACTTCCCCGGTGCAGATCCGCACGATGAAGAGCCAGGAGCCGCCGGTCAGGATAATTGCTCCGGGCCGCGTGTTCCGCTCCGAAGCTGTGGACGCCAGCCATTCTTTCGCTTTCCACCAGATAGAGGGCCTCTATATAGACAGGCACGTCAGCATGGCCGACCTGAAGTGGACGCTCGAAACTTTCATGAAGGACCTGTTCGGCTCTTCCGCCAAGGTGCGCTTCATGCCTTCCTATTTCCCTTTCGTCGAGCCCGGCGCGGAGGTGGAGGTTTCCTGCGTGTTCTGCCGCGGCAAATCCGAGGCCGTGCGCTGCCCCGTGTGCAAGGGCACCGGCTGGCTGGAACTGTTGGGCGCCGGCGTGGTGCATCCGAACGTGCTTAAGGCGTGCAATTACGATCCCGCCAAATGGAGCGGTTTCGCCTTCGGCGCGGGCATCGAGCGCTTCGCCATGCTGCTGTACGGCATCAGCGACATGCGCATGCTCTACGAGAACGATCTACGGATCCTGAAGCAGGTGCAGTCATGAGAATTATCTATTCCTGGCTGTCCGAATTTATAGAGAATCCCCCGGCTCCGGCCGACCTGGCGGCGAAGCTGGGCCGCATAGGCCTGAAGGTGGAGGAACTGAAGAAGACCGGCGCTTCTTTCTCCGGCGTCTGCGTGGGCCGCATAGAGAAGATAGACAAGCACCCCAACGCCGACAAGCTGGCCCTGGTGGACGTGCACGACGGCGCCGGCACGATGCGCGTGGTCTGCGGCGCTAAGAATATAGCCGTGGGCCAGAAGATCCCTTTCGCCAAAGTGGGCGCCGTCCTCTCCGAGGGCGAGCTGAAGAAAGCCAGGATACGCGGCGTGGAATCCGAGGGCATGATCTGCTCCGCGGCCGAGCTGGGGTTTGAAGGCTACGACAATACCGGCATCCTGGTGCTGCCGGACACCGCCGCGGTCGGCGCCGACGCCGCCACCCTGTTCCCCAAAGCCGATTATACGCTGGAAGTGGAAATGCTGCCCAACCAGTCGCATTGCCTTTCGCATTACGCGCTGGCGCGCGAGCTCTGCGTCTTCTACGGCCTCAAGCTCAAAGAGCCGGCGGTCATGCAGGCCGACGCGCATTGCCTCATAGTTCCCGTAACGATCCTTGTTCCCGAGCTTTGTCCCAGGTACGACGCCATTGTTATAAAGGGCGTGAAGGGCGCGAAAACTCCCGACTGGATGGCCGAGCGCCTGCGCGCCATGGGCTCCAACCCCAAGGGCAACCTGCTCATAGACGGCTCCAATTATGTGATGTATGAACTGGGCCAGCCCACGCATTGTTTCGACATCTCAAAACTTTCCGGCCCGAAGATAATCGTGCGCCGCGCCATGCCGGGCGAAATGCTCAGGACGCTGGATAATAAAGACCTTAAGCTGGACCCGGGCATGATGGTCATCGCCGACGCTTCCGTTCCGGCGGCCTTGGCGGGCGTTATGGGCGGCCTCGAGACCGCCGTTACGGATCACACCGACGCCATCCTTATAGAGTCCGCGCGCTTCAACCCGCCCACCGTGAGGCTGGCCTCCAAGCTCACGGGCCTCAAGAGCGAATCCTCTTACCGTTTCGAGCGCGGCACCGACCCGGAGCTGACCATGAAGGCCGCCCGCCGCTTCGCCGGTCTTATCCTGGCCGCCGCGCCGGGCGCGACGCTCGAGCAGGTCTCTTCCTCCTGCCCGGTCGGTTACCTGCCGCCGGTGGTAGAGGTGGCGCCGGAGCGCGTCAACGCCATCCTGGGCACCGGCATCGCCGACAGCGAGATCTTCGCGTGCCTCCGGGCCTTCCAGCCGGAGATCAAGGATTCAAAACCGTGGAGCTTCTCGGTGCCGTCCTACCGGCAGGATATCGAATCGGTCTGGGACGTGGCCGAGGAAGTGGCGCGCTATATCGGCTACGACGTTATTCCCGCGGCGTCGAAGATGCCCATGCTGCCGTCGTCGGTAACCCCGCACTGGGCGGTTGCCGCGGAAATGAAAAATACGCTGGCGGGGCTGGGCTTTTCCGAGGTCTATAATTACGATTTCCTGTCCGCTAAAGAAATGAAAGCCTGCGGGCTGGACCCCGAGGGCGCGGTGCAGCTTAAGAACCCGCTGTCTTCCGATTTCCAGTTCATGCGGCAGGCCATGCTGCCGGGCCTGCTCAAGACTTTGCGCTATAATCTCAACCGTGGCCGCGATTCCGTGCAGATCTTCGAGGCCGGCACCGTTTACTCGCGCACAGCGGGCGGCAAGTCCGAAACGGTCAGCTGCGCCGGGCTGATGTACGGGGAGTTCCCGGAGGGCGGTTTCTGGCGGGGCGGGCAGGGCGCCGCCGATTTCTACCATTTGAAGGGCATGATGAGCCGGCTGTTCTCCGGCAAGGGCGGGTTCCGGTTCGAGAAGCCGAAAAAGGCCCCGGCCTATTTCCAGTCCGGGTACTGCCTTGAGCTGAAGCTGGGCGGCGGCAGCGCGGGCTATGCGGGCAAGGTGGCCCCCGCGGCGGCCGCGGCTTTCGACTTCAAGGATGATAATATTTTTTACTTCGAGATCCCCTTGGGCTGCCTGGCGGCGGGCTGGAAGCCGGAGTTCTCGCAGCGGGTAGCCAAGATCAAGGCGGTGTCGGCCTTCCCGCAGAACTGGCGCGACCTTTCGGTGGTGCTGGAGGACCGGCACGAATGGGCGGATATGGAGCGGGC
Source organism: Elusimicrobiales bacterium (assembly GCA_035353595.1). Classification (GTDB taxonomy): domain Bacteria; phylum Elusimicrobiota; class Elusimicrobia; order Elusimicrobiales; family UBA9959; genus UBA9959. The sequence continues at coordinate 4,848 of DAOPZW010000132.1, read as the reverse complement.
TTTCTCCGGAGTGCAGGACCTGGCCTCGGCGCGGCTTATCGACGTGTTCAGGGGCAAGAATATTCCGGCGGGCTTTAAGAGCCTTACGGTGCGGTTCATCTTTTCGTCGCTGGCGGGTACGCTGACGGACGCCGAGGTCGGTGCCCGGATGGCGGCTATCCTGGAGAAGCTCTCCAAAAACTTCGGCGCCAAGCTCCGCAGTTAAGCGGCGGGGATCAGCGGGGAGAAGCCGGGCTTGAGTCCGGCTTTCTTCTTTTTAAGCGCGGTAAAAGCGCAAGTCTTAAAGCCTTATGCCCGAAATAGTGCTGACCACTTTTAACGCGCGCTATGAGCACTGCTCCATGGGGCTGCGCTGCCTGCTGGCCAACCTCGGGGAACTCGTGCCGCGGGCCGGCCTGCTGGAGTTCACGGCCGGGGTCAGGACGCCCGAGGCTGTCGAGGCTGTTCTTAAGCTCGAGCCGCGCCTCGTGGGCATCGGGGTCTATGTCTGGAACGCCGCGGAGTGCCTGCGGCTGGCGGCCGAACTGAAGCGGCTGCGCCCGGAATTGATCATCGTTCTCGGCGGGCCGGAGATCAGCCATGAAACCCGGGCTCAGGAAATCTTTCAATTCGCTGACCATGTGATAACCGGCGAAGGGGACCTGGAATTCGCCCGGTTATGCCGCAGCCTGCTGTCCGGCGCGCGGCCGGAGCAAAAGGTGATCGCCGCCGCCCCGCCGGACCTTTCCCTTGTCGAACTTCCTTACAGCCTGTACGGCGCCGCCGATATCACGGGCCGGGTGCTCTACGCCGAGGCCGCCCGGGGCTGCCCTTTCGGCTGCGAGTTCTGCCTGTCGGCGCTGGACGCCGCGGTGCGCTGTTTCCCGCTTGAACGGCTGTTCCCGGCGTGGGAAAAGCTGCTGGAGCGCGGAGCGCTGCGCTTCAAATTCACGGACCGGACTTTCAACCTGGACACGGCGCGCGCCGCGGCTATTTTAAATTTCTTCCTGGAGCGGTACCGGCCGGGGCTTTTCCTGCATTTTGAAATAGTTCCGGACCGGCTGCCGGAAGAGCTTTTCCTGCTGCTGCAGAAATTCCCCGCCGGCTCGCTGCAGCTGGAAGCTGGCGTCCAGACCTTTAACGGGGACGTGGCCGCGCGCGTCGGCCGGCGGCAGGACAACGCCGCCGCGGAAAAGAATCTGCTGCGCCTGCGGCGCGACACCGGCGCGCACCTGCACGCCGACCTTATCGCCGGGCTGCCGGGGGAAAGCCTGGAAAGTTTCGCCGCCGGCTTCGACCGCCTGGCGGCGCTGGGCCCGCAGGAGATCCAGGTGGGGATACTCAAACGCCTGCGCGGCGCGCCCATCGCGCGCCACGACGCTGAATGGGGCATGGTTTACAGCCCGTATGCGCCTTATGAACTGCGCCGCAGCGGCCTGCTGGATTTTTTCACCATGCAGCGGCTGCGCCGTTTCGCCCGCTACTGGGACCTGTTCGCCAACAGCGGCGTATTTCCGGAAACCGCGCGGCTGCTCCGCGGCGGCGCTTCTCCCTTCGCCGGCTTCCTGGCGTTCAGCGACTGGCTTTACGCGCGCACCGGCGCCACCCACGCTATCGCACGCGCCCGCCTGCGGGAGCTGGCCGGCGCTTATCTTGCCGGCGTCTTAAAACTTGAGCCGGCCGCGGCGGAGGCAGCCGCCCGGCGCGACGCGCAGGCCGCGCGGGGCAATCCCGGGCGAAGCGCCGGGCGGCAGGCAAGGCACAGGTCCGCGCCGCAAAGCGGGCCCCGCCTTGACAATTCTACGGAGGATTGTTAGGCTATGCTTAGCCGGCGTGCGGACAGCCGGCGCGATTTTACCAGGCTGAGCGGATAAGCGGACGGGGGTTTTATGAAAGTGCTGATCGTAGACGACAATGCGGGGACCAGGAGCATGATAAGGATCATCCTGGAGCGGACCGGCCACGAAGTTGTGGGGGAGGCCGGCGACGGCGACGGCGCGGTGAAGGCTTTCGCCGAACTGCGGCCCGACGTGGTGTTCCTGGATATTATCATGCCGGGGAAATCCGGCATCGCGGCGCTGGAAGAGATCCGGAAGATAGATCCTGCCGCTAAGGTCATCCTTGTCACGGCCGTAGAACAGGATGAGGTCACCAAAGAACTGTATAACAAGGGCGCCGCGGGAATAATTTATAAGCCGTTCGCATACGGCGATCTGGAGAAAGCGCTGAAACGTCTTTGATGCTATGAGCAACCAGGAAACCGGCATATTGGAGCGGCTGGCCGTCTCGAGCCTTGAAACCTGCCTGCACAGGGTTTCAAAGGTTTCAGGCGGGACGTGGAAACTGGCCGGGATCGGTATCGCCGGCGGCTCGCTCGCCGACGCGGTCGGGCGGCATAAGTTCCGGAGCCCTTCGGCGACCGCCGTTTTTATCCACGTGGAAAGCGGGCTGCCGTTCACCTCGCTGATGTTCTTCGACCCCGCGGACGTGCCTCACATTTCCAAGTGTTTCCTGGGGGAATCCCTGGCGGAGGCCGCCGGCATCCCGCAGTTCGACGAAGTCATGCTGCTGGAGCTGGGGAACATCATCCTTAATTCGGTCATAAATTACATGCAGAACGCTTTAAGAAAAAGCGCTATCCCCTCGGTGCCGATGCTGCTGAAGGGCGACGCGGCGCATATCTCAAACGGGCTGGGCGCTTACCTGGACCCGCGCCGGAATTTCCGCATAGTTACGGCGGCTATCACCGTACAGTGCCAGGCCGCCGCCAGCGGCGGCGAGGTGCTGCTTATCCTGCCTGAAGAACTGGCGGCGCGGCTGGAACAGGCCTGAGCCGGCGCGGACCTCCCCGCCGGCGGTTCCGGTTTCCCTTATTTGTTATAATTCCTCTGATGAAGACCAGCATAATCGTGCCTTCTTACAACGAGATGCGCACCCTGCCTTCCGTGTTGAAGGCATTGGCGGCCGTGCCTCTTGAAAAAGAAGTGGTCGTAGTGGACGACGGCTCGGCGGACGGCACGCGCGAATGGCTGGACGGGGCCCTGGCCGCCGGGGAGTTCCCTTTCGTCAAATTCATAAAGCATCCCCGCAATACCGGCAAAGGCGGGGCGCTGATCACCGGGTTCAAAGCCGCCGCGGGGGATATTATAATCGTGCAGGACGCCGACCTGGAATATGACCCGGCCTATATTCCCGCCATAGTAAAACCCATAGAGGACGGCCTGGCAGACGCGGTATACGGTTCCCGGCTGCTGATCTCGGGCGAGGCCAAGCCCTTCAATATCGTTTACCTGTGGGGCAACCAGTTCCTCACCTTCCTGATAAACCTGCTCTTCGGCGCGGCCATGACGGATTCTTATACCTGCTACAAGGCTTTCCGCGCGCCGCTGCTGAAAGCTATGGACCTGGTTTCCTCCGGTTTTGAGATCGAGGCCGAGATCTCCTGCAAGACAGCGGCCCGTGGCCTGCGGTTTAAGGAAGTCCCGATCGTCTATGCTTCCCGTTCCCGGGCGGACGGAAAAAAAATAAATTACAAGGACGCCGTTAAAGGGGTGCTTAAGATCCTGTGGCTGCGCCTTACCCTTTCCGGCGGGAGCGCCAGGCCATGAAAGCTCTGGTCATAGGCTCTTCCGGGCAGATAGGCGGGATCCTTGCCGCGCAGTGCGCCGCAAGGGGGCTCGAAACCGCCGGCGCCGGCGTGGGCGGGGAAAAGCTGCATCTGGACCTGGCCGCCCCGGCCGCGCTGAAGGATGTTTTTGCGGCTGCCAGGCCCGGCGTAGTTTTTTTGTGTTCCGCTATGACTTACGTGGACGGCTGCGAGCGCGACCCGGAGCTGGCGCGCCGCGTGAACGCCGCCGGCCCTGCGCTGGTAGCCGAAGAATGCCGCGCGGCCGGCGCCCGGCTGGTCTATCTTTCCACCGAATACGTCTTTGACGGCAAGGCCGGCCCTTACGGCGAGGAGGACCCCGTCAACCCCGTAAGCGTTTACGGCCGCACCAAGCTCGAGGGGGAACAGGCCGTCCTGGCTATCGCTGACGCGCTGGTCATAAGGACTACCGTAGTTTACAGCTACAGCGCGACTTCCGTGAATTTTATCATGCAGCTCATCGCCAACGCCCGGGCCGGCAAAGCTATGAGCGTTCCTAAAGACCAGTTCTCGAATCCCACCTACGCTCCCGCGCTGGGGACCGCGATCCTGGACCTCGCTCTTAAAGGCGCCGGCGGGATCTATAACGTCGTCGGCCCGGACCTCATGGACCGCTACGCTTTCGCTTTAAAAGCCTGCGCGGCTTTCGGTTTCAGCCCGGCTTTCCTTGTGCCGCGGCTCACCGCAGAACTGGGGCAGTCCGCCCCGAGGCCGCTCAACGCCGGGCTGAAGACGGAAAAACTGGTCAAAGCGCTGGGCCACGGCCTGCCGCCGGCGGAGCAAAGCCTGGCGGAGATAGCCGCGCTGCTGAAAAAATCATGACGGACCTGCTGGAAAATTTCCGCCTCTACCTCATCGCTTTCCTGCTCCCGCTGGTCCTTTCGCTGGGCCTCACCCCGCTGCTGCGCAGGCTGGCTATAAAACTCGGGCACTTGGACAAGCCTACGCATATCAAGACCCATAAGGTCCCCACCCCGCTGTTCGGCGGGGCCGCTATCTTCCTGTCTTTTTCCGTTACGCTGCTGGTCATGCGTTTTTACACTTCTTTCCCGACCGGGACGCTCCGGGACCTGCGCGTTATCATGATAGGCGGCGCGGTGCTGTTCCTGCTGGGGCTGGCCGACGACCTGCTCAAGCCCGGCGGGCTGGGCGTAAAGACCAAGTTCGCCGTGCAGTTCGCGACGGCTTTGGTCACCGCTTTTTACGGCATCCGCATCCACTTC
>DAOPZW010000131.1:0-8481 GCA_035353595.1 Elusimicrobiales bacterium | reverse complement strand
CCTCGCCGAACTGGAGTTTATAGTACTTGGAATAGATACCGCATTTTTTGAGCAGATGTTCGTGCGTGCCGCTTTCCTTTATTTCCCCTTCCGACACCAGCAGGATATTGTCGGCGTGCCGGATGGTGGACAGCCGGTGGGCTATCACTATCATCGTCTTCTGTTTCAGCAGGCGCTGCATGGCGGTATTTATCAGGCGCTCGGTATAGGGATCGATGTGCGAAGTCGCCTCGTCGAGCACCAGCACCTCCTGGTTGAGCGTCATAGCGCGCACCAGCGAAATAACTTGTTTTTCCCCGGCGGAGAGGTTCACGCCCTTCTCCACGATCAGCTTGTCCATGCTGTGGCGCTTGAAAAATGATTCGAGTCCGATGGTCTTAATTGCGTCGTGCACCATCGAGTCCGGGATGGTTTCGTCCATCAGCTTGAGGTTCTGCATTATGGTGCCCGGGAAAAGATAGATGTCCTGGTGCACCAGCCCGATGGCGCTGCGCAGGGATTTCAGGCTGATGTCGGAAAGGTCCACGCCGTCGATGAGTATTTTCCCTTTCTGGGCGTTGTAGAACTTGAACAACAGGTTCGTGACCGTGGTCTTTCCTCCGCCGGTCTCTCCCACTATCGCCAGGCTGCCGCCTTTGGGCAGCTTAAAGGAAATATCCCTGAGTATCCAGGGCGCGTCGTCGGCGTAGCGCATCCAGACGTTCCTGAACTCGATGCCCTCGTGTATGGAGCGGATGTAGTGCGGGGCGGGGCTGTCCACAATGGCGGGGCGGCGCTCAAGGATGCGGTGTATGCGGTGCCCGGCGGCGAAGGAGCGCTGTATGATACTGATATGTTCGGACAGCCGGAAGACGGGCTCGAACAGCTTGTCTATATACAATATGAACATTACCAGCGTGCCTATGCTGATGGTATGGTCGATCGCCCAGCCGCCGCCCACCCCCAGTATTATGGCAATGGAGACGGGGCTCAGCAGCACTACGCTGAGGAAGAAGATGATCATCATGAATTCGCCGCGCAGTTCCGCGTCGAACTTCTTTTTATTTATGACGTCCAGTTTTTCGGCCGTCTGCTGCTGCCGGTTGAAGGCCTGCAGCAGGGCTATAGCGTTGATGTGTTCGGTCAGGAAGCCGGTGATCTCGCTGGCCAGTTTCCTTACGGTAACGAACAGCGTGGTGCTTTTTCTCAGGAAGATGAAGCTGATAGCCAGCACCAAAGGGAAGACCGAGGAGAGTATCAGCGTCAGGCGCGGGCTGAAATAGAACATCACGCCGAAGGTGACGAGGAACATCAGCAGGTCCCGGAAGATGGTTACCGTGGTTTCGGTGAAAAGTTCGTAGAGGCTCGAAGTGTCGGCCTGCACCCTGGCGGTGAGGCGTCCTACGGGGAACTCGGCGTAAAAAGGCAGGTCCAGCGCCAGCATATGGGCGAGCATGCGCTTTTTAAGGCTGGTCATTATCTGCTGGCCCGTGCGCACCAGGCGCATCTGCAGCAGGTAGTTGAAGCCCATGAACAGCAGGGAATTGAGCAGCATCGCGCCCGAGAAGAGCACAAGCAGGCGGACGTTCCCGGACGGAATGGTGACGTCTATTATGTGCTTGGCGATGATGGGCGAGAGGAGGTTCAGGGCGGTGGATAATATCAGCCAGGCGAAAGCCGCCAGGAAGCCGCGCCGCTCCGGCGCCATAAGTCCGGAGAGCAGGCGGAAGGTGGCCTGGTAATTTATCTTCTCTTTCGGGTCCTGCCCGTCGTCGCCGCCATGTCCGTGCATACAGGTATTGTATAAATTAACCGGGCCGGCCCGCTTTGGCAAAGACAAAGGGCCCGGTTTCCCGGGCCCTTTTCCTGTGCTCCGGCCTGGTTCAGTTCAGCTTGATCGCAGCGCCGCGTTTTAAGGCTTTCATGTTCAGCTCTATCACTTCGGGCTTGAGCTTCTTGTAAACCTTGGGCAGCGCCCTGGCTATGGCGTCTATGGTAATGGCGCCGGTGGCGGAAATGAAGGCCCCCAGGGCCACCATGTTCATCGCTTTCGCGTTGCCCAGTTCCCCCGCTATCTCGTTGCAGGGCACGTAGAGCACCTTTATGTCGGTGCGCGTGGCTTTTGAGTGTATCAGCGAGCTGTTGATTATCAGCAGGCCGCCGGGCTTCACCGTGGGCTCGAACTTCGACAGCGACGGCTCGTTGAGCACTATGGCCGTGTCGGGCGTCGTAACTATCGGGGTGGAGACCTCTTCGGAGGCCACCACCACCGAGCAGTTGGCCGTGCCGCCGCGCATCTCGGCGCCGTAGGCCGGGAAGAAGCTGACCTCCTTCCCCTCCATCATGCCGGCCTGGGCCAGCAGGTAGCCGGCGGAGATCACTCCCTGCCCGCCGAAACCGGATATCTTTATGCCTTGGTACATTTTAAAGTCCTCCGTTATTTCTTGTCGGCCGCGCAGGCGTCCTTGTAGACGCCCAGCGGGAACACGGGCAGCATGCCTTCGGCCACGAACCTGGTGGCTTCGGAGGGATTGTCCAGCCTGGTGCCCCAGTTGGTCGGGCACATGCTGAGTATTTCCACCAGCGAGAAGCCTTTCCCGTCTATCTGGTTCTGGAAAGCCTTCTTTATGGCGTTCTTGGTTTTCAGCACGCCCGGGGCGTTGTGCACGGTGGTGCGCTCCAGGTAGGTGGCGCCGTCTATGGTGGCCAGCAGCTCGCTCATCTTTATGGGATAGCCGGCCTGCTTGGCGGTGCGGCCTTCCACGCAGGTGGTGGCTTTCTGGCCGATCAGCGTGGTCGGCGCCATCTGGCCGCCGGTCATGCCGTAGATGGCGTTGTTGACGAAGATCACCGTTATGTTCTCGGAGCGTATGGCGGCGTGCACGATCTCCGCCATGCCTATCGAGGCCAGGTCGCCGTCCCCCTGGTAGGAGAACACGATGGCTCCGGGTTTGGCGCGCTTGATGCCGGTGGCTTCGGCGGGGCCGCGGCCGTGCGGGCCCTGGATCATGTCGCAGTTGAAGTAGGTGTCGGCGAACACCGCGCAGCCTACCGGGGCCACTCCTATCGTGCGGCTCCGTATGCCCAGTTCGTCCATCACTTCCGCCACCAGGCGGTGGATGATGCCGTGGCCGCAGCCGGGGCAGTAGTGCATTTTCACGTCGAGAAGCGATTCGGGTCTCTTATTTAGCAGCTGCATATTCTTTGGCCCCCTTTTTGGAGACATTCTCCAGAGTCTTGCAAACTTCTTCGGCGGTCAGCATGGCTGCGCCGGGCCTGGCGTGCAGGAAAATGTCCGACCGGCCGTTCAGGGCCAGCTGTACGTCTTCCACCATCTGCCCCAAGCTCATCTCCACCACCACGAATTTCTTTATGCGTTTGGAGAGTTCCACCAGCCGGGCTTTCGGGAAAGGCCACAGGGTGATCGGGCGCAGCAGGCCTACTTTCAGGCCCTTCTCGCGCGCCAGCTTCATGGCCGCTACGGAAACGCGGGCGGAAATGCCGTAAGCCACTAGGGCTATGTCGGCGTCGGCCAGCATTTTCTCCTCGTACAGGACCTCGTTCTCTTCGATCTGCCTGTAGCGCTTGACGCGCTCGTTGACCATGATTTCCAGGTAGCCTTCGCGCAGGTCGTAGGATTTTACGATGCGCTTCTCGCGGCCGCCGTTGACGCCCAGCGCCCATTTCTGATCGGGGAAGGATTTGGGGTCCAGTTCAGGATTGGTGAATTCCACCGGCTCCATCATCTGGCCGATGATGCCGTCGGCCAGCACCATGGACGGGATGCGGTACTTGAAACTGACCTCAAAGCATTTGTGCGGGAAGTTGCCCATCTCGTTGGCGCCGTTGGGCGCCATCACGAAAGTGCGGTAATCGCCGTGGCCGCCGCCGCGGGTGGCCTGCCAGTAATCGCCCTGGGCGCCGGCTATGTTGCCCAGGCCCGGCCCGCCGCGCATAACGCTGCCGATGAAGATGGGCAGGTCCGCGCCGGCCGCGTAAGAGATGCCTTCCTGCTTGAGGCTCATGCCGGGGCTGGAGGAGGAGGTCATGCAGCGCACGCCGGTGGAGGCCGCGCCGTAGACCATGTTTATCGCCGAGACTTCGCTCTCGGACTGCACGAACGCTCCGCCCACCTGCGGCAGGCGCCAGGACATATATTCCGGAACTTCGTTCTGCGGGGTTATCGGGTAACCGGCGAAGAAGCGGCAGCCGGCGCGTACCGCGCCTTCCGCGAGGGCTTCATTGCCTTTTGTAAGTTTTTTTTCGGCCATGGTGTTCCTCCTTATTTATAAACCCTGATGGCAAGGTCGGGGCAGATGCGGGCGCAGCTCTGGCACGCTATACAGCAGCCTTCCTTGGAGTCCATGGCCGGGTAGTAACCGGTCTTGGAGAATTTATCGGATTTCTCGATGCACTTTTTAGGGCAGACCTGTATACACAGATAGCAGCCCTTGCATTTATCTACGTCCACTTCCATCTTCGGCATAGAACCTCCGGTTTGTATCGTGCGCGGCGGGCTGGCTCGGCGGGGATTGCACTGCTCAGCGCTAAAGCCTTGTCGGGCTGCCGGAAGTCGCGCGTGGTGCGTAACGCTTCTTAAAAAGTATATCAAAAAATGCCGGGCATTTATACCCGGCAATCTTTGATCGGGCTTTTGCGGCGGCTCTCAGCCGTTTTGGTGAACCGCGGTGGCCGACTGAGCGGCGCCCAGGCAGGCGCAGAAAATAAAGATAACTCCGGACAGGTAGATCCAGAGCATCAGCGCGATGATGGCGCCGAACGTGCCGTAGACCGCGTTGAACATCGTGGAATTCCTCAGGTAGAACAGGAACAGGCTCTGCGCCAGGTAAAGCAGCCACGTCGCGCAAAAAGCCGAAAACCAGACCTCGGAAAACCTGGTGGGCCGGTGCGGCGCGAACCGGTAGAACAGGGCCAGGCTGAAGAAAAGGACCAGCCACGGCACAAAAAAGATCCACAGACTGTAGGCCCAAGGGAAGAAATACACCTTATATAAAACTCCGCGCGCCATCTCCCCCACTATCGGGACGGCGATGCCGATCAGCGCCGCCGTCAGCATGAGCGTCAGCAGGCCCAGGTCGCGCAGCGGGTTGTGCCACCATCTGCGGCCCTGCGTCCCCCAGGCGCGGTTGGTCGCCTGGGTGATGGTAGTGAAGAATTGCGACGCCGCCCAGATAAGCATGACGAAAGCCAGGCTGCCCGCCTTGCCCCTGGCCCTGACCACGTTTGTCACCGTAGAGAAGATGTATCCCTGCATTTCCCCTGTGAGCGGTATGTATTTATGCGCAAAATTGATAACGGCGTTGCCCGCCGCAGCGCGCTGCACGAACATCGAAGCGATGGAAACAGTGAGCAGGATCAGCGGGAACATCGCGAAAAAAGCGTTGTACGCGAAAGCGGAGGCTCGCTGCTCTCCGTCGATCTGGATGAATTTGTCGGCGGCAAGGCGCAGCGTGGCCAGGCTCCGGGTCGCCAGGTGGTCGAAAGTCGGCAGTGTTCTTTTCATAGCTCAGGCCCCCTGGCGGCAGGTAAAAGCAACGATCCGGCCCCGGGGAGAAAACTCCCGGGGCCGGATAAAGGAACCGCGCGCGCGTAGCTCAATCAGCGCTCCACGCACATCGCCACGCCCATTCCGCCGCCGATGCACAGCGTGGCCAGCCCCTTATGGACATTGCGGCGTTTCATCTCGGCGAGCAAGGTCGTGAGTATCCGGGCGCCGCTGGCCCCTATCGGGTGGCCCAGCGCTATGGCGCCGCCGTTAACGTTGACGATCGCGGGGTTGAACTCCAGTTCTTTGGCCACCGCCAGCGACTGTACGGCGAAGGCTTCGTTGGCTTCGATGAGTTCGAGGTCAGCTATTTTCCAGCCGGCCTTTTTCAGCGCCAGGCGCACGGCTTCCACCGGGCCGATGCCCATGAGGGCGGGATCGGTGCCGTGCCAGCCGTAGGAAACTATTCGGGCCGCCGGCTGCCAGCCGTATTTTTTCACCATCTCGGCCGAAGATACAAGCAGCGCCGCGGCGCCGTCGTTGATGCCCGAGGCGTTGGCCGCGGTGACCGTGCCGTCTTTCTTGAAGGCCGGGCGCAGCTTGGCCACCTTCTCCAGCGTGGCCCCGGGCTTTATGAACTCGTCCTTGTCGAAGACCACCGGGTCGCCTTTTTTCTGCGGGATAACTACGGGCACTATTTCGCCGCTGAATTTCCCTTCTTTGGTGGCTTTCTCGGCCTTGTTCTGCGATGCCACGGAGAACTTGTCCTGTTCTTCGCGGGTGATGCCGTACTTCGCGGCAATGTTCTCGGCGGTGACGCCCATGTGGTAATTGTTGAAAATGTCCCACAGCCCGTCGGTGATCATCGTGTCTATGAGCTCGCCGTTGCCCATCTTGTAGCCGAAGCGGGCGCTCTTCAGCGCGTACGGGGCGTTGGACATGGATTCCGTCCCCCCCGCTACGATCAGCCCGGAATCTTCAGCCTTGATCGCCTGCGCGGCCAGGGCTACCGCCCGGAGGCCGGAGCCGCAGACCATGTTGATGGTCAGGGCGGTCTTTTCTTTGGGCAGGCCCGCGCCGATGGCCACCTGGCGGGCTATGTTCTGCCCCTGCGCCGTCTGCAGGATATTGCCGAGGATGACTTCGTCCACGTCTCCGGCTTCGACCTTGGTGCGCTTGATAAGCTCCGAGAGCACTATCTTCCCGAGCTCGACGCTGGAATGATTAGCCAGCGTTCCCCCGAAACTGCCTATCGCCGTCCTTACTCCGTCGATTATAAACACTTCTTTCATTATAATATCTCCTTAATTTAAATGACCGGTCAGGGATCTCACTTATATTTTTTTCGCTTCTTCCAGGGACTCCGCTATCATGTCGGCCGCGTAATTCAGGTCCTTGGCGGAATGCCTGTAGGCCACGTAGCCGTGGTGATAGGGCTGCAGGAACACCTTGCGCCGTATCAGCTGGGTGTAGAATGCGACGCGCAGCTTTTTATAGCGGCCCGTCTCGTCCTTGTCGAAGGTGATGTACGGCATCCAGGGTTCGCCGGTGAAGGTGCAGGGCACTCCGCTGGCTTTCACGTGTTTGCGCACCTTTTTGCAGAAAGCGTGGCCGCGCTTTGCGATGACGTCCAGCATGTTGTCGCGTTCCAGCAGTTCTATGGTCTTGAGCGAGGCCACCATGGGCAGCGTATTGTTGAAGTAGGTGGAGCTGACAAAGGCCTTGCTTATCAGCACGTCCATGATGTCCTTGCGGCCGGCCACCATGCTTATCTCGTAGCCGTTGGCCATGGCTTTGCCGAACACGGACATATGCGGGGTTACGCCGAAGAGCTTCTGCGCTCCGCCCAGGCTGACGCGGAAGCCGGTGCGGATCTCGTCAAAGATCAGCACGGTGCCGTGCGCTTCGGCCAGCTTCTTAATGCCCTCGAGGAAGCCGGGCTTGGGCATCTGCACTTCGTGCGCGTTGGGGTGGCCGATCGGGGTGACTATGATCCCGGCCACCTGGCCCGGGTTGGCTTTCAGCAGGTCTTCCAGCTGCTGCAGGTTGTTGTATTCGAACTCGAGGGTGTCCTCATAGGTCTTGGGCAGTACGCCGCCCTTGCCTTCCACGCACCAGTCAGCCCAGCCGTGGTAGCCGCAGCGGATTATCTTGGCTTTGCCGGTGAAAGCGCGCGCTATGCGGGTGGCCAGCGTGGTCGAGTCAGAGCCGGTCTTCGTGAAGACCACTTTCTCCGCCGACGGCACCAGCGAGATAACCTTTTTCGCCAGGGTGTTCTGGACTTCCTGCACGATGGACATGCAGAAGCCTTTTTCCTTGATCTGCCTGATCACGGCGGCGTCGATCTCGCGTTCGCGGTGGCCGATGATGATGGGGCCGTAGGCGCACAGCATATCCAGGTACTCGTTGCCGTCCGCGTCGGTCACCTTGCCGCCCTTGGCGGTGTCGAAGAAGATGGGGTATTCGCCCGGCACGAAGTTGTAAGGGCGGCGTATGCCCATCATGCCGCCGGGGATCAGTTCCTGCGCTTCCTTGTATAGCCTTTCCGAATTGTCCAGTTTAAGATGTTCAGCCATTTTATATGCTCCTTTTTGTTAACATCAAAATTGTTGACCGCTCGCGCGACGGACACGGTGACCGGATAAGCAAAACCTTCGTGAGGGCGAGGCTTGCGTAAGCGCCGAGCCCGAACGATGAGCGAGGCCACGGTGTGGCCGAGCGCGTTTTGCGTTCCGGTCACCGTGTCTGTCGCGTGCGGCGTCTAACCTGCTGCTTCGCGTTCCGGTCCCCATGTCCGCCGCCGGGCTTTGCCCTACTTCGCGTTCGCCAGCCTCTCCTGCAGTTTCTTCACCACGAAAGTCGCCACGTGCTCGGCGTAAGTGCCGGTGCCGAAGCCGGCGTCGTAGCCCAGCTCCTTGGCCAGCTTGTTGTTGACGCGCGGCCCTCCCATCACCAGCAGCATCTTGCCGCGCACTTTCTCGGCTTCCGCCAACTCG
>DAOPZW010000130.1:0-8652 GCA_035353595.1 Elusimicrobiales bacterium | reverse complement strand
CGCTTCGGGCCGCGTGGCGGCCAGGAAAGCCGCGGCGGCGACATTGCGCACATGGGCCAGGGGCCAGCGGTTCCTGCCGCCCCATTTGCCGAAGTGAACGATGCACGGCGCGTTTTTCAAATAGGCCAGGATCCGCGGCGCAAAGGTCCTGTCGCCTTTGCCCCAGACGGCGGCGGGCCTGATGATGGCGAACCGCTCCGGCGGCAGATGCGCCCTGAGCCAGTCTTCCGCCGCTATCTTGTAGGCGGGATAGGAGTTGCCTGTATTGTCCGCCGCGGGCAGCTGCTCCTCAGTCTCATGGTTAAAATCCCGCATGCCGTAGACGTCGGTGGTGGAGATAAAGACCAGGCGCCCGAGGTTGAGCTCCAGCGCCAGCTCCGTTAAATTCTTTACGGGCTCGAAGTTGGCACGGCGGAACTCGATATCGCGGCCGACGTCCGAAGCCCGCCCGGCGCAGTGCACCACCGCCTCAGGCGCGCCGCCCTCTGCCGCGGCCAGCGCGGCTTTCTGCAGCGAATTGAGATCGGCGGCGTCGCCCCGCAGAATAGTGACGGACCCCGACCTGGCGAGGGCCTCCAGCTCCGGTGAATTATTGCGGTGGACCATGGCGATGACATGCCAGCCTTGCCCGACGAATTCCTTTACGACATAGCCGCCGATAAAACCCGCCGCGCCGGTGATGAAGACTTTTTTCATGGGATCAGCCCGTACTTCCGGCCCAGTTCCGCGAATACCGTTAAAACGGCGCGGATGTCAGATTCTGTCAGCGTATTTACTACGCAGAGGCGCAGGCGGCACTCTTTGCGGCGCACGGCGGGATAGGTGACCACGTTGGTGTAAACGCCGCGCTCCCGCAGGGCGTTGCACAGGGCGAGCATTTTATATTCGTCGCCTATTATCACCGGGATGATAGCGGACCCGGTAGCGCCGGTATTGAAGCCCAGCGCCTTCAGCCCGCCCAGCAGGGCGTTGACATTGAGCCACAGCCTGTCCCGCCCCGCCTGGTCGGCGCCTAAAAGCCTGAATACTTCGATAAGACCGGCCACCACCGAAGGCGGCAGGCTGGTGGAAAAGAAATAGGTGCGCGCGTAATAGCGCAGGTAGCGTACCAGGTCCCTGCCGCCGGCGCAGTAGCCGCCCAGCCCGCCGGGGGACTTGCTCAGCATCCCGGCGTTGATGTCTATCTTGTCCATGACCGCGAATTTTTCCGCCGTGCCCCGCCCCGTCGGCCCCACAATGCCGAGGCCGTGGGCGTCGTCCACCATCACGCGCGCGCCGTAGCGCCGCGCCAGCTCCGTTATCCGGTCCAGCGGGGCCAGGTCGCCGGCCATTGAAAAAACGCCGTCGGTAATTATCAGCCTGCCTTTTTGCCCGGCCGGCAGGCGCTTCAGCGTCCTTTCCAGGTGGGACATATTATTGTGCAGGTAGATCTTCAGGTCCGCGCCGGACAGCGCCGAGCCGTCGAAGATGGAGGCGTGGTTGCTGGCGTCATTTATGATCACGTCGCCGGGACCGCACAGCGCTGAAATAATGCCGATGTTAGCGGAGTAGCCGCAGGGGAACAGGATGGCGTCCTCCGCCCCGTGGAATCCGGCGATCATTTTTTCCAGCCGCTTGTGCAGGTCGCTGGTGCCGGCGTAAAGGGACACGGCGCCCATGCCGTAGCCATACTTGTCGCAGGCGGCTTTGCTGGCGGCCACCACCGCCGGGTGCGTGGTCAGGTTCAGGTAAGAATTCGAACCGAGCATGATGGCCTCGTGGGTCCGGCCGTCCGCCTCCCTGATGGCTGTTCTGCTGGAAGCCGGCCCCAGCATCTGCACGCCCAGGGCCAGTTCGTAATCCTGGAAGTGCGGATTGCTCCCGATGCTGCCGCTCAGCGCGGACACCTTGGCGAAAATGTCGGCGTTGCCGCCGGGGGCGAAATCCTCGAACACTTCTTCTTTTTCATCCGGCTGCGGCATGGTCATTCCTCCCGTAACATTTGAGCGGGGCTGCGCTGTCGCAATAAACGGTGCAAAGATTGCACTGCGTGCATTCAGAACGTCCGGCGGAGCCCTCCAGGATCCTGCGCGGCAGGTCCGGCTCGCAGACCAGGGGCCGGCACAGGCTTACCGCGGCCAGCCCGTGCTGCGCCACGCAGGCCTCCATCGCGCGGGCGGAGCGCAGCCCCCCCACCGTGATAAGGGGCAGCGCCGTGCTCTTTTTAATTTCCAGAGCGGCGGCCAGGTTATAATTTTCTTCGAAAGGCAGCAAGCGGCGCAGGTAACTTTTCAGGAAAAAGAATTTCCACAGCGGCCGCAGA
Source organism: Elusimicrobiales bacterium (assembly GCA_035353595.1). Lineage (GTDB taxonomy): Bacteria > Elusimicrobiota > Elusimicrobia > Elusimicrobiales > UBA9959 > UBA9959. The sequence continues at coordinate 6,350 of DAOPZW010000130.1, read as the reverse complement.
GAAGCCGGCAGACGGTTGAAAAGCGGGTTTACCGCCAGCGCCGTATCTACCGGGCAGGCGCCCCTGATGATATTGAGCGCGTATTCCATGGTGCCGTAGCTGAGCTCGCAGGCTTCCACACCGAGGGCCTCCAACTTTCTCACGGTATTGGCCGTGTCCGCCAGCCGCAGGCCGGGGCTATTATCGTCCGCGGCGCTGAGCTTCACGAATACAGGGAAACTTTCGCCGCAGCGCATTTTTACGGCGCGTATTATTTCCTCCAGGAATAATCCGCGCTCCGCCCAGCGGTCGGAGCGCGTATTCGTCCAGGGGGACAGGAACTGGTGGATTAGGTAGCCGTGCGCGGCGTGCACCTGCACGCCGTCGAAGCCGGCCTCCCGCGCGCGGGCGGCGGCAGCGGCAAATTCGCCGATAATGCGCAGTATCCCTTCCTCTTCGAGGGCGCGGACAGCCTGCCTGAAATAGGTGCATTTCCGGGCCGAGGCGCCGACCGCCGGCACGCCGGTAACGGCGCTGCGCGTCTGCCGGCCGGTATGCGCCAGCTGCATTATAAGTTTAACACCGGGCTCTGCCGCTTTCGCGGCGGCAACGACAGCCCGCCACGGGGCGATCTTGTCGCCGGCATCGATGCCGCACTGGCGCGGCTGCATGGCGCGGCCTTCCCGCGAAATGAACGCGAAGCCGGTAATTATCGTACCGGTCCCGCCGGCGGCCAGCCGCGCGTAAAGTTCCGCCAGCCGGGGCTGCGGCACTCCGCCGGCGTCGCCGCCTCCCTCGTAGGTGGCGGAGCGGACGAACCTGTTCTTCAGCGTTATGTTCTTCAGCTGCAGCGGCTGCCCCAGTACGGAGTTCATTTGCTCCCCCCGCCGAACAGCTTGTTTGAAACCGCCATCACGGCGCGCATGTAGGCCGCCAGCGTTTTAGCGGAGCGGGGGCAGGGCGCCGGGGCTTTCATTTCGGACAGCGGCCGCCCGCCGCGGTTAAAGAACAGTCCCGGCGCAGCGGACCGGCGCGCCGTTCCTATCCGTACGGCGCCCATCCCGGCGAGCTTGCGCGCCTGCGCCGGATGCGCGCCCTCCGGCAGCGCGAACAACAGTTCATATTCGCCCGCACCGCCCAGCAGGAAAGTTTCGGCGGCAACGCCGAGATTTCCCGCGGCGGCGGCTACGCCGACGGCCAGCGGGATCCGCTCCAGGTCCAGCTCAAAGCGCGTCAAAGGATTCTGCGTGCGCAGCTGCCAGGCGGAATCGATAAGCCCGCCGCTGGTGTCGATGCAGGCCGCGGCGCAGCGGCTGATGAACTTCGCTTCCGCCAGCCGCAGCTCAAAGCGCGGCGTAGGCAGCTTGTTTAGAACGGCCAGGTTGGCGTCGCCGAAACGCCCGGTAACCCACAGGGAACAGGCGCCGGCCGCCAGGCGGCGCGTAAGCGGCCCGCGGCCCGCCGCCGGGCCCATGGCGAAGCCGGTATAGCGCCAGTTCTGCGCGCTGCCCAGGTCCCCGCCGCACAGGTGGCAGCCCGCCTTCCCGAGCACGCCCTTTATACCGTCGGTCAGGCCGTCGACGAAAGCCGCTTCAGCTTTTTTCGGCAGGACCAGGCTCTGCATGAAAAATTCCGGTTCTATGCCGGCGGCCAGCAGGTCGCTCAGGGTGGCTACGGCCAGGTTCGCGCCGAGGATCGCCGGGGACTCCGAAGTGAAAAGATCTTCCTCTGGAGAGAACTCGTCCATCGTCAGTCCCCACCAGCGGCCGCCTAGCTTTACAAGTTCGCAATCACACTCAAAAAGCGCGTTGCCCTGCGCCCGGCTGCGCGGGAACTGCGCCGCAATGCGGCTGATCAATTCAAATTCGTTCATAGCGGGTCGCTGATAAGCCGCAGGGCTTTCGGAACGAGCTCTATCGAAACGGGCAGCCAGCCCCTGGGGTCGCCGTCGAACTCTATCTCCTGACTGCCGGCGCATTTGACCTTAACGCTCCTGCACTGCCGTTTAAAAACATCGTCCCTGCCGGCGATATTGCCGGAATAAGCGCCCGGCAGCAGGCCCAGCATCCCGGCGCGGCTTTTCCCGTGCACGGCGAAAACCCAGAACCGCCCGTCGTCCGGGCAGAGGGGCAGGTTAAGTTTTATGCCGGAGGCGATAAGGGGATTCTTCACCACGGTCAGGTTATTGACTTTTTTAAGCGACACACTTTCGCCGTCTATCTCCAGTTCCAGGTCCGCCGGTGCGCCGGCAAGAAAAGCCCGCACCGCCGCGAGCCCTGTCCCCAGCGCGTCGCCCAGCGAACCGCGCAGCAGGTTCGCCTGCCGCGCCACCGCGGCCCCCAGGCCGATATTACAGCTGCAGCCGAAATGCGCGGCGCGTTCTTTTCCCGCCCCGTCATAAAAAGTTATGCGCCCCACATCCCGCGCCGAGGAAAGATCCGCGAGCAGGGTGCGCACCGCGGCTTGCGGTTCCACCGGGATGCGGTTGAAACGGCAGAAATCCGGGCTGGTCCCGGTATAGAGCACACCCATGCGGACCTCAGGGTCGCCCGACTGCACCACGCCGTCCAGCACGCCGTTGATGGTGCCGTCGCCGCCTACGGCGACAATGGTGCCGCGGCCTTTAGCGGCCCGGGCGAACCTGAACGCGTCTTCCGGGGCCGAGGTTTCCACGGACTCGAATTTTATCCCGGCGCCGCGCAGGCTCTGCTCCAGGAAAGCCCACAATTTTTTCCCCCTGCCCGAGCGCGCCCCGGGGTTCATTATCAGCAGATGGCTCATTTATCCGTAAGGAACATAATTGCCGCAAGTTTTTCCCGGTTGCCTTATCAATAATACAAAAAGTCGGGGCGTTTACCTGTGGTTAAATTTTAGCCGTCAGCCGGCGCCGGGGGCTGCCGCATCGTATAGGCCCGCCCGCGCAATTATCAGGCGATCTTCACCGGGCGGGCTGCGGCCGTATAGAAGGCGGCGCGGATTTTATATAATTCAGCGGTAACCAACTCCCTGCGCCCGGCACCGGCGAAGCCGGCGGAACATACGGAAACACGAGCATGCCTGTTACTGACCCGCCGCGAAAAAGAAAACTCCACTGGGGCTGGTATGCCCTCGCCGGCATAATAATTTCTACGGCGGGGACGCTTTCGGCTCTTCTTATTCTTGACTATGGCGTTAAGAAGTTCGGCGTAAAGGTGAATTTAAATACCTACCGCGGGATCGACGACATGCTGCAGTTCGTCGATGAGCCGCTGTTCGCGCCCGGCAAGGACGGCTGGTTCCAGACCACCCCCTACGCCGAACGGTCCATGGTGCGCAGCCGGTTCCGCGCGCAGAAAGGAAACGCCTGGCGGGTCTTCGTCCTGGGCGAATCGTTCGCGATGGGCACCCCTTACACCATGCAGGGGCCCGCCGGGCGGAGGCAGGGAGGGATCCCGGATTTCCTGGCGGCGGACCTGGCAGCGATGGCGCCCGGCCGGAACATAGAGGTGCTCAACGCCGCAGCGGGCGCCCAGGACTCGCACAGGGTCCGCCGCATCGCCGAGCAGGTCCTGGAATTTTCGCCGGACCTTGTCTTCGCCGCGGTGTGCAATAACGAGGGAGCGCCGCCGCCGGGCCTTACCGCGGAGACGCTGCATCGCTTCGCGCTCGTGCGCCTTATCCGGCGCCTTTTCATCCCCGCTGTTAAACCCGGAGACCGCAGTTTTTACACCCCCCAGGACCAGGACTTCTCCGCCGTGCGCAGGGCGTACAAAGAAAATATTTACGCTATCCTTAAGCGGGCGGAAGAAAAAAAGGTCAGGGTGCTGATCGCCACCCTGCCCGTTAACTTGCGATACAGCGGCAAGAACCTCGGGGCCCTGGCCGATATTACGCCGCCTCACAAGCCGCAGCCCTGCCTTAATGAAGGCCTGGCCCTGCTCGGGCAGAAGCGCACTCCGGAGGCGCGCGCCGCGCTCAGCGCCTGCGGAGATGTCGAGGCGGTAAGGACGCTCGGGCTGCTTGAATACAGCCTCGGCTCTTATAAGGAAGCTCACCGGCTTCTGACGCAGTATACCGAGCTGGTCCCGCGCAACCGCTGCCGGGCTTCCTACAACGCCATCGTCCGCGAAGCTGCCGCCGCCTTCCCCGGCGCGCGCCTGGTGGACCTTGAGCGTGAGGCCGAAGCGCTTTCCCCCCACGGGATACCGGGAGAAGAGCTTTTTCTCGACTACTGCCACATGAACTGGAAAGGCTACAAGGCCATGGAAGACGCGATCTTGAAATCTCTGGCCAGCGCTGGCTGGCTGCCGGGAAAGGGCGGAAAGCCGTTGACCCGCGAAGCGCTGCGCCGGCGGTTCAGGATCGCCCCCGACCAGGAAACAGAACCGCCCCCCCCCTTGCCGTAAGGCCGGGGCGCCGCTTTATCTTCCTGGCAGCGCTGACCTTAGCGCCCGGCCGCGCCATTCCCCGCACTCTTCCATAAAGCAGGCGGGAACAAAGTCCGGCAGCGTTCCCGCATGAAGCTCCCGCGCTGATTTTCCGCGCGCTCCTCCGCTGGCGGTCCATGCGCCCGGGGAACCGGCTTTCTTGCGGGAATGTTCTCTCTTTAATTCACCACTTCGAGCGCGTCGCAGATAGGCGAGCCCCGCGCGGGCTCAAGCCCGGGCCAGACGCGCAGCGTGAACAAAGCCGACAGCAGCAGCACCGCGGAGATAAATAAAGCGCAGCAGGGCCAGCCGCCCAGTTCCCACAGGAAGCCGGGCACCACCGAACCCACGAAGCCGCCGCAATAATAAAAGCTCACGTAAAGTCCCACCGCGGAGGCGCGCGAGCGGCCCGCGGCCGGGCCTATGCTGCGGTTGGTGACGATCTGGCAGACGAAGACTCCGGAAGAGCACAGCGTTATGCCCGCTATCACCAGCGGCAGGCTATGGAAGAGGGTCAGCAGCACGCCGCACATGGAAACCAGCAAAGCGCACGAGAGCATCTTCCAGCCCGGCACGCGATTGGACCAGCGGCCTGCCAGCGGGGTTATGACCGCGCCCACCAGATACACGGAGAAGATGCCGCCGAGCAGCGCCGGGCCCAGCCCGAACGGCGGCTCTGCCAGGTAGAAAGTGATATAGGTGAAAGTGCCCACCAGCGAGAAGAGTATCGTGAAGCCCACGGCGTAAATGCCGAGCAGCCTCTTATTGCGGAGGTGGCCGGCCATATTGCGCAGGCCGGCGCCGTAGCCCGCCACTTTTTTAAACTGTTTGGCAGGCGGCAGCCACGACGAGATCAGAAAAGCCAGCAGAAGGTTCAGCAGGCCGATACAGACGAATACCCAGGGCCAGCTCCAGCGCGCCGCCACAAAACCCGAGATGAAGCGTCCGCAAAAGCCGCCCACCACCGTGCCGGTCACATATACCGAGGTTACGAAACCGGCCTCGCAGGCAGCCCACTCCTCGTTGATATAAGCCACCGCCACCGCGAATACCGCCGGCGTCAGCAGGCCCTGCGCGAAGCGCCAGAAGATAAGCGCCTTCAGCCCCGGCGAGGTCGCCGTAAGCAGGTTGACAGCCGCCAGCAGGTAGATAGCCGGGATGATGACCTTCTTGCGCCCCCGCAGGTCGGCCAGTATGCCCACGAAAGGCGCGGACAGGGCCACGGCCAGCGTGGCCGCGGAAACGGTCAGGCTGACGGCCAGCTTGGAGGCGTTGAACGACTTGTGAAATAGCGGCAGCAGCGGCTGCGTGGCGTAAAGCGCCAGAAAAGCGCAAAAGCCCACCATAAATACTGCGAAGGTCTTCAACCCGCCGGCCTGAGCGCGGCCGTTGTGCGGTAAAGTCTGGGCGGTCATGCTTATATTCTATGAAATAGCAGGGGCATAGTAGGCGCCGCCGATAGATCCGCTCCCCTCACCGCCCGGAGGAGAAACGGCCATATGATATCCGGAACAGTTACCCGCGGCAGCCGGAAAAGCTCCTGGACCGCGGTGCCTGGACGGCGGCTTCAGCGCGCTGACCGGGGGCTCGCCCCGCGGCATGCCGGTGGATGCTATTTGCGGTTATTACTGATATAATCTTGGCTACGGGAGGTTTTATGCAATACGAAACAAAAAAAACTTTAGATGAATTCAACAGGCTGATGGTGGATATACGCAAGAGCGTACCGGCCGAGTACGAAGCTTTTATAGCGCAGAAGGCCGCACTGACCAGATCCGGAAAAATACCGGAGAAGACGAAGTGGCTGCTGCTGCTGGTCTCGGGCGTGTCGCAGAAGTGCCCGGTCTGCATCCCTCCGGCGGTAAAGCACTGCCTTGAATCCGGCTGGACCAAGGAAGAGATCCTGGAAGCTTCAATGGTGGCCGTGCTGGCGGGCGGCTCAAGCGTGATGACCTATGTGACGCT
>DAOPZW010000129.1:0-8700 GCA_035353595.1 Elusimicrobiales bacterium | reverse complement strand
TAACACTTTCGCTATGCGGCTTTGCGGTGTGGCTGGCGCTGGCGAAGGTTTTGCATTTAAGGGAGGCCTGGGACGGCCCCGGCTTTATGCCCTACTTCTCGGCTATGCTGGCGCTTAACGCCGCGGCCGGCTTCATCCGCCCGCGGCGCGCTGTCCTTAACGGCTTGGCCTCGGTGGCGCTGCAGCCGGCAGCCATCCTGATCCTTTCCGGAGAAGTCGGTTCCCTGTTCCCGCTGGGCCTGGTCGCCTTCCTGGCGCTGGGCTTGCTCTTCAGCGCGGCGGGCGCCGCCGCCGCCATGCTCAGACGCAGCTTTTTCCCGCCAAAAGATTGCTAGCGGAGATCCTTGCCGGATAATCTGGCCCATTGGCAATTGCGGCGCCTGGACTGCCCCGGCTATTTCCGCTAATAAAAGATGAACCCCGCTGAATAAATGCGGGGTTCCTGTAACCGGGATTCCTGCGGCGCTGTTTTTGGCGGGCCGGGGTCAGTCGTACGAGTAGGAAGCCAGGATCATTAAGGAAAGTATGGTAACTGCGGTACGGTTGTCGAATTTTTCCTGGTCAATGAACCCTTTAACGACATAGCCTCTAACATTCAGATTTACCCCTTCGCCGGTCAGCGAAAAACTCATGTCAGCCTGCCGGTCCAGCTTCAGGTAGAAGTACTGCGATGAACCATTAGCCTGGTTGAAGGTCCCGTTCATCGTATAATTATCATCGTGGCCCTGCATGGATAATGAGAGGCCGTTGTTCCCTTTAAGAAGATAATGCCGCATAGGCTTCTCGAACCATTTATGTATTTCTTCTAAGCAGCCAACCCCGTTATAGCCGGCTTGCAAAGGATAATAATCGTCAGGCTCTTCCATATTGGAGGGAATCTGGCTTATCGTAATATTAATACCCGCTTTGGGGTCCGTCGCCGTTAATTTCCCGTGCGGGGAAACGAAGTTATCATACTTTACGGCCAGGTTTATTTCAGCCGGGTTTGCTTTTGTCTGCGCTTTTTCCGCGTAGCTTACGGGGTGAGGCAGCGGGAGGTTTGTGCTATCCAAGGTTTTGATGTCGGCCGCTGTTAGCGTGTTCAGGTTGAAAGCGTTGGCGGAAGTGCACATCGCGGCAAGCAGAAGGAAATACAGGCAAGTGGTTCTTTTCATGAATCAAGCAGAGCAATTTGTGTGCCAAGGCTCGGCGCACATCATAACGCAGCCAAAAACATGAAATATATTTTCAAATGAAAACATATGTTTCTCAAATGAAATGAAAGAAAGAGAGATGGGATGCTGTTTACTATCTGACTATTGCAGGCGATTCGCCTCTGAGTGCCGCTCTACCAGCGAATGATCGAGAGGTTGCCCATGACCGTTCCGGAAAGCACGGCTTCCTGGGAGCGGGAGGTATAGGCTACGCCCGGGCCGCCCGTAAGGCTGAACCTGAGCAGGGTGGTTTTGGTTCCGATGGGCACGTCCATCCTGAAGCCCACCTCGGCGGTGTTGTCCAGCATGATCTCGCTGGCGTCGGCCTTAAAGGCTATGCCGTTGCCTGTAATGATCATGAACTTCGCCCCGGTGCCGAACGGGATCTTCATCACCGTAAAGTGCTCGCTGTGCTTGATCTGCAGGCCTGAGTTAATGTTCACATAGCCCGCCATCTGCACGGTATCGCCCAGCAGTACCGTGCCGGAAAACATATTGCCGGTCTTTCCGCCGCTGAATTCTATGAGCGGGGTTTCTCCCGGCGCCGCGGTGCTGCGCGCTATCTCCACGTTTACCTGCCCGCCGGCGGACGCCACCGTTATCCGGTACGCCCGGGGAGCCTTTATCAGCGGGCCTCCCGCCGGCCTGGCCGGAGGAGGGGGGACCATGTACGGCGCCGGGGCCGGCCCCAGGGTGCCGTCCTGGTACCAGCGGTGAATATCCGCCATGCTGGGAAACAGGTTGATCTTCTTTTTTTCGGGAACATCCGCTGCGGGTTTCTTCGGGGCGGGAGGGGGGGCCGCGGCGGCCGTTTGGCCCGGCCCGGCCATTACCGACAGCTCTTCGGCCGCCGGCCCGGCGTTGGCGACAGTTGCGCCCAGCATTGCCGCCGCAAGCATCGTCAGTATGGTCTTCATATGTTTTCGCCGGTACGCGCCAGAGCGTCTGCCGCTGCTTATAGTATTGCAGACAGGATGCGATTGCGCAAGGTGCGGGACAACCGCGCGCTATATGCGGATAAGCTCGGGCGGCATGCTTTTTAAGGCCGGAATATCGGCCGCCCGGGGAGGAATGCCGCCGGAGAACGGCGGGGCGCCCGGACCGCAGGGCCGGGTTTTACTGGCGGCGCGGAACGTAGAAAGCCCAGATGCCGAGCAAAATGAAGATAGCCGGCGCTATGGGGCTGGGGGAATTGCCGGGGCCCAGGTTGGATTCGGACGGGTTTTCCGGATTGTAGTAAACGGTGATAGACCGGCCCTCCGGGTAACGGCTGTTCAATTTATCTTTGAGGCCGCCGGGGCCGCTGAAAAGATCGTTGCGCAGAACTTCCACGTTTGCGGCGCTGTATTCCCCGCTGTCCGTGCTGTAGGTGTAACTGATGTAAGCGTTGCAGGATTCTCCGCTGCGGCTGCTGTGGGAGCAGCTCAGGTTGTTGCTGGTAACCCCGCCCCTGACTTTGGGCCAGGACAGTGCCGCCAATTGCGCCCTGCCTATATCTTTTAAAAGGATTATGCCCAGCAGCAGCAGCGCGCCGCCTAGCAGCGCCGATTGAACCGGACCGACTTTGTTGCCTGAGGTGTAGCTCATAACCTGAGTGTATAATAAACCCGCGTTTCGAAGCAAAACCCCGCTGCTTACTTGATATAATCCTATATATAGGGCGGCCGTGACTTACAGGCTCTTAAATGTTGTTGTACGGCCCAAACAGCTTCCGGAGGTTCCCATGCGCGTATTTCTGCCTTTCCTGCTTGCCGTCGCTTTCTTTTCAACGGTTCCTGTGCAAGCGGCCTCTCCTGTAGATTTCGACCGCGGAACGGACTTGCTTCAGGTTATACAACTGGCTGTAGATAATATTATGCCTCCCGTTGCGCCGCAGCCGGTTGCCGCCGCCACCGGCGACAGGGTATGGGTGAGCATGGCCCGCCACGACGTGGAAACCATGGACGACGCGCTCTTTAAACGCGCGGCGGTGGCGCAGAACGAGAATATCACCATCTACGAGTTCAAAGCCGCCGAGCTCGACCAGGTTTCAGACCGCATGCAGCGCCGTTTCCGCCGGGCTCCCGGTTTCTTCGCGCACGATTCCCTGGCCTCCGCCATGCAGGACCTGGCCGCGCCCGCGCCGGTGCCCGCCAAAACTTTCACCATAGACCAGGGCGAAAAAGTTAAATCCCTGCTGAAACTGGTCAACGAGGATGCTATTGTATCCGTGGTGGCCCAGCTTTCTTCTTACGTGAACAGGAATTACAAAAGCGTAACCGGCATAGCCGCCTCGAAATGGGTTTACGACCATTGGACGGCGCTGGCGGCCGGCCGCCCGGACATTTCCGTAACCACCTTCAAGCACGCCGCCTTCCCGCAGGAATCGGTGATCCTGACGGTGCGCGGCACGGTGGAGCCCGAGAAGGTGGTGGTGATAGGCGGGCACATAGACTGCCTGGCCGGCGGCAGCGACAGCCCCGCCCCCGGCGCCGACGACAATGCCTCCGGTATTGCGGTGACCAACGAGGTCATCCGTGTGCTGGTGGCTTCCGGCTATAAGCCGGCGCAGACGCTTAAGTTCATCGCTTTCGCCGCCGAGGAAGCCGGCCTGCGCGGTTCCGCAGATATAGCCGCCAGCTTCAAAAAAGAAGGCGTGCCGGTGCAGGGCATGCTCAACCTGGACATGGCTAATTACAAGGGCTCCGCCCAGGATATTTATTTTATCGCGGACAATTCCAGCGCCGACCAGAACGCTTTCCTGGGCAAGCTGGTGGCGGGCTACACGGAGTACACCTGGGGCACCACCAAGTGCGGCTACGGCTGCTCCGACCACGCTTCCTGGACGAAGAACGGCTTCGCCGCTTCCCTGCCCTTCGAGACCACTTTCAGGGAATACAATCCGAGCATCCACACCGCCAACGACACGCTGGCCCAGACCGGCGGCCGCGCTGAGCACGCTTTCAAGTTCGCCAAGCTGGCGGTGGCTTACGCGGTGGAGATGGCGAAGTAGACCGCGGGGCGTCCACACCGGGGCGGCGCTTTGTTTGCCGGCCTGTACTGCGCAAAGGGGGCCGGCAAAAACCCGTGCCCGGCGGGGCGCAAAGTCCGCTGCGGCGCCGTTCCCGCGCCGCCCTGGCGCGGCTCTCCACAACTTGAATCATGAAATATCCGAATTGCGGCCAGGAAAAAAGCGGGACGGCTGCGGCTAAATATTTCGCGGGCCTGGGGGCGTTCTTCGCTATGGGGGTGAACGCGTATTTCCTGCTGCAGGATAAAGCGGCCTACGGGGTTAACGCGAAACTCCCGCAGGATAATATCGGGCCGGTGCTGGCCTTAACTTCGCTGGCCGCCGGGCTGATAGGTTATTTTTTCAGCCGCTGTATAGCCGCGGGGCCGTCGGCGCTGCGGGGGATAGGCTTCGGGCTGGCGGGCGGGGTTTTGCTGGGAGCCTTGACCGGCACCTGTGTGCTTCCTGTTACGGGCACCCTGCTCGGGGCGGGCGCGGGCGCCGCGCTGGGGCTGCTCTGCGGCCCGGCGCTGGCGGCGCTGGTCCGCGCCTGCGCCCGCTCCAGGCGGCTCCTGCCGGCGTTCCTGGTACTGCTGGCGCTGCCGCTGCTGCGGTGGGCCTGGTTCGATTATAAAGCGTACGGGCTGCCGTGGCCGGCCGGCGCCAAGGATGCCGCCTGGTATGAGAAACAAGCCCGGCGGGAATATGCCAGGCACAGCGACGCGAAAGCGCTGGAAAATCTGGCCAGGGCGATAGAACTGGACCCGGGCTATGCCGGGGCATATATCGCGCGCGGGATCATCTACGCGGACAAAGGCTACCTGGACAGGGGGCAGTACCAGCAGGCGATCTCCGATTTTTCGAAAGCGATAGAGCTGGCTCCCGGCTCTGCTGCCGCCTACGCCCTGCGCGCGGGCGCCTATGCCGGGAAAGGAGAGCATGACCCGGCTATCGCGGATTATACAAGGTCTCTGCGGCTTGACCCTAAAGATCCGGACGTTTATATCGGCCGCGCAAAAAGCTGCCTGGATACCGGGGCTTATGACCAGGCGGTAGAGGATTGCGACAGGGCGCTGATACTTTCCCCCGGGGCCGCCCGCGCATACCGGGTGCGCGGGCAGGCTTACGCTAAAACGGGCGAACAGGGGAAAGCCGCCGCGGATTATAAAAAAGCCGAAAGCCTGGAGGCCGCGTTCTGGGAATATTTTATCCCGTTCTAGGCGGCGTCCCGGCCGGAGCTTATCGGCGCGGTGAAAATATCGGCCGCCGCCGCGTTGCCCGGCGGTTGAGCAGCCAAAGCCTAAATTAGTATAGTTCCGTTGTCGTTGGCGGCCTGCGCCGCAAATTCAGGCAAGACAGCGCCCAGCCGCGCGTGAAAAAGTTTTTCTTATCCACAATGCCGACCGTCTCCATAGCCATAATAGCCCACAACGAGGAAGAAAAGCTGCCGGCAGCGCTCAAGAGCGCGGCCTGGGCGGACGAAGTCGTCGTGGTGGATTGCGGCTCTTCCGACGGCACGGCCGCGGCGGCAGCGCGATCGGGCGCCCGGATCTTTACGCGGCCCAACAGCATGGCCGTTTACGTCAATAAGCAGTTCGCCGCCGACCAGGCGGTTTCGGACTGGATCTTCATCCTGGACGCCGACGAGGAAATTTCACCGGAACTGGCGGCGGAAATAAAGGAAGCCGTCGCGGCCGCCGGCGAGGTTGCGGCTTTCAAGCTGCCGCGCAAAAATTTTTATTTCGGACGCTGGCTGCGGCACGGCGGCAAATACCCGGACACGCAGCTCAGGCTTTTCCGGCGCGGCCGGGCCCGGTTCGCGCAATTGCCGGTGCACGAGCGGCTGGAGGTGGATGGCCAGGTGTCCGCTCTGAAGACGCCGCTGCACCATTACCACTGCGCCTCGTCGGCGGATATGGAGAAGAAAAGGCTTTTCTACCGCGAGATGCTGGTGCTGTCCTACGGCCTTAAGAAGAAAACCCCTTTCTCCCTTTTGCTCCGGCCGTTCACCCGCTTTTTCGGCAATTACCTGCTCAAGTTCGGTTTCCTCGACGGGCGCGAGGGGCTGAAGACGGCTTTGATGGATTTCTGCATCGTGACCGATTCGGTGGTGAAGTACTTCCTGGATTTTCCCGCGCGCGCCGCCTAGGCCGCTCCCTCTATTTGGAAGTTGCGGTGTAAGCTCCGTCCCAGTCTTTGCCGGGCGGGGCGGCTTTTAAGGTTTTAATCCTGGCCTCATACATGTCATACAGCACGGGCAAAGGGAAAGCCGCCGCCGCGCGGCAGGCTTTGAGCAGTTCCTGGGCTTCCTCCCAGTTCTGGCCGCGGTAGGCTGTCAGCATCCGGTTGTGCAGCTTTTCGCGCGCCTGGAATTCCGCGCTTTCCTTGATAGCTTTTCTGCCCAGCAGCACGAAAATATTAACCGGTACCGTCTTGCCTTTGACTTTCACCAGGTCCAGTTCGAGGACGGCGAAATCAGGCGCTTGCTCCCTGGTGCGCGGGCCGATGATGATGCCCACCCCGTAAGTTTTCGACTGGCTCTCCAGCCGCGAGGCCAGGTTCACGTCGTCGCCCAGCACGGAATAGTTGAAGCGCTGGTCGGCGCCCATATTGCCCACGCAGCAGGGCCCGGTGTTGAGGCCCACGCCGATATTGATGGGCAGGTGCTTGCGGCCCGCGCCCTCGGCTTCCAGTCGCCAGCCTTCATTGAGCTTTTTAAGCGTCTCCTGCATGGTGAGCGCGGCTTCGCAGGCGTTGGCCGCGTGCTGCGCGTCGTCCAACGGGGCGTTCCAGAAAGCCATTATGCAGTCGCCTATGTACTTGTCGATATAGCCCAGCTTCTCCATTATTATGCCGGTCATGGGCGTGAGGAAGCGGTTGATCACCGCGGTGAGGCCGTGCGCGTCGTACTGTTCTGAAATGGTGGTGAAGCCGCGGATGTCGCAGAAAAGTATGGTCATGCTGCGCGTCTCGCCGCCCAGCTTTAGTTTTTCCGGGTGCTTGGCGAGTTCTTCCACCAGCTTGGGGTGCATGTAGCGGCTGAAGGCGTTGCGCACCTGGCGGCGTTCCGTCTCGCTCTTAAGGTAGCTGATCAGCGACGAGGACATATAGATCAGGACCACCGTGAGGACGGGGAAAACCGGGTCCAGCAGGTAGCCGTGCGCGGAGAAGGCGCGCCACGAAGCGTAAAGGGCGGCGGCCACGCCGGCGCCGGCGGCCCAGGCGCACCACGAGGCGCCCAGCCGGGGGAAAAGCAGCAGCAACAGCCCGCCGAAGAAGAGCATGTACAATACTTCGGCGCCGGGCGCCCAGTCGGGGCGGTCCAGGTACTTGTTGAGCAGCACCTGCTCGGCCAGGTTCGCGTGCACTTCCACGCCTGGCAGCATGGGGTTGAGGGCTGTTACCCGCAGGTCCTTGAGGCCGGCGGCGCTGGTGCCCACGAAGGCGATGGCGCCGTCTACGGGCGACGCGTCGAAATCCTTCTCGAAAATTTTCCACGCCGGGATAGTTCGTTCCGGAGCGTTCTCGGTGAAGTAAACCCACACTTTACTGTCGGCTTCGGTGGGCACAATAAAGGAGCCTATCTTTATTTTCACTATGCCGGTGCGCCCGCCGCCTTCGCCGCTGGCGCCGGAGGATTTAACGGAATAGCCGGCGGCGCCCTGTACCACGCGCAAAGCCTCGGCCGCCAGCGAAGGCAGCAGCACAGTGCCCTGCCTGAAGATCAGCGGCGCCCTGCGCACTACGCCGTCGGGCTCGGGCAGCAGGCTGAAGCTGCCGTTGCCGGCGGCGGCTTGCTCGAATTCCGGCAGGTTGGTCACGGCCCCGGAAAAGTTAAGGAGGTAGTTCAGCGGCCCGTCTCCCGCGAAGGAAAAAGCCGCCCGTTCCGCCGGCACCGTTTTGTTGTCGTCGAAGTTGAGGGCGAAGCCGGTCACCACGCTGGCTTTCGCTATGGCCCTGGCGAACACCTGGTCATTGTCCGGCAGCCGGTCAAGATTTTTTTTAAGGGCCTGCACTTCGGGGGTGGGCGGCCAGTCCTCCATTACCCTGGCCGGGGAGGTGCGGTCCGGCTCGGCGAATACCGCGTCGAAAGCTATGACGGCGGCGCCCTGGGCGCTGAGCTTGTTGACCAGTTTCGCCAACTGGGTCCGGGGCCAAGGCCACTGGCCCAGCCTGGCCAGGCTGGCGTCGTCTATATCTATTATCCTTACAGGCACGGCCTCGTAGGCGCGGGGTTTCAGGATTATCAGCGTGTCGAAAGCTTTGTTCTGCAGCGTTTCCACCCAGCCCCAGCCGGAAACCCGCACGGCGGTTAAAAGCAGCAGCAAAGCCAGCGGCACGGCGATGTGCGCCCAGTTGTGCACGAAATTTTTACGCCGCGCATACCAGAGCGCGAAAACTTTCGCGGTTTCGCGCAATCTGCCGGCTTTGTGTTTCGCTTTACGGTACATCATGATATTCTCCCCAATTTAGGGCTTGTTTGCAATTAATTTTGTAAAATTTAAGTAATTGTGAATA
>DAOPZW010000128.1:0-8712 GCA_035353595.1 Elusimicrobiales bacterium | reverse complement strand
AGAATCCCACCCGCTCATCGGCCTGGGCGTGGGCAGTTTTAAGGTGATCTACCCCGCGTACCGCCGCCCGGTCATTTTCCATATTGAAGGCAAGCACAACACTGAGACCGACCACGCCGAAGACGAACACCTCGAGCAGTGGATGGACAACGGCATCATCGGCGGCGGGCTCTACCTCTGGATCATAATTTTCGTGACCACCGTGGGATTGCGCGGCCTTTCGGCCATGACGGACAACCTCAAGGGCGCCCGGCCGCCGCCGGTGGCCTACGACCTGCTGGGCTACCTTACCGCCCTGCTGGGCATGCTCGCCCACAATTTTACCGACGTCAGCATGCGGTTCGTTTCCTCGGGCATCTTCCTGGGGCTGCTGCCGGGCATAATAGTGAACCTCGCCCGCGGGCGCGCGCTGTGGGAGCTGCATTACAAGGAAGAAGCCAGCCCCGAAACGGAAGTAAAAGCCGCTCCGTCCGCACTTTTCACCGCGGCGATGTGGCTGGCCAGGGCCGCGGCGCTGGGCGCCATCCTGTACACTTGTTTCCTCATACTGAGCCAGTTCTCGGAACTCCAGGGCTCGGTTAACATGTACACGGCCAAGGGCGAAGTGCTGCAGTGGAATATTTCCTGGGCGCTGATGATCGCCGTGGTTTTCGGCGGCATCTTTATCTTCACCGGCATCCTGTTCAGGGGCGTTTCCGTCGCCGCCCCGGTGGTGCTGCTGGTCACCATGCTCCCGCTGTATTACTTCTGGGGCTGGTTCAAAGGCGATGTTTACCACAACATGGCCATCTTCTTCTCCAAGCAGGGAAAATGGGAAGAAGCCATCAGCTATTACCAGAAGGTCAACAAGCTCAACGAATTCTTTATCATGCCCTATTATTTCACGGGCAATGTTTTCAACGACCGTTTCGACATGAACAAGTCGCACCGCCCGGAATGGGGGGACAAGCCCGGAGAGATGTTCACCGATTTTGAGCGGGCCATAAAGGCGTACGAGAAAGTGCGCTCCATCGCCCCCAACTACGTGCAGATGCATCACCAGGTGGGCATCATGTACATAAAGATGCACGATTACCTGCTGAAGAGCGGCAAGCCCGCGGAAGCGGAAAAATATCTGGACAAGGCGCTGGCGCGCTTCCAGCTCTACGAGAACATAGACCCGGTGTACGCCATGAATTATTATCACAAGGCGCAGATCTATTACATGAAGCGCGACCTCGTATCGGCGGAAAAAGAGTACCAGCACAACCTTTACGCCTGGAAATGTTTTACCAAAGGGCACCTGCACGACACACCCGAAGCCTATTTCAACCTGGGCAACGGGCAGTACGGCCTGCGCAAATTCCGCGAGGCCGCGGAAAGCTACAAAATGGCGCTGGAAAAGAACCCGAATTACGAACAGGCCAAGCGGAACCTGGCCATCGCCCTGTCGCAGATCCCGCCCGGTTCGCCCCCTGTCAAATAATGGCAGCCCCGGAAGAAAACCTGCCCGTCGGCCGCGGTCCGCTGGCGCTGCTGCTCACCGCCATTTTCTTCGTTTCCCCGCTGCTGTTCTTCACGGACCTCACGCGCAACCCGTATTACTTCCAGATAACGCTGCTCAACATTTCGCTGCTGGCCGCCGCCGCGCTGTTCGTGGCCGCGTCGCTCAAGCGCGGGGCCTGGCTGCTGCCGCGCACGCCGCTTAACCTGCCCCTGGCGGCGCTGCTGGCGGTATACGCGGCCTCCTTCGCCTACTCGCTGGCGGGCCACGCGGCGTTCTTCAGGCCGGCCATGCTCTCCGAGGGCCTGCGCGCCGGCCTGTTCTCGCTGGTGAACTGCGCGCTGGTTTTCTTCCTGGCCTACAGCATCCCGTTCGCCTCCGGCCGCGACGCGGAGGTCCCCGTAGGGAAATGGCTGTCGTTTATCCTGGTATGGGGGGGGCTGTGGTTCCTTTTCCCCTGGCTCAAGGCGCCCTCCGCGGGCGGCGGCGCGCTGCAGAAGATGCTGGACCCCTACGGCTCGCTTTTGTGGGCGGGCGGCATCGCGGCGGTCTACTTCCTTATAAAGCGCTGCAGGCAGGAGGATATACTGCACCTGGCGCTGTCGGTGGGGGCCATAGCCTCGCTTTACGGCGTGTGCGAATATTTCCACGTAGAAGTTATCTGGGCCAAGCTGATCAACCCGTACGGCAACCGCTCCGTTTCCACGTTCGGCAACCCGAACTTCGTGTCCTCGTTCGTGGTAATGCTGCTGCCGCTGGCGGCCTGGCGGCTTATCAGGGCCGAAACCGCGGTAAAGCGGTTTTACTACGGGCTGGTTTTCCTTTCTTACGAAGGCATGCTCATGGCCAGCCTTACCCGGTCGTCCTGGATAGGGGCGGCGGTGGGACTGGGCTTTCTCGGCGCCTGCGTTTACCGGCGCGGCATTCTTTCCGGCGAAGGCGGCCGGTTCCGGCTGCTGTTCTTTTCCGGGGCGCTGCTCCTGCTGTTCGCCTGGCCGTCATCCTCGCTGAAGCTTTTCAGCTCCGGCCTTGTGGACCGCGTTTCGGAAGCGTCAAAAAACCTCAATTCGCCGTCTTCTTTCAGCCTCGCCACCAAGTCGAATAAAACCTACGCCTCTTTCCACCAGCGCCTGCTTATCTGGACCAGCGCCTGGCAGATGGGGCTGGAGAACCCGCTGCTGGGGAAGGGCTGGGGGCAGTTCGAACTGTTCTACCCTTTCTATCAGGGCCGCCTGCTCTTCAATTTCCCCGAAGTGCGCGGTCTGCGCACGCACGCCAATAACGCGCACAACGAAATGCTGGAGCAATGGTCCCAGGCGGGCCTGCTGGGTCTGGGCGTCTACCTGTGGCTGCTGGCGACGCTGTTCTGCGGCTTTTTCCGGTTCTTGCGCGCCGCGCCCGACGCCGGCTGCGAGGCCGCGCCCCTGGCGGCGGGCCTGGCGGGCATGCTGGCCGACAACATGCTCAACGTATCCATCCACTTCGCCGTGCCGGCGCTGGCTTTCTGGTGGCTGGCCGGGGCGCTGGTCCTGAAAACCACCGGCGCCGGCGCGCCGGCTTTCGCTGCCTGGCGGCGCCCGCGCGCGGCCATGGCGGCGGCCTGGCTGCTGCTGGCCGCCTGCCTGGGCGGGGCCTGGTTCTGGCAGCGCCAGTTCACGCGCGAACTGCGCTACTTCGCCGGCTTCAAGGCCATGCGCGCCAATAATTTCGCAGGCGCCGCGGCCGCCCTTAAAAGCGCCTGGGAGGCGCATCCGCGCGAGGTCAACAGCAATTATGAAATGGGCAACGCCTATGTGCGCAGCGGCGACCCGGACAAGGGCGCCTGGGGCTATCTCGAGGCGCTGAAGTCTAACGCCGGCTACGACGAGATCTACTTCAACCTGGCCATAATCCTCAAACGCCTGGGCCGGACGCAGGAAGCCCTTAAGAACCTGCAGGTTTCCTCGTTCATAAACCCGCTCAACCAGACCACCTGGCAGGCCATGGCGGAGATCTACCTGTCCCTGCCCGACCGGGAAAAATACGCCGGGGCGGCGGCCGCGGATTTCGAGGAAGCGGTGAAGGCGTTCCCCGACGACGGGAACATGTGGAACACGCTGGGCTATTTCTACACCCTGAAAAAAGATTTCCGGGCCGCGCGCTCGGCTTACGGGCGGGGAGTAAAGGCGGCCCCCGACAACAAAATGCTGGTGGAGAACCTGGTGGGCGTGAGCCGGCGCCTGCAGCTCCCCGACGATCCGGACCTGGCGTGGCTGGGCCGGTACCTGGCCCTGGACCAGGCGCTGAACGCGGCCCGGACCGACCCGGCCGCGATAAAAGCGGCGGAGGCCCTGGTGGCGCTGGACCCGGAGAACCTCAAGGCCAGGACGCTGCGGGCGAAATTTTATTTTAAGGCGGGACGCCTGGCCGACGCCCGGCGGGAACTCGCCTCGGTGCTGGCCGATAACGACGCCGACAACTCCGTGCGCTACGGGCTGGCGTCAGTGTATGAGAAAGAGGGGAACTTCGCCCTGGCCAGGGCCGAATGGAGCCGTTTCCTGCAGTATGAACCCGGCAACTCCGCCGTGGCCGCGCGGCTGCAGGCGCTGCCCTGAGGCCGCGGCACAAACTTTGTAACAATCCTGTAATATTTAGGCAAACAGGAAAGGCTTTAATATACGCGTAGGCAAGAAAGTATTGCAGCGGAGACGTCGATAATGAAAAAAATCCCGGTTTTCAAACTCCTGCCGGCCTGCCTGCCTCTCTCTTTATTCCTCGCGGCGGCTTCTCTTTTTCCGGCGGCAGCCGGCGCGCAGACGCAGAAAAGCGGCATCAGCCGCTCGATGGAGCAGGCCATACGTTTGTACCACGAGGGGGAGAACACGGAAGCCATGGACCGGTTCATGACGATCCTGGTGGAAGGCTCTCCTTCGGAGAAGGCGCTGGCCAACGAGTATATTTCAAAGATCACCATGCGGATGAACACCGGGGTGAACACGGTTAAGGACGCCGAGACCGAGGTCGGCGCGATGAACAGCGTGGCGCCCGCCCCCAGGCCGGGCGCCGACCGCGACACCTCCGCCGGCTCCGAGCCGCGGGAGGGCGGCCAGGAGGAGGACGAGGACGCCGCGGCGCGGCAGAGGTCCACTATCGCCGCCAAAATAACGGCCAAGCTGGCGCAGATGCGCCGCGACCTCCTGCTGGAGCTCAGCCGCTCCGATTCGGTAAAGGTCTACATGGGCGATTCCATGCCCAGGGCCATAACGCTGGACACCAATTTTTTCTTCGCGGGCGAAACCTCTTTCCGCACCGGCACCGACAAGATGCTCACCAACATAGCGGGCCTGCTCTTCACGCTGGGCCGCGTCAACTGCATGATATTGCCCGAAGGCGCCGCCGGCGGGGATGTGAAGATAAAGAGCATCCGCCGCGCGCTGGCGCTGAACTCCTACCTGGAAGCGCGCGGGGTCTCCAAATCCAAGCTGGACGTGAACCTTACCGGCAGCGAGGTGCAGTTCCCTAAGGAACTCACCAATATAAACGGGCTGATCATATTATTCAATTATGAGAAAGAGCCGCGCCTGAAGGACCTCGAGGACCTGCAGACCAAGGGGCCCAAGATCTCCCTCGGCGTCTATCCCACCGTCATCGCCGTGCACAACAACGAGGGCGCGGTGGTGGAATTCTCCGCCTTCGAGTCGCCCATCGGGCAGCCCACCTGGACCTTCCAGGTGTTCCAGCTGCAGAAGGACGGCAGCCGCCTGCAGCTGCAGGAACTTTCCGGGCACGGCGCGCAGTACAACCAGAGTTTCTGGAACGGCCGCAACAAGTTCTTCGGCGCGCCCTACCCCTCGGGTAAATACATGTTCACCGTTACGGCCAAAGACGTGGAGGGCAGGGAAACGTCCCTCAGCCGCCTGCTGGTGATAAAGCCCACCCCGGCGGAAGAAAAAGCCATGATGCTGCGCCCCGCCGCACCCAAGGAAAAAGAAGCCGAAACCGTGACAAAATCAGGCGTGAAGACGCGCCAGATGAAACCAGGCGCCGGCGGCAGGTCCGGCAAGCTCATCGACAAGAGAGCCGCGCTCAGGAAAGGCAAGGGAGCCGGCACGCTGCTGAAGAAAGGAACCAAGAAGCCCGCGGGGGGAAAGGCGGGAAAGCCTAAACCGCGCGACGCCGAAGCGGCGCCGGAGCCGGGGGCCGACGAGGCCCCGGCCAAGACCGGCAATACCGGCGGCGACGAAGGCCGGGAAGAGCTTTCCGGGCGGGTAAGCTACAAGATCTATTTCAAGGAGAATACCGCGAACATCACCCCGAACAGCGAAAAGAAACTGGCCCAGGTGGCGGAGACGCTCAGCATGTATCCCATGTCCAATATCGCGCTGACCGGCTACGCCTATTCCGGCGAACCCAACGCCGAGGCCATGGCGGAAAGCAGGGTGAACTACGTGGGCACCCGCCTTACGGAAAAGTACAAGATCGACCACGCCCGCATGGCCATGAAGTCGCGCGTTTCTGAAACTCCGAAAAGCACGGTCGAGATAGAGATGACGGGCGGCGAATAATCAGCCGACCCTTTTATTTGGTAAAATCAAGTTTTATGGCTAAAACAGAGGCAAAGAATGCGCTGGGTATTTTCATCTCTCCCAAAGAGATCTGCATCGCCCAGATAAAGATCGGCAAGGACTCGCGGCCCGAGCCCGAGCATCTTATTAAATTCCCTACCGGCTTCGCCGTTAAAGAGGGAATGCTGCGCCCGCTTTCCCTCAACAACGATTTCTTCAGCGAAAAGGCGTCCTGGATAACGCCCTTCAACGAAGCCATGAGGCAGGTCTCCTGGGATTCCAATCTCGCCGTAGTTACGCTTTCCCCGCAGTTCGCCATCCTGCGCTATTTCGTCATGCCCTGCATAGACAGGAAATTCTGGAGCAAGTCCATCCCGCTGGAATCAAAAAAATACATCCCGGTTTCCTTCGACGAGGTTATCTACGACTTCGACGTCAGCCCCGTAGACGAGGGCAAGAAGCTCGGCGTCCTTTTCGGCCTTACGCAGCGCAAGAGCGTGGAATTCATCATAAACACCCTTAAGTCCGCGGGGTTGGAGCTCGCCGGCGTTGAGATCTGCCCCGCTTCGATGGAGCGCCTGTTCGGCTTTATCGACGCCAAGGACCATAATTCCAAGGGCTATATCCATTTCTCGGGCAGTTCCAACTACATGATGTTTTCCCACGCCGGGTTCCCGGTGCTCTACCGCGAGACCGAGGGCGATTCCACGGGCGCCATGAGCGAGCGCAAGCGCCTCGACGTCAAGGGCGCGGTGCAGTTCGTGGACCGGTATGTGGGCGCAGGCGCTAAATACCAGGACATACGCCTCAGCGGCGACTCGGCGGACTCATGGAAGCCCGTCGCCGAGAAGGAGGCGGAAACCATCCCCGCTTCCACCTGGGATCCCTCCGGCCTGTGCGCCCTCAAGGACGCTTCCGTTTCCTCGCTGTTCGCCATCGGGGCCGCGCTGCGCAGCCGGGTGAGCCTGATGCCCAGGCTGGATATTTCCGGCATAAGCACCGCTATCAGGATGGAAAAAGAGGTGCAGCGCTACATCTGGAACGCGACTTTCGTCCTCGGCGGCATACTGCTGGCGTTCTCGGTGCTGAACCAGGTGCGCCTGCTCAGCATTAACTCCAAACTGGCGGCCCTGGAGTCCAAGGTGCGCGCCGTGCCCGAACTGCTGGGCAGCAACTCCGACGGGATAAAGAAGAAGATAGAGACCGCGCGGACCAACGGCCAGCTGCTTCAAAAGGCTTTTTCCGGCGCGGACATGATCGCGCCCAGGCTTTCCGCCATAGCCGACAATATCCCCGGGGAACTCTGGATCACCAAGATACAATGCTCGAACCCGATACAGCTGGCCGAAAGGCAGGATGACGGCAGGGAATTCCTGCTCAACGGGGCCACCTTCCTCACCAAGGAGCAGAAGACCAATACGGCGGAATTATTCCTGAAGGCGCTGAAAGCCGCGCCCGAATTCAAAAGATTTACGCCCCCGAACGGCGACCTGAAGGTGGACGTGCTTCCGGAGGAATCGCAGAATTTCCAGCCGGCCAACATCGCGAACAAGGGGCCCAAACCCGGGGAATTCATTATCAGCGGGCATGGGAAGAGGAAATAATATGCCCCCTATCATTGCCGACCTGATAGCCAAAGTAAAAGCCGTTGTCTCCGACGCCACGGGCGTGCTGCTGGCTATTTACGCGGAAAAGGGGATAGCGCCATTCAAAAAGCCCCTGGCCACCGCCGTGCCGACCCTGCTCGTGCTCTACCTGGCGGTCTATCTTCCGCTCGGCGACAAGCTGCACTCCGCTACCCTTAAACTCGAAGCCAGCCAGGCGGTTTCCAACGGCGCCGGCGACTACGACGACGCAAAAAAGCGCCTGCTGAGCTACCAGGCCAAACTGCCCCTGATCGCGGATAAGGACGACTGGCTGAACTATGTGCTGCAGAACTCCGCAAAGGCGCACGGGATCTCGTTCGAGGTGTTCAGCGCACAGACCGAAGAGGACGCGGAAGATTTCATGCTGGCTTCCCGCAATGTGGAGCTTGTCACCACTTATGAAACGCTCGGCAAATGGCTGGTAGATATAGAAAATTCGCCCGTCTTCCTGCGGATAGTTGCAATGACCGCGGAAAAGGACAGCGATAACCCCCTTAATGTAAAGGTCACGCTTAAACTTTCCACCGTCTTCGCAAAGGCCAAAGCTGGCGCGCCGGCGGCGGGGGGAGGCGCGAAATGAAAGGGCTGAACGCGTTCCTCGGATGGCTGCTCATGCTGGCCGTGCTGGCCGTGCCTTCCTTCCTGTTTTATAACTGGTGGGCGAAGAACAAAAGGCAGACCGCCGGCGAGACGACGGTAAAATCCTCCGTCAAGGACGTTTTCTCCGCCGCGGGACAGCGCCCGGCGGGAGCGGGGCCCGGCATGCGCGATTCGGGGGCCGCCCCGGCGCCGGTGTCTTCGGTCTCCACCATCACCGCCGGCGGCGCGGAGCCCAAGCCGACGTCCGCCCCGGCTGCCCCTGCTGCTGCGGACGCCGCGAAAACGGCCGCCGCCCCCGTGCCCGCCGCAAGGAATCCCGGGCAGCAGGCCGGCAGTTCCGACTCCGCCCAGAAAGCTTCTTTCTATGCCCCCAAAGCGTCCAGGAACCCGATGCTTTCGAAAGGATTACCGGACCATAAGAGAACAAGAATTCAAGAAA
>DAOPZW010000127.1:0-8858 GCA_035353595.1 Elusimicrobiales bacterium | reverse complement strand
AACGACGCCCCTCTTGCTGCTGTTAGTTTTTTCAACACCCCTCCTGTTCGCGCAGGACCTGGAAAAAGAAGGCCAGAAACCCGCCGCTGCGGCCGCCGTGCAGGCTGAAGCTGGTAAAGCGGCCGCCGAAGCCGAGAAAGCCGCCGTGGCCGAATCAAAAGAAGTGACCTATGAGCAGGTGCTGGAAAAGCCGGACGACTTGGACCTGAATTACGCCTACGCCAAAACCCAGGTGCGCAAAGGCGACCTGAAGGGCGCGGCCGGCACGCTGGAAAGGATGCTTATGATCAAGGCGGACCTTTACAATATCCGCCTGTTCTACGCCGTGGTGCTGTACCGCCTGGACAGCCTGGTGGAAGCGCAGCTGGAGCTGGAGAACCTGATAAAATCACCCGCCCCCGCCGCGCTGAAGACCGAAGCCGCCGGTTACGTTAAAGCTATAAAGAAAATGCAGAAGCTGACCCAGGCCTCGGGCGGCCTCAGCGCCGGGGTGGAGTATGATTCCAACCGCAACGCTTCACCCACTTCGCGCCGCCGCCTTTTCATGGGCAACCCGCTGCAGCTGACGGGCTCCTCTCTGCGGCGGGACGATACTTCCCTGTTGCTGACCGGCAACGCGGAGCTGCGGCGGGCCGTGGGCTCCCAGCGCAAGCACGAGGTTTTCGGTTCCTTCACTTATTACCGCGCCGACCAGAAAAGGGTGGAAGCGGTGAACCTGCAGGCCTTGTCCTATAAACTGGGCGGCGTATACAATTACGGCCTCTACCGCCTGACGCCGGCTTTAACCTATGACAGCGTGCAGTTGGCCGGGGAGGATTTCCTGTCGAACAATGGCGTGGATGTACGCCTGGAAAGGAAGATAAACAAGGTCACCGAAGCCTGGGCGGGGCTGAAATACGCCTACCAGGACCATCTTGCTTCGCCTGATATCCCCTCCAATCCCGAGCGCCGGGGCGGCTTATACGGCATTTCCGCCGGGGCGGGGCGCGTGCTCAACCCGGTTATGAAACTGAGCGCCGACCTGGGTTTTTCCGCGAAGCGGGCGAAAAAAAATTACAATTCCTACAATACCCTGTCCTTCGGGCTGCAGCATTCCTGGCTGCTGGGCAAGGGGCGCTTCCTGCTTTCTTCCGCGTCGGCGGGCAGGGATACTTACCGGCAGGCGGATACCGCTATAAGCCGGAAAAAAAGGATAGACAATACCCTGCGTGCCGGCCTGGTGGGTGGCGTCCCGCTGGCTTCCCTGCACCGCAAGCTGGCCAAACTCAAGGACTTTACGCTTACGCTCAACCTCGAGCATTTCCGTTCAAGTTCCAACCTGCTGAATTACACTTATACGAACAATAAAGCCGCGCTGCTGCTGAACTACCGCTGGGCGCTGGGGCTGTAACCGGATATTATGAAAAAACTTTTATTCCTCGGTTTAATTTCTTTGATCCCGGCCGGCGCTTATGCCCAGGCGGCGGCGCCGCTGCGCATAGGCGTGGCGGGCGCGGTCAGCGGGCTGGTGAAGGCCACCGCCCCGGGCGCGGCCGACGCCCGCGTGATGCAGAGCGGGGGCGCGCTGTTCCTCAACGACCAGGTGACTACGGACGCCAAGGGCAAACTGCAGGTGATGCTTTTGGATGAGACCATCTTTACCGTAGGCCCCAACAGCAAGGTGGCGCTGGATGAATTCGTTTACGATCCCGGCAATGACGCCGGCAAAGTTTCGGTGAAGATAACCAAGGGCGCCTTCCGTTTTATTACCGGCAAAGTGGCCCGCAAAGAGCCGGCCAATATGAAGGTGAAGCTGCCTACCGGCACCATCGGGATAAGGGGCACGCAGTTCTATGTGAACCAGGCCGGGGGCCCCGCCGACGCTGCCGCACCGGAAGGAGCAGCGGGCACCACCGCCAATGTTCCTCCTTCGGACCCTGGCGCTCCCGGCGGCGGTGCCGGGCCGGCCGCTCCGGGCGGGCCTGCCCCGGATGTGAATGCCGGGGTTTCCACTATCATCCTGCTGGGCCCCGGCGCCCAGAACAACGCCGCCGAGGCGGCGGGCGCCATTACCGTGGGCAACGGCAATGCCTCCGTGATGATAGACCAGCCCGGTTTCGGCGTCAGCATGGCGCCCGGCCAGGCCACCCTGCAGATCCAGGACATGTCGCAGCAGCTGGTGCAGATCAACGCGGAACTGTCGGCGGATACCTCGCAGGGGTCCGGGGAAAGCACGGAGCAGGCTGCCGGCGAGGCGGCCCCTTCGGAGGGCGGCTCCGCGGAGGGCGGTTCGCAGGAAAGCGATACGGCGGAAGGCGGCGGCTCCGCGGATTCCGGTTCGTCGGTGAGCGATGACGCCGGGCAGACCACGGCCGCGGCCGGCAGCACGCTGGCCGACGCTTCCGGCCTGGGCGACCTGACGCAGGAGCTCGGCGACTCTTCCAACCAGGCCGTGCTGGAAATACTCTCCAACGAGCCTGAGCCGGAGCTGGGTATCCCCGACGGTATTGCCGGCTGGGACCAGCTGCGCGGCATAGAGACCGGCGCGGCCCGGTACCGTGGCGCGGGCCTGTGCTACATTTCCGGCAGCGCCGGCGCGGAATACACCACGGAATTCGACCTGCTGGTGGACTTCGCCGCCAGGACCTACGGCGGCAGTTCCGACATCGCTTCCTCGCACATCAACATAAGGGGCATAGGGTCGGTGAACATCCTGTCCACCAGTTTTGACACCCTGACCGGAAACGCGCAGATAACCCTGGATAGTAAAAAAGAGAATGTTTCCAACGGGTATTTCGACAATTCACAGATAACTTTCAATAACGCGGACGGTATAGCGGCGGAAGACGTGACCGTGGATATTCGTTATAACGACGGTTTTTATAGCGGTTCTACGCAGTTGTCCGCGGACCGGTTCGTGATCCCAGACGGCCTTTCCACCTGGGACCAGCTGCGCAGCATAGAGACCGGCACGGTTTACTACAGCGGCACCGGCCTGGCCACCATTACCAACGGGTCCGACCCCGTGGATTATACTTCGGAGATCGGTCTCATCGTAAACTTCGGGGCACGGACCTTTGGCGGCGGCGGGGCTACCTCTTCGCTTACGCTGAGGGATTCGCAGCTGTCGGTGTTCGATCAGGCGGCCATAAGCCAGACCAGTTTCGACGCGCTGGGCGGGAACGCTGCTATAACCCTCTCAGCGTTGGCAAATACCGACAGGCCCACCTTCGACGGCACGCAGATAACTTTCAACAGCCTTGGCGGGGTTCCGGCGACCAGCGCCACCGTTGACCTTGCGTACAGCAACGACGGGCTGGTGCTGGCCGCGCCGGCGCAGATCACGGCCACTCCCGGTATCCTGCCGAATTAAGCGCGGCGGCTGGGCCGCGTCCGTAACGCAAAAAAAACCCCGCTGAACAAAGGCGGGGTTTTTCTTTGCAAGCGGCGAAAGCCCGGCCGCTTTATTCTATTTTGCAGCCCAGGGGGGCTGCAATTTTGTTGAGCAATTCCTTGCTGAAATCCATTTTCAGCAACTCCAGCGCTTCGGCGCGCGTCAGCGCCCCGTCCCGGATCAGTTTGCTCATTTCCACGTGGTAATGCGTGTAGCCGTAATACCGCATGGAATTGTGCGCTGAAATAAAATTCAGATAACAGTTGGTCGATTTCTTCGGGTAACTGAGGGCCGGGTATTTCCAGCCCAGCTCACGCTCTATGGTTTCCACGTATTCCTGCGCGTCGTAGGGCAGGAACCAGTGCGGGGACAGCACCAGGCTTTTGTGCCGCTTCTGGGCCCGGGCCAGCACTTCCTCCATGCTGGCGGGGAAATCCTTGTACTTGGGGTCGGTGCGCACGTGTTTGTCGATGAATTCTTTGGTGGCTGCGCCCATGCGCGAGAATTCGGGCGCGGTGATATTGCAGGCGCATTTGGTCATGGCCGGCTGCCGCAGCGACTGGCCCTTGGTCCAGCCGGCGATGATAATAGGGATATCGAAGCGCGCGGCCATTTTGAAAGTGAGGTCCATGTACCAGATGGAGCACAGGTGGCAGATCACGGCGGGGGAGCCGGTGTTTAAAATTTTCGCGAACATGTCGTGCATGAAGTCCGAGCGGAACAGCATGAAATCCACGCCCAGCTTCTCCACCGCCCTCTTTATGTTCTCCAGCGCGTCTTCGGTCTCGAAGCCGTGGTCGAAGGTGAAGGCCAGCGGTTTGGTCTTGTAGCGCGTCTTCATGTAGTACAGCGAGGCGGTGCTGTCCTTGCCGCCGCTGCACATCACCAGGCAGTCGTATTCGTGTTTGCCCCGGTGCTGGGCCAGTATTTTGGTGAAATCGGTTTCCAGCGGTTTCTCTTCGGGGGCGGCGGCGGTTCGTTTGGCGTGTTCCAGGCAGAGGTTGCACACGCCGTCTGCGTCCAGGAAGATCTCGGGCCGGGCCTCCGGCATTACGCATTTACGGCAGATCCTTGGTTCCGTCATTGGCTTTTCCTCGCGGTTATTATCCATTTCGCGCCGGCCCGTACGCGGCCGACTATGGTATGGCCTTCCTGCTCCAGCGCCGGCGGCAAATTGGCCGCCGGTTCGCCGTCGTCGATGATGATCTCAAGCTCGGCGCCGCCGTCCAGGCCTTCCAGCCGCATCAGGGCCCTGGCCGCATTGGCGGGGCAAGGTACGCCGGACAAGTCTATTTTTTCAGCGGGCATGCCGTCCCTTTCCCTTGCCGGCCAGGGCGGCAATTTCCTTCACGGCGAGCATGATCTCTTTTTCGGTGGTAAAGCGGCTCAGGCTTACGCGGATGGTGCGCAGGGCTTGCGCGTCGCTCAGGCCTATGGCCTTCAGGGCCGCGCTGGGCGTGGTTTTGCCCGCCGCGCAGGCGCTGCCGGCCGAAAGGCAGACGCCCCTGGCGCTCAGCGCCTGCAACAGGGCGGCGGCCCCGGGTATCCAGGGCAGCGTTACGCTTAAAATGCCGCAAAGCCTGGGGGCGGCGGCGCAATTAAGCGTTGCGCCGGGCAGGCGGCCAGAAAGTTCCGCCCAGAACAGGTCCCTCAGGGCGGCCACTTTTTTTGCCTGCGCGGGGGCGGCCAATTCAGCGGCCAGGCCGAACCCGGCTATAGCGGAACTGTTGCGGGTGCCGGGCCTTAAGCCGCGCTCCTGGCCGCCGCCGGCCAGCAGGGACGGGAGCTTTAAGCCTTTTCTGATATACAGGGCTCCCACGCCTTTGGGGCCGTGTATCTTATGGGAATTAATGGTGAGCAGGTCCAGGTGCTGCTCTTTTACGTCCAGGCCGGTCTTGGTGAAGCTCTGGCAGGCGTCGCTGTGGAAAAGTACGCCGCGGGCGCGGCACAGGGCGCCTATTTCGGCTATGGGCTGGACGGCGCCGGTTTCATTATTGGCGTGCATTACGGAGACCAGCGCCGTGGCCGGCCTGAGCGCCTTTTTTATGCCGGCCGGGTCTATGATGCCGTTGCGGCCCGGTTTTACCAGCGTAAGCGCCGCGCCGGCGGCTTTGAGCCGCAGCGCCGGGTTGTTTACGCTGGCATGTTCCATGGCGGAGATTATAATATGGTTTTTCCGCGGCCCCGCGGCGGCCGGCGCTCCCGAAAGGGCCATATTGTTGGCTTCGGTGCCGCCTGAGGTGAAAATTATTTCATCCGGGTCGGCCGCCAGGCAGGCGGCTATGGCCAGGCGGGCGCGCTCCACTCTTTTGGCGGCCGCTACGCCCATAACGTGCACTGCCGAGTCGTTGCCGTAGCAATGCCGGTCAATTTCAGCCATAAGGGCCAGCACGCGGTTGTCGGGCCTGGTGGTGGCGGCATTGTCGAGATATAACAACATGGCTAATATGATATATATTTTTTAAGCCTTGCGGTCCGGTCTGGGCCGCCTTGGCGCAGGGAGCGGGAATTCTTACTCTGATTTTTTATATCATATCTTCTCCGCGGTTTTCGGCGGTTTTTATATGAAGCTGATAAATATATTAATAGCCGTGTCGCTGGCCGCCCTGGGCGGCTGCGTTTCCGACCCGGCGGCCATGCGCCGCGGCGGAGACCTTTATCCTTCTTTTTCGGCGCTGAAGGCCGCCAATGTGGAAGGCCGCGACTATTCCAGCGAAGTTTACCTGCGCGGCTCTCCTATTACCGTTTTTGCCGTGCATGGCGGGGACATAGAACTGGGCACGGCCCGCCTGGCCAGGCTTACCGCCGGGCGCGACCTGAACCTTTACCTCTTTAACGGCTGGCTGGGCGCCGACAGCGGCCGGCTGCATGTAACCGCTACTCATTTCGACGACCCGGCCGCGGTGCAGCTGGCCACGGCCAGCGTGCTGGGTATCGCCCTGCACGCGCAGGCCGACCGCGGCAGCTATGTGTGCGTGGGCGGGAAAAATGACGTCGTGGCGCGGCTGGTGGTGATGCGGCTGGAGGCGGCTGGTTTCGCCGCCGCCACGCCCTGCGCGCGCCTGCCGGGCACGTCTGCCAAAAATATAGTGAATTTGCCTTCGGCCGGCGGCGTGCAGCTTGAAATAACGCTGCGGCTGCTCAGGAAGCTGGAGGATGAGCCGGAAGAGGCGGCAAGGTTTACCGAAGCTTTGCGCCTGGCGGCTTTTGAAGGCATGTCGGAAATAAACCGGCGGCAGAGCGAAGCCGCGCAGCCCGGCAAATAAATTTTGCGGAACGGTAATTACAAAACAGGAGCGCTAAAATGAAAAAAATAAGGATCTTCGCTTTCGGCGGCAATGAGGTTTCCCCGGTGGGGCTTAAGGACAAGAACGGCAAGACCATCAACCCCGACATAGCCATGCAGTGGCAGCGCACCGCCGAGACCGGCAAGCTGGTGGCCGACATTTTTGAGAAGCATCCCAAGGACCTGTACGTGATGACGCACGGCAACGGCCCGCAGGTGGGCAATATCCTGATGCGCGCCGAGATGTGCCGTCCTGCCATGTTCCCGCTGCCGCTGGACGTCTGCGTGGCCGACACGCAGGGCGCGATGTCCTTCATGCTGGCGCAGCTCAACAACGAGCTGAACATCCGCGGCATCGACAATATCGTGGCCGGCATCGTGACGCAGGTGGTGGTCAACAAGGACGACCCCGACTTCAAGAATCCCTCCAAGTACGTAGGCCAATCCTACACCGCCGACGAGGCCAAACAGCGAATGGCCGAAGGCTGGGTGATGAAGATGTACAAGAAGGACGACAAAGGCAACGAGATCTGGCGCCGCGTAGTGCCTTCGCCGGTGCCGGTGGATATCGTCGAGATAGACGCCATCGAAGCCCTGCTGGCCAAGGGCATAGTGCCTATAACCGTGGGCGGCGGCGGCATCCCCGTGCGCGAAGTGACGCCCGAAATAAAGGACGGCAAGGAAATATACGCCACCAATTTCGGCGTGAAATTCAGCAAGCCCGCCAAACCCGGCGCCCAGCCCCTGAAGATGTACACCGGCGTGGAGGCCGTGATAGACAAAGACCTGGCCAGCGCCCTGCTGGGCTGCATGCTTATGAAGCGGGCCAAGGCCCGCGGCGAGGAAGTGGAAGTGAGCCTGACGATCTTCACCGGCGAGGACGGCGCCAAGCTGAACTACCAGAAGCCCGACGAGAAGAGCCTGCGCGTGATAAAAGTATCCGAGCTGGAGGCTATTTACAACCAGGTGCCGCCGCCTTTCCCGGCCGGCTCGATGGGCCCCAAGATAAAGGCCGTCATAGAGTTCATCAAGAACGGCGGCAGCGTGGCGTATATCTCGAAAACCGACCTGTTCGAGGAAACCCTGGCCGGCAAAGCCGGGACGACGGTGATCCCCGGATAAGCCGGGGCGGGGGCCGGGCGGCCGCGGGTTAAATTCCCGGCGCCCGGCTCGGCGGCGTGGCGGGAACAGGCCTCTTTGTCAGACGTCAGGTTTTCGATCTGGATTTACAACTATGAAAAAAATTAAAACTTTACAGTGCATACGCTGCGGCAAAGACCATAAATTCCCGGACACGAAATACAATTGCAGCGCCTGCGGCGGCAATTTGCAGGTGCTTTACGATTATAACCTCATAAAGAAGCGCCTGAATTACGACGTGCTGAAGGACAATAACGAGCGCAGCATCTGGCGCTACCTGGATATCCTGCCGGTGGCCGGCATCAAGAATATCCCGCCGGTGCAGGTGGGCTGGACGCCGCTGTACCGCGCGGAAAAACTCGGCGCGGAAGCCGGCGTGTCCAACCTGTATATAAAAGACGACGGCCGCAATCCCAGCGCCTCGTTCAAGGACAGGGCCAGCGCGGTGGTTACCGCCCGGGCGCTGGAGCTTAAGGAAAAGGTCATAACCACGGCTTCCACCGGCAATGCCGCTTCTTCCCTGGCCTGCCTGACGGCCAGCCTGGATATGAAGACCGTTATTTTCGTGCCGGAAACCGCTCCCGCGGCCAAGGTGGCCCAGCTGCTGGTTTTCGGCGCCATCGTGATAATGGTGAAGGGCACCTATGACGACGCCTTCGACCTTTGCCTGAAAGCTTCCGCCGAATACGGCTGGTACAACCGCAGCACCGGTATAAACGCGCTGACGCGCGAGGGCAAGAAAACCTGCTCTTTCGAGATCTGCGAGCAGCTCAACTGGGAAACCCCGGACAAGGTGTTCGTGTCCGTGGGCGACGGCAATATCATCAGCGGCATCTGGAAGGGCTTCGTGGAATTCCACCGCCTGGGCATTATCGAGCGCCTGCCGCAGCTGGTGGCGGTGCAGGCCGAGGGCTCGGACGCGGTCAAGCGGGCTTTCGAGAGCGGGGGGGATATACAGCCCGTCTCCGGCAAGACCATAGCCGACAGCATTTCCGTAAGCGTGCCGCGCGACGGCCTGGCCGCCGTCCAAGCCGCCCTGGAGAGCGGCGCGCCCTTCGA
>DAOPZW010000126.1:0-8922 GCA_035353595.1 Elusimicrobiales bacterium | reverse complement strand
GACGCGACCGGGGTGTCTTTGGTCTCCTCCGCCGTTAATTATTTCGTGTCATCGGGCCGGGTCAGCGGCTTCGCCGTCAGGGCGCATTTGCTGAGCAAGCACCGCGTGCCTTACGGGAAATGCGTTACTTCGTCGGTGGTTTCAAGCGTGTTCATCTACCTGGTGCTGGCGCTGATCATCATGGAAGGGATCCTGCTGCAGGCGCTCAAATCCAATAATTACGGCGTGAGCCTTTTTACGGACATCGCAGGCGTGCTGCTGGTGCTGGCTTTCGCCTTCTTCCTGGCCGTGATGTTCTTCCACCACAAGCTCCGCTCGTCCTGGGGCCGCAAACTTTACCACCTGGTGAACTGGGTTTCCTATTTGTTCTCCCGGAAAGGAATACCGGAAGAGACTTTCCTCAAGTTCGAAGCGCAGCTCGCCGAGGGCATCCATACTATCCAGACCCGCAAATACGAATTGCCGCTGGTGCTGGCGTATATCTGCCTGGATTGGGTGAGCAATATCCTTATCCTGCACTTCGCCTTCATGGCGATAGGCGTTCACCTGCACACCAGCACGCTCATCATCGGGTTCGCGTTGGGCCAGCTCATGACGATCATCCCCGTCCTGCCCGGGGGGCTGGGAGCCATGGAGGCCGCCATGACAGGCGCTTTCACCGGCATGGGCCAGACCGTGGGGCAGGCCCTGGCGGCCAGCCTTATCTTCAGGTGTTTTTACTATATAATCCCGTCTTTCGTAAGCGTTTTTATGTACTGGGAGATGCGCAGGGAAACGGCGGGTCCAAAAACAATATGAGAAGAAGCAGCCGGCCTCCTGCCGGAACCGGGATCTTATTGCGCCGAGGCATTGCCCGCGCCAGGCTGACCGCCGCGGCGGCGCTGCTTTTCAGCGGCCTGGCTGCCGCTCCTGGGCTGGGCGCCGCGGCAGAACCATGTATCGCCAAGCTTGATTCCCTGAGCCGCAGCGCCGCCGCTCCGGGCGGCGACTTCATCCTTTACGGCCGTTGGGGCGCTGAGCGGGGCGCACAGACGCCGGTGATCAACCGGGGCGGCCGGCGTGAGCTGGAGGTCCTGTCCTGGACCGGCACGGCGGTGCGCGTGCGCGTTCCCAAGGGGCTGCAGCCGGGCACCTACCGGGTAGGCGTTTACTGCGGCGGGGGAGATCCCCATTCCAGCTCTTTCCTGGATCTTGAAGTTCTGCCGCTCGGCCGGACGGCGCCCGCGGAGCAGGCAGAGCCGGCGCAGCCGCGCGCGCCGGAGGAAAAGCCGGCCGCCGCGGGGGCCTGGAGCGAACGTTTTACGGCGGAGTGGCTCGAAAAAGGCCGCAAGGCCGCGGCTGACAGGCCCTGGCTGCGGCGGGGGCTGCTCTCCGTGATCGGGGACCGGGGCGTGCCGCTCCCGGTCCTGCGCGAGGCGGCCGCTTCCGCCGGCGGCCAGCTCGGCGAGCTCGGGGCGCTGCGCATCGCAGTAAAGGTGATTGAGCCCCCGGCCCCCGCGGCACTTGCCTCCTGCAGTTCCGGCGGCGTGCTTGAGACGAAATGCTTTTCGGAGGGGCTTGCCGCCGCGCGCGCGGCCGGCGCCGGGTATGCGGCGGGCGCAGTTCTTTTTGTGACCGATTCCGCCATCGGCAAACTGCCGGAGCGCGGCCCGGGAGGAGTTACCTTCTCGCCGCCGGCCGGAGAGGCTTCCGACGAGGCGGGCTGGATCGTGATCAGCGAGTATTTCCGCAGGAAGCCGCCGGGCGGCAGGGACGATTCCCCGTTCGCCAGGCACGGGCGGGACCATACCGTGCGCCACGAGCTGGGGCATCTGCTCGGGCTCCCGCATCACGAGGCGATCGGCAACCCCGGCTACCCGGAGGCGCGCTCCTGCACCGCGTGCCCCCACAAAGGGGCGGGCGGGCACCAGCCGCCGCATGCCGAATGCCTTATGTTCTGCGGCTCAAGCGACGACGACTGGTTCCATCTGCTGTCGTTCGGCAAGGGCTTCGGCCTCTGCGCTAAATGCGCCGCGGCCGCGCGTGCGCTGGTGGACGGTATCGAAGGTCGCCAGGGGCCGGAGCGGACAAACCGGTAGTTCAGCTTCTCGCAGCCGAAATTTGTGGAGGCCGTTGCCGGTATCTTTAAAATACCTTTTGACCGCGTTGATATAACCCGGGACGGCATAGAGATACGCGAAAGGCACCGGGACGAGAACGTCGCCGTGTACGAGAAGGAGCGCCTCCTCGAAGCGGCCAGGCAGCTTCTCGTCCTGGCCAGGATGTTGCGGGTGTAAGCGGCCCGCCGGAGGTTTTTCAGGCGGCGTCTTTGGCCAGCGCGGTGAGCGCCAGGATCTGGATATACAGCGCGGCGGCTTGCAAATCTTCGTCGAGGTCGCAGTTGTGCATGATTATCCGGACCCTGTCTTTCTCGATGGTAAAACTGGAAAAGCCGGCGGATAAAAAGTTCCAGATATACTGCCGGCGCGGCGCGTCGTTGAGGTAGAGCGCAGCCAGCAGATCGGGGTCCTCAATTATATCGAAATCCATCAGCCCGTGCGGCCCCTCGGCGGTAACGATGTCCGCGTCCTTGTGCATTTCAAGCTGGAAAAGCGTGGCGGCCTTAATGCTTATCTGCAGGCAGACGCCGGTATTGGAAGAGTCCCGCAAAAGTTCCACCGCGAAAGGCATTAATTCGCAGGCGCCCCTGAAGCCTGGCGTCAGCCAGCGGCAGCCCGCCTTGCCGGGAAGGAATTCTGAAAGCCGGTTGAGCGCATGAAGTTTTTTCTTCATGCCGCCTGAAAAGCGTACAGAGCAATAGTAAAATAGCGGGGCCGCTGTCAGCAGAACGATCATCAACGCAAGTGTGTGCATGGTCATGGAGTCCGGCCCTTCATTTAATGATACCAAAAGTTAGCGATATCCGGATTTTACGGGTGGCGCGCAATAGCGGGTATAGCCCGATTTTGTATAATCAGCAGAGATCGGTTACAGGCTTGCAGTGACGGGGGGAGCCGCTATGATAAAGAAAAAACTGGTGTTGATGGGCGATACCGAGCAGGATTTTCTCAATTTTGAAACCCGCTACCGTGACGACGCCACTTGCGAAGTGGTGGCTTTCCTTACCAACAAGGAAAGGCACGCCCCCGGCCGCAAGTATCCCATGGAACTCGCCGGCACTTTATACCCCCAGGGCATACCGATCTGCGACAAAAAGGAACTGGCGGACCTCATCAGGAAACATAAACTGGGCAAAGTGACCTACGCTTTCTCCGCGGCTATGGCCAGCAAGCGCAAGCTGTACGTTTTTTGAGCTTATAAAAGTATTAAGCCGGTTAGGTGCTTCTCCTAAAGCCGCGGTAAAAATCCGCCGCTTCATTTCCGCCGGAAGATACGCGCTTTGAACATGAAGATAAAATATATAACTCCGGGTCCGAAAGACCTGCCCGCAGTTCTCGGCCTTATGCCTGTGCTGTACCGTGATATAGGCGAAGGCCTGTCGAAAGTGCTGGCTGAATTCCTTGAAAGCGGCCAGTATTTTAAAATGCTGGCGGTGGAAGAAACTACCGGCGCCGCCGCGGGGTTCATGGCCGGCTGCTGCAGGCTGGAGGTGGATTTCGAGTGCCGGGCCGGGATCATCGAAGAGATAGTGGTGCATCCGGAGCGCAGGAAACACGGCATAGGGAAAAGCATGCTGGCCGAATTTGAGAAATGGTGCGCGGCGCGCGGCGCGGAAGGCATCCTGGTGCCCTGCGGCAGGGAAGGTTTTTACGAGAAGATGGGCTTTGAAGTGTTCCCGGTCAAACGTTTCTGGAAAGAATTACCTTCAGCTGACAAATAGGAGCAGGGGTGTCCATGCCGGTCTTTAAACAATCCTTCGTTCCTGGAGTATTCCTGGTGGGCGGCTACTGCCTGGCGTATTATGCGGCCGTCAGTTTAGGCCTCCTGGTCCTGCCTGTCGTGCTTATGTCGCTGGTGGCGGGCCTTTTCACCATCTCCGCAGGCGCTGCCGCGCTTCGCAAGACCCGCAGCGAGCCCGGAAGTAAATCTTCGTTCCTGCTCGTGCTGCTCGTAGCCGGCGTTTTCATGTTCATGTCCGGCGCCGTAGCTGTTGAAGTCCTGTTCAATACCATCGCCGCCAAATAGTGATATCCCTCCGGCCGTCGAGTAACCTTAGTCAAGTGTTACCTGCCCGCAATTGTAATTGCGGGTACGCAGGGTATACTATCGCGGGTAATTACTCCCCGGAACATCATCTATATATTATCCCGGGGGTGTGTTATCGGAAAGTACGCAGGAGGTGTCCGTATGAATGAAATAAGGAAGGGGTTCACCCTGATAGAGCTGATGATAGTGGTCGCGATAATCGGTATTCTGGCCGCGATAGCCATACCGAAGTTCGCGGACCTGATAAATAAGTCCAAGGAGGGCGCCACTAAGGGCTCTCTCGCTAGCGTGAGGAGCGCCATACAGGTGTATTACGGCGACAATGAAGGCTGGTTCCCGGCTGTGGAAACCCCGTCATTGGCCTGTCTTACGGCTGCAGGCAAATACCTCAGCGCTATTCCCGTGGCGAAAATGCCCAATACCGGGCATGCCGACACGGCAGGCGTGGTGAATACGTTCGCCGACGGCAGCGGCTGGTATTACGCGAACGTTCCCGCGACGCCCTCGACTTGGGGGAACTTCTCGGTGAACTGCAGCCACGAGGACCTCAAAGGCCAGGAAAGCACCAGCGTGACCACCATCTGGTCGACGCTGTAGCCCGGGAAGAAAGTAAAAAGGCCCTCCGCCTCACGGCGGGGGGCTTTTTATTTCAGGCGGCGGGAAATTGAAACGGCTTCCGGGAATTGATAAAGTAAGCTGGGCTTCAGCGGGGGCAGCAGGAGAAAAAATGAATAAGACCATGGAACTGATAACTGTGGTGGTGCAGCGCAGGGACGGCCAGAAAGCCGTGGACGCCGCTTTAAAAGCCGGCGCGCCCGGCGTAACCACCTATTATGGCCGCGGCACCGGGGTGCGGCAGAAACTGAAAGTCTTTGGTTTCTTTATTGAAGCGGAGAAGCAGATAATTCTTGTCGCCACCACCAAGGAACACGTCGATAAAATACTCGGCGGCATCGTAAAAGAATTGGAGCTCGATAAGCCGGGCAAAGGTTTCGCCTACGTGCAGAGCATCGACAGGGTAGTCGGCTATTACGAGGGCGGTAATGATAAAAACGCTGCTTAAATTCCTGCTGCTGGCGGCGCTGGCTTCCGGCGCCTCCGGTCTGCCCGGGCTGCTGGGAGGGAAGATGCCCGGGCAGGGCGGAATTGCCGCTGCCCTGCCCGGCCTGCTGACGGGGAAAATCCAGGGGCAGCCCGGCGGGCTCGCCTCCCTGCTCGTCCCCGGCAACTCCGAAGGCGCGGCGGAAACGCGCCGCGAACTCGCCAACCTTCCGCAGACCATGGCGGACCTGCGCTCGCTGGACCAGGCGAACAGCGAGGCGGTCAGCGGCTATTCGGCGGAGGACCGCGAACTTATAAAAGAAGCTATGCCCCAGCTTAAATTCAAATCCAACACGCTGACCCGCAGCCTCGGGCTGGCCCCGGGCGGCCAGAATACCGCCGCCGCCGCGGCGGCACCGGCGGTGCTCAATCTTCTCGCAGGCGGCCACAAGGGGCCGGAGTTCCAGACATTCGCGGGGTTCCGCGGCGACCTGCTGGGCTTTTACGCGCGGCACCAGGACGGCATAACCGTGGGGCTGTGGCTGGCGCCCGCCGCGGCGGCGCTGCTGGCCGGCCTGCTCCTCATCATCAAGTTCTATACGCTCAGCATGTCGCTGTCCGGCCTTATCTTCCTGGCGTCCAGCTTCCTTATCTGGGGGCTCTCCGCGGCGGTCGTGCTGTCCGCGGCGTTGACAAAACAAAGCCTGCTGCCCGCGCTGCCGCGCGAACTGTGGCTGTCTCCGGTGGTATTCCTTATCGTTTCCGCCGGGCTGCTGCGCCTGGCTGACGAAAATTACCCGTTCTGGAACAGGACCGTACAAACGCTGTTCACGCCCATAGCGGCTTCCTGCCTGGCGGCAGGCTGGGGGCAGCTGACGGTTTTTGCGAAAGCGGCCCTGGCCGGGGCCGGCCGTCTGAAGACCTGAGCTTTCAGCGCGCGGGGCCTGGCCATCGGAGGTTTTCCCGGTTCAATTCTCCGGCAGGCGTTCCCGCAGCGCGGCTAAGGCCGCCGCGGCTCTCCGGGTTTTCTCTCCGGAACACGGAGCCAATTCGGTTTGTGTAACGCCGCCGGAAGACACCGTTATCTTATATGGCTGCCCCAGCTCTCCGGTGATCAGCCCCAGCGCGGCCAGTTCCGCAAAATCCTCCGCCCAGGACATGGAGCCGTACAGCGAAATGAAAGGGCTTGTCGCAAGGCCGGCGTATACCTGGCCGGCGTCCTTAACGGCTATCCTGGGGCCGCTGCCGAAACCATAAAAGGTCAATCGGTCGCGGAACTTGTAGTCGTATTCCTCCCGCGGTTTCCCGTAGTCCGCCCAGATCTTTTCGAACCCGGCTTTCAGGCTTCCCGTTCTGCGGATCACCGCGGGCAGGTCCGGCTCCACCCACGGTGTAAAGCCGGCCAGGTAGTCCGCCGCGTGGGCCCCCTCGTGGAAAAGCGCGTAGGCCAGCCCTTTGTATTTTGTGCCGGCGTCCACCGCGACGCTCCACCCCTTTTCGGGTATGAAACAGGAGCTTTCCCTGGCGCTGAGGGTTTCCGAAAGGCTGGTTTCCAGGACCGCGGAATTCAGGGCCATCGTGAAATACAGCTGCCCGTCCTTATCGGCCGCCCAGTTGGTGAAGCCGTTGCCGATGAGCCCTTTGATAAAGTAAAGCCCCGCGCATCTTTCCCTGAACAGTTTCTCCATTCCCTGCGGCATGAGGCGCAGGTATTCCATAAAGAGTTTTTTCCCTTCCGCGCCGGGAGTATACGCGGCGTAGGTCTGCATGCCGTCCATCTGCCTGTATAGTTCAAGCACCTTGTCCGGAATAAAGCCGAGGCGGTCCTCGAGCGGCAAGGTCATGTCCGCGCCGTAAAAAGAAAGTGTATTGGTTCCCAGGATATTGCCGGGGCCGTTCAGCGCTGCCTGTCCCTGCGCGGCTGCCGTCGAAGCTCCGGGAGCGGACAGCAGCCCGGCGCCGTGATCCGCGGAGACCGTGACCGGCCCGGTGGAGAGTTCCTGGTCGTAGGCCGCAGCGGCCGCCGGCGCCAAGGCGGCAGCTATAAACACGATGAAAGGCGCGTTTTTAAGAAAATACTTTTTCATGGATATCCCGGAAGTTTCTCCGCTTATGAACACAAAAGCCATTAGCATTCGACCATTTCACGGCAGCTGCGGTCAATATTAACTGCGCAAAGCCGGCGGGGCTATTCGTCAGGGCCCGGTTGCCATATATGGTTCTAAAACATATAATATGGTTCCTAACTATTCCGGAGGCCGGCTATGAACCGCGAAAAATTCCTGCTGAAGAACATGCCGCGCGGCAGTAAACTGGACAGCCTGGCCGCCGTGTATCCCCAGGCCGATCTTAAGGCGATGGAGATCTTCAGCGCGCTGCTGGAGACCTCCTCCGACATCCTTTCCGCCATTAATTCGGCGCTGGCCAGGGTGGGCGTCTCTCAGGCCCGCTTCCGCCTGCTGCTGCACCTGCGCCGCGCCGGGAAAGAGGGCCTGCATCCCATGGACCTGGCCGTGGCGCTGGGGGTGGGCAGGGCCACGGTTACCGGCCTGGTGGACGGGGTGGAGAGAGCGGGGCTGGCCTGCCGCCTGCCCTGCAGTTCGGACCGCCGTTCCATAATGGTGGCGCTTACGCCCGAAGGCGTCACGCTCATAGACTCCATCGCGCCGGGCCGCCTGCGCCGGGTAGCGGGACTGATGGAGGGGTTTTCCAGCGCGGAAAAAACGGAGCTCGCCCGCCTGCTGGACAAAGTTAAAATCAATATCCCGGCTTTCAGGAAAATATGAAAACAACAAAAGCGCTGCTGCTCTGCTGCCTGCTGTCCGCCGGAGCCGGCGCGGCCTGCGCGGCGGACGACCTGGACATTACGCGCGCCGTGAACCTGGCGCTGGACAACAATCTTTACATGAAACTGTCAAAGATCTCCGGAGAAGCCCGCAAGGCGGAAGCGCTGATCGCCGCCTCCCGCCTGCTGCCTCAGGCGGACCTTTCCATCTCCCAGACGCGCACCTTCAGGGAAAACCTTACCTCCATGGGTTTCGGCAACGCTCCCGGGGGCGGGGCATACCTTATAGGGCCGTTCAATACTTTCGACGCGCGCCTGCGCCTGGTGCAGACGCTGCTGGACCTGCCGGCCAGGAACGCGTCCCGCTCCCGGGACGAGGAGGAATATTCGGCCGGGCTGCGCGTCGGGCTGGCCGCCGAGCAGGTTGCCGCCGCCGCCGCGCTGGCCTACCTGGAAGTAATGCGCTCCGGAGCGGCGGTAAACTCGGCCTCTTCCGGCGTTGAGCTGGCCGCGGGCCTGCGCGCCCTGGCCGAGAGCAAGCACGACGCCGGCACCGCCACCGGGCTGGACGTGCTGCGCGCGCGCACCCGGGAAGCGGAGGAAAGGCTGCGCGTCAGCCGCGCGCAGACCGCGCTGCAGGAAGGCACGCTGCGGCTCAAACACCTGCTGGGCCTGCCTTTCTCCAGGGAGGTACGCCTGAGCGAAATACTGGCTTTCAGCGCCTGCGAAGTCCCGCTGTCCTCCGCGGCCACAGGGGCCGCCCTGGCCGGCCGGCTGGAACTGGAAATAGCCAGGGCCGACCTGCTGGCCGGAGAGTTCTCGCTTAAGGCCGCCAGGGGAGCCCGTATACCGGCGCTGGCGGTTTCAGGCGACGCCGCCCTCAGCGGCGCCGACCCGGACCACGACGCCAAACTGGTGGGCGGCGTGGGCGTAGCGCTGCGAGGGATGGC
>DAOPZW010000125.1:0-8929 GCA_035353595.1 Elusimicrobiales bacterium | reverse complement strand
GAGCCTTTTTGACTGCGGCATCGACGTGCGGGCTGGCTGCGAAATCACCGACCCCGAGGCCGCGTTGGCCGGCATCCGGGCCGGAAACTGCTTTAAGATACTCTCGGGCGTGCGCCAGAGCGCCTGGCTGCGGCCGGACCTGGCCGCCAGGCGCAAAGCGCTGGAAGTTTCGGGATACCTGCTGGACGTGCAGGACCGCAACCTGTGGCCCACCGTCACCGTAGCCGCCGACTATTATGTGGTCCGCCGCCCCATGCCCGATCCGGCCAACCGCTGGAACGGGACCCTTGCGGTCAATATCCCTTTATATAACGGCGGCGCGGCCCAGGCCCTGCGGCAGTCGGCCTACTCGGCGCGGCGCGCGGCGGAACTTTCCCTGCAGTTGGCGGAAAGGCAGGCCCTGACGGAAGTGCGCTCCGCGTACGAGGATCTCAAGTATTCGGTGCTCCAGACGGCCAGCCTGCGGGAAGCCCTGGCGCTGGCTTCGGAAAACGCGCGCTACCAGCAGGACGATTACAAACTCGGCCTGGTCACGAACCTCGACGTGCTCAGCGCCCTGAACACGGTGCAGCAGGCGCGCCTGGCCCTTGCGCAGGCGCAGGTGCGGGAGAAACTGAGCCTGCTGGCGCTTGAAACAGCGGCCGGCCTGGAGAACAGATAAACCATGATCCTTTCAGACCTTTCAATTAAAAACCCCGTTTTCGCGTGGATGCTGATGCTGGGGCTTATCGTCTTCGGCTGGATAGGCTTCTCGCAGATGGGCATCAGCCAGATGCCCGACGTGGACTACCCGGTGGTCAACGTTTCCGTAAGCCTCGAAGGGGCTGCCCCCGAAGTTATGGAAACCCAGGTGGCCGACGTGCTGGAAGGCGTGGTGATGAGCATCCAGGGCATCAAGGACGTCTCCTCTTCCTCCAAGCGCGGCTCCTGCCGCCTTACTATCGAGTTCGACCTGGGCCGCGACATCGACGTAGCCATGCAGGAAGTGCAGGCCAAGATCTCGCAGGCCGCACGCGACCTGCCGCGCGACATAGACCCGCCCACGGTCAGCAAGACCAACCCCGAGGACCAGCCCATCATCCGCGTGGCGCTCAACGGCGACCGGCCGCTCAAAGACCTGATGGCCTACGCCAACGACTTCCTGAAAGACAAATTCACCACTATCTCCGGCGTGGGCGACGTGGATATGGGCGGCTTCGTGGACCCCAACCTGCGCATCTGGGTGAACACCGACCAGCTCAACGCCAAGCAGCTCACCATCGAGGACGTGATGAACACGGTGTCGAACCAGCACGTGGAGATGCCGGCCGGCTATATCAGCTCCGGCAACAAGGAAATGAACGTCCGCGTGATGGGCGAGGCGCTGACCCCCGCGCAATTCGAGAACCTGGTGATAACCGGCCGCGGCGGGGCGGCCATCTGGAAGACCTTCCGCATCAAGGACGTGGCGGTGGTGGAGGACGGGCTCAACGATATCCGGCGCGTAGCGCGCACCAACGGCAAGCAGTCGGTGGGCATAGGCGTAATGAAACAGCGCGGCTCCAACGCCGTGGCCGTGGCCAAGGCCGTGCGCGCGAAAGTGGCGGAGCTGCAGAAAAGCCTGCCCGCCGGCATGAACCTTACGGTGGTCAACGATTCCACCCGCTTTATCGAGGATTCCACGCACGAGCTGAATTTCACGCTGGTGCTCTCAGCCTTGCTGACCGGCGTGGTATGCTGGCTGTTCCTGGGCTCCTGGTCCTCCACTCTCAACGTGCTGCTGGCCATCCCCACCTCCATCATCGGGGCGTTCCTGATACTTTACTTCATGGGGTTCACCCTCAACACCTTCACGCTGCTGGGCCTGTCGCTGGCCATCGGCATCGTAGTGGACGACGCGATCATGGTGCTGGAGAACATCGTGCGCTACAATGAACAGGGCATGAGCCGCGTCAAGGCCGCGCTGGTCGGCGCGCGCGAGATCACCTTCCCGGCCATGGCCGCTTCCGTGGCCATCCTCGCTATCTTCGTGCCGGTCATCTTCATGAAAGGCATCATCGGCAAGTTCTTCTTCCAGTTCGGCGTTACCATGTCGGCCGCCGTGCTGCTGTCGCTCCTGGAGGCGCTGACGCTCTCGCCGATGCGCTGCTCACAGTTCGTGGACGCCGGGCGCACCACCGCCATGGGCGTCTGGATGGACAAAGCGTTCACCCGGGTGGCCGCGCTGTACCGGGACACGCTCACGCGCATTCTCCGGCACCGCTGGAAAACCGTGGGGGCCGCCCTGCTGGTGTTCGCGGTCTCGCTGACCATAGCGAAGAAGCTGCCGATGGAATTCACGCCTTCGCAGGACCAGAGCCAGTTCATGGTGCGCCTGCAGACGCCTATCGGCTCCTCCTTCGAATACACGGACAGCGTCTTTAAAAAGGTGGAGGCCTGGGCGATGACGCAGCCGAACATAGAGCGCTACTTCGGCGCCGTGGGCGGCGGCAGCGTGAACGGCGGCATGGTGTTCCTCACGCTGAAGCAGCCGGAGGACCGCGTGCCGGTGGGCAAAAACAAGAGAAAGCCCACGCAGCAGGACTTCATGAATTACACGCGCAAAGCGCTTAAGCAGATAAAGGAACTGGACCGCGTTTCGATACAGGACCCGTCGCAGGCGGGCTTCACCGCCAAGCGCGGCTATCCCGTGGAAGTCAGCCTGCGCGGCCCGGACTGGGACAAGCTGGCGGAACTGGACCAGGAACTGATGCGGCGCATGACCGACTCTGGCAAGATGGTGGACGTGGACACCGATTACCAGGCGGGCATGCCGGAAGTACAGGTGATCCCTGACAGGGAAAAAGCCGCCGCGCGCGGCGTCAATATAGCTTCCATCGGGGAAGCGGTCAATTCCATGATAGGAGGCGTGCGCGTAGGCAAGTTCACCAAGGGCGGCAAACGCTACGACATCCGCATCCGCCTGGTGGACAAGGACCGCAGGACGCCGGCCGACATAGGCAAGATCTGGGTGCGAAACAACCGCGGCGAACTTATACGCCTGTCCGAGGTGATGCGGGTCGTGGAAAAGCCCACGCTGCTCTCCATCTCGCGGCGCAACCGCGAACGCGCCATCGGCGTTTTCGCCAACCCCGCCCCC
This sequence comes from Elusimicrobiales bacterium, assembly GCA_035353595.1. GTDB lineage: Bacteria > Elusimicrobiota > Elusimicrobia > Elusimicrobiales > UBA9959 > UBA9959. The sequence continues at coordinate 5,811 of DAOPZW010000125.1, read as the reverse complement.
GGCGTTTCCCAGGGCGCGGCGCTGGAGGAGGTGCAGAAACTGGCGAAGGAGCTGCTGCCCGACGGCTACCGCATAGTGCTGTCCGGCAGCTCGCAGACCTTCCAGGATTCCTTCGGCAGCCTGCTCACGGCCCTGGTGTTCGGCATCTTCGTGGCCTACATGGTACTGGCGTCGCAGTTCAACAGCTTCATCCACCCGGTCACCGTGCTGATGGCGCTGCCGTTCAGCATCACCGGCGCTTTCATAGCGCTCCTGATCGGGCACCAGTCCCTGAACATCTACAGCATGATCGGCATGATCCTGCTGATGGGAATCGTAAAGAAGAATTCCATCTTGCTGGTGGAGTTCACCAATAACCGCCGCCGCGAGAAGGGGATGAACGTGCACGACGCGCTGCTGGAAGCCTGCCCGATACGGCTGAGGCCCATCCTGATGACTTCTTTCGCCACCATCGCGGCCGCCATCCCGCCGGCGCTGGGCATCGGCCCCGGCGCCGAGACGCGCATCCCTATGGCGCTGGTGGTCATAGGCGGAGTGCTGTTCTCCACTTTCCTGACGCTGCTGGTGGTGCCCTGCGCCTACAGCCTGATGGCGCCGCTGGAAAGCCGCCGCCAGGAAGCCGTCCTGAAACAGGCCCTGAAAGAACTGGGGGAACTGCCCCAGGGGAACTAGCGCGCACGTCGAAATGGCCCGCGGCGGACAGGGGAAAACCCTTATTTTGCCGCGGGTTTTTATTTGCTATAGTTGCCTAGCGCCAATTGAGGCATCTGATGAAACTCTCTATCCTGACGGCAGTTTTTACCTTAATATTCTGCGGCGCCGCGGCGATAAACAAAGCCGTGACGAACAACGTCAAGGCCGCGGTCTACCTGCTCAGCGTGACCGCGGACCCGTACCGGCTGGCCCGCTGAACCGCGATGCGCGATCCATGCCTTTTTTTCCTTGCGGCCGGCCTGGCGCTGGGCACCGGCGCCTGCACTTCGGTCTCCGTGTACCAGAGCGCTAAAACCCTGCCGAAGGGGACGATGCAGGCGGGCATCGGCGTCGGCGGGGGGGCGGCGAAGAACAAAACCCGGATCCCCGGCTTTAACCCCGAATTCCCGTCTCTCTCCGGCGATATCTGGGCGCGGTACGGCTTCACGAACCGCGTCGACGGCGGGATAAAACTTTCACTCTTTGGCTCGCTCACCGGTGACGCGCGCTACGGCCTGCTCAACGAGCGCCGCGGCGACAAGCTGTCTCTTGCCGCCGGCCTTTCCTACGTCTATACAAATGCCTCCTCCTCCGGTCTGGGCCAGGCGGATAAAACTGTCATACAGGACCTGATGCTGCCGCTCTATATTTCCAAGGACCTGGCCGACTGGTTCACGGTCTACGCCGTGCCGCGCTACGTAAGGCGCGCCACCGGCAACAGGAGAACCTATGCAGCTTCGCCGGCATTGAGCGAGAACATTAATTCAAACATGCTCGGCCTGGGCGGCGGCATAATGTTCAACCTGGGCGCCCGCCGGGGCAGCCATCTCGCGCTGGAATTCCACAAGGTCTTCGATCCCGCTGATCCCTCACATTACACGCAGAACGGCGGCTTAGCCCTGGCCTTCGACTTCTAAACCGCGCAGCAAGGCATAAAAAAACCGCACGGAGGCGGTTTTTTTATCTGCGGGCGCCCGGTTAGTGGGCGGCGAACACTGCGGTTCCTATCTTGTCGGCCAGCGTATAATCATCGATAAAGGGATTGCGGTTGCCCTGGTAGCTTTCCACCTGGTCGTTGCGGCGCAGCTCGTTGGCGTCCGGCGGGTCCTGGCGGTTCCACTCCAGCAGCATCGGCAGGTTCTTCGTCCAGAACTCGGAATAGTTCATGCCGTTGCGTATGCTCCTGTCATAATAGCGCACCACGAAATAGAACATGGCGCGGGCCACATTGCCCTTAGCGGCGTTGGCGGGTTCGTACATGCCGCCGCCCAGCTTCGAACCGGCGGAGGTGGCGTAAGAGGAGTTGGCTACCATGCCGAATTTCAGATTGCCGCGGCGCCCGTTGGGCACGGAGAAAGTGGCCGCCAGGTGATGCAGGTCGGCTACCATGGGCAAATTGCTGTTGAAATAGCTCTGGGGCCAGATATGTTCGGCGTTGATAAAATCGCCGGCCACGCCGTCGCTGTTCGCGTCAGCCTGTTCCTTATAGGAATTACCGTCCGAGCTCGAGCCCTTGGCGCAAACCTGGGAGTAAAGGGTCAGTATGCCCGGGGTTCCGTTGCAGCCAGTGTTGTCGGCTTTCGAGTACATGAAAGCCTTTGAGGCTTTGTAGGAGGAGGGGGTTTTCTGCGCGGAGAAGTCGGTAGCCGTATGCAGATAGGCGAAAAGCTGCTCGCCGGTTAAGTTGCTCTTTAAGACCCCGGCGCCGTAAGGGGCAGGCGCGGGAACGGCCGGCACGGTAAGGGCAAGGCCCTGAACCGAAAGGGAAGCGTTGAGCGCGTCTAAAGCGGGAGCCTGGGCAAACAGGCTGAGGGCTGTTGCCGAGGTGATTACTGCCAGGGAAAGTACTGCGTTGATGCGTTTCAAAATTCCTCCGGGAACCTGCGGTTGACTTATGTCGTTGACTTACGTCAAGGATAGTTTACCCTACTGTGCCTATTTAACAAGGGCCAAAGGACCTATAAGACTTATGGGCCCTAATGCCTATAAGGCAGTTGCCGCGGCGCCATATACGGGTAAGCCATTTTTTTCTAGAATAGACTGATACGGCAAACCAGCGGAGCGGAAAAGGCAAAACAATGGCAAACAATGAGAAAGTCACGATATCCTTTCACGGTGCGGCCGGCGAAGTTACAGGCTCGCGCCACCTGCTGCGCAGCGGGGGAAAAAGCCTGCTGCTGGATTGCGGCATGTTCCAGGGGCACCGCACCGACGCCGACGCCAAGAACCGGACCTTCCGCTTCCCGCCAGCCGGCCTGGACGCCGCCATCCTCAGCCACGCCCACGTGGACCATTGCGGCCTGCTGCCGCTGCTGTGCAGGAAAGACTTCGACGCGCCGATCTACGCCACGCCTGCCACCGCCGAGATAGCGGGAATAATGATGGCCGATTCCGCCCGCCTGCAGGAGGGCGACGCAAAGTTCTTCAACAAGATCCACGCGGCCGAACATCTGACCATAGAGCCGATGTACGAAGAAGAAGACGCCAAAGCGGCTATGGCGAAGTTTACGCCGGTGGAGTACGGCGCGCCCTTCGCGCCGGTGCCGGGCGTGAAGGCGAAGTTCCTCAACGCGGGGCACGTGCTGGGTTCGGCCATGACGCAGCTGGAGCTGGAGACCCCGGCGGGCCGCCGGAGCCTGCTTTATACCGGCGACCTCGGGCGCGCCGAAACGCTGCTGCTGGACATGCCGGCCGCGCCGCAGGGCGTGGATTACCTTATTATTGAAAGCACCTACGGCGACCGCCTCCACGAACCGCTGACCGACGCGGCGGGGAAGCTGGCCGAGGTGATCAGGACGGCCGTCAGGGAAGGGGGAAAGATAATAGTGCCGAGCTTCGCCCTGGAGCGCACTCAGGAGATAATCCTCATCCTGGATAAACTGCGCCATGATAAGACGGTGCCGGAGATACCGGTCTACGTGGACAGCCCTATGGCCGTGAACCTGACCGAAATTTTCAACAAGCACCGGAACAGTCTTTTCTTCAACGCGAAGTTCCGCGACTACGCGAAGTCGGACGGCGATCCTTTCAGCTTCGACGACATCCGCTACCTGCGCAGCAAGGAAGAGTCGCAGACGCTGAACAATAAGTCCGGGCCTATGCTTATTATTTCCGCTTCGGGCATGTGCGAAGGCGGCCGCGTGCTGCACCATTTGCGCAACGGTCTGGAGAAAGAGAACAATGTGATACTGCTGGTGGGCTACCAGGCGCAGGGCACGCTGGGCCGGAAATTGCAGGACGGCTTCAAGAAGGTGAAGATCTTCGGCATGGAACACGAAGTGCTGGCCCGCGTGGAAACCATGCACACGTTCTCATCGCACGCCGACAAGAACGACCTGCTGGCCTTCATCAAGGCAGCCAGCCCCGCGCGCGGCACCTTCCTGGTGCACGGCGACGCCGAAGCCCGCGCCGCCCTGGCCGAAACCCTGGGCAAGGAAGGCATAAAGAACGTGAAGTGCCCGATGATGGGAGAAGAGTTCGAGTTGAGTTAGGAGAGGGGCGGCACCCCGGCATGACACCACCTGGCCGTCCGGATGACCTGATTATCAAAACACGGGGTCGCGCACACCGTGCGCGCCCCTCCTCACTCGCCCTCCGCGCTTACGCAAGCGGAGGGCTCCGCGAAGGTTTTGATAACCAGGTCATCCGGCCAGCCCTCCGATCCCAGGGAATTTTTGCTCAGCCGCTAGCAACGTCGCAAGATCCCGGACGGACCCGGTCAGAGACTTAACGGTCTATGCGCTCCCGGATGTCGGCTTTGTACCGAAAAAGGCTATAATATAGATAAATATGAAGAAACTACTTAAGAAAATCGGCCTGAGAGCCATGGAAACTCTCGGGCTTAAAAAAGCTTCCGGGTTCTACGGCCTGGGCATAGCCCCTAAACTGATGGAGATCCTGGATAAAAAAGGCTTCGTAACCCCTACTCCCATACAGGAGAAATCCATACGCATAGCTACCGAAGGCAAGGACATGGTGGGCATAGCCCAGACCGGCACCGGCAAAACCATCGCCTTCGCCATCCCCATGATACAGCGCCTGGCCGCCAAATCCGGCAAAGGCCTGGTGCTGCTGCCCACCCGCGAACTGGCCATACAGGTAGCCGAAGTCTGCAGGGATTTCGCGCCCAAGATGGGCATGGGCGTGGCCTGCCTTATCGGCGGCGAAGGCAAAGAAGGCCAATTGCGCGACCTGCACAAAAAGGCCCGCATCATAATCGGCACCCCCGGCCGCGTGTACGACCATATCGAGCGCGGGGACCTCAAAGTGCACGACGCCACCATCCTCGTCCTCGACGAAGCCGACCGCATGTTCGACATGGGCTTCGCCCCGCAGATCAACCGCATCATCCGCGCGCTGCCCACGGAGCGGCAGACCATGCTGTTCTCCGCCACCATCCCCGACGAAGTGATGAGACTGGCCAGCCACCACATGAAGCTGCCCATCCGCATAGAGGTGGCCAAGTCCGGCACTTCCGCGGCCAACGTCGTGCAGGAACTCTACGTCGTGCGCAGCGGCATGAAGCCCCTGCTGCTGTCCAAGCTCCTGGAGAAGTACACAGGCACCGTGCTGATCTTCGTGGAAACCCGCTATGACGCCGCCAAGGTGGCGAACATACTCTCCCATATGGGCCACGCCGTGGCCGAGATACATTCCGACCGCACCATGGGCCAGCGCAAAGACGCGATGGCCGGCTTCAAGAGCGGCAAATACCGCATCCTGGTGGCCACGGACATCGCCGCCCGCGGCATAGACGTCACGGGCATAGAGCTGGTGATCAACTTCGAAATGCCGGCGGAAGACGACGCCTACGTGCACCGCATAGGCCGCACCGGCCGCGCCGGGCAGCCGGGCCGGTCCATCACCTTCGCCACTCCGGAGCAAGGCGGCGACGTGCGCAGCATTGAAACCCTTACCGGCATCCCGATGAACCAGGTGACGCACCCCGAAGTTCCGGTCGAAACGCTGTGGGGCTATGATAAAGCCGCCGGCGGCCGCGGCTGGAACCAGCGCTCCTCGCGCAGAGTGGGGGGAGGCGGAGGCAGGCGCCGCTGAGCGTCAGCCTGTAAAAAAGAGAAGGCCGCCCCTGAGGGCGGCCTTCTCTTTTTTAAGGACGCT
>DAOPZW010000124.1:0-8984 GCA_035353595.1 Elusimicrobiales bacterium | reverse complement strand
TAGCGCGCTCTCGTCGCCGCCCACGCCGGCGCGTATTTCGAGGAAGATGTTCTTGGAGTCCGCCGGGTCGGGCGGGATCAGGAGCAGGCGCAGCTTTTTCTGCAGGGCGGTTACGGCGGCGTCGAGGGCGGGCACTTCCGCTTCTGCCATCGCCGCGATGTCCTTGTCGGTGCTGGAAAGCAGCTGGCGGGTTTCCGCGGCCTCCTTCGCGGCCTTTTCAAGGGCCGCGGAGGTGTCCAGGATCAGCTTGCAGGCGGCGTGCCGCCGCGAATATTTTTCTATCTCGCCGGAGTCGAGCCCGCCGGAGGCGAGCCGCGCCTCGGCCTCGGAGAATTCAAGTCTGGCGGCTTTCAGTTCTTCTTCAAGCATATCAAAAAAACCGGGACGGTCTTTTCACGGCCGGCCAAAAAAAAGCAGGCGCTCCCTTAAAGGGGAACGCCTGCCTGTGCCGCCATGCTACTTTACTTCGGGCTTGGCCGCGGCCGGCTTCACTACCGGCTTAGCGGCTTTCGCGTCCTTCTTGGCGGGCGCGGACGACAGGACCTTCTTTTTAGCGGTGTGGCGGGGCGTCACCTTTTTGACCGCGGCTTTCTGCGGGGCGCGCTCGACCATCTTGCCGCCGCTGGCGGAGAATTTCTTCTGGAATTTTTCGACGCGGCCGGCGGTGTCGGTGAAGCGCTGCTTGCCGGTATAGAAAGGGTGGCAGGCGGAACAGATCTCGACTTTGATGACCGGCTTTATGGAGCGGGTCTTAAAAGAGTTGCCGCAGGCGCAGGTCACTTCGCAAACTTCGTATTTGGGGTGTATGTCGTTTTTCATATGTTATTTCCTCTGAAATTCAGCCTGTATTACTTAAATTATACAATAAAAAGGGGCGCTGATTTTTTCGCTTTTCCGATCCGGGGCTATTTTCGCCCGATTTTAGCCATGGGATTGATGGATCTCCCCGAGGGCGTAAGGATCTCAAAATGCAGATGCGGCCCGGTGGACCTGCCCGTGGACCCGACCTTGCCCAGCAGCGTACGCGACTTCTGCACCGTTTCCCCCGCCTTCGCGCTCACCTGCGACAAATGCCCGTAGCGGCACGTGGAACCGTCCTTGTGCCGCACCTCCACCACGTTGCCGTAACCGCCCTTCATGCCGGAGAAAATCACGACGCCTGACTTCGACGGGTAGACCGGCGTGCCCAGCGGCATGGGAATATCGCAGCCGTTGTGAAAGATCCGGCGCTTAAGCACCGGATGGTACCGCATGCCGAAGCTGGAACTGATGCGCCCGAAGCTCCTCAGCGGCATCCTGTAGGTATCCAGGTCCACGTAGACCTGCGGCAGGAAAACCCGGTCGCCCTTGCTGAACTTATGATTTACGAGCAGGGCCGAAGGCGGCAGCCCGTTGTCCTGGACTATCTCCGCCTTGAAAGCCCGCAGGTCGCGGCCTTTAGCCGCGTAGCGCGCCGCGATCCCGTTCAGGGTTTCGTTGGCGCCGGTCACCTCGTAAAGCAGGCCGTGCCCGTTGTGCAGGCGAATATAGCCGCCGCGCGACATGAAAATAAATTCGTTGGAGTTGGTGCTCTGCAGCGAGCGCACGTCGGTGCCGTAGGCGGAGGCGAGGGACCGGACATTGTCGCCCTTAGTCACCTTGTACCGGGTGTGGATCAGGCGCGGGATAAGCTTGAAGGCTTCCGGCGGCGGGGCCGCCGGGCCCGGAGGGGTGAGCACCGAAAACCTGGCGTAATAGGCCGGGGAGAGCCCGGGGGCCGACGCGGACGCTAAGACCGCCGCCCCCAGGAGTATCCCGCCGGAGAATTTCACCCGGTTCATTTGTTTACCTGTCGGAGCCCATCTCCATCGAACGCAGGAAATCCTTATTGGACTTGGTGGCCGCGAGTTTCGAGACCAGCAGCTCCAGCGAATCGATCGGCGACAGCGGCGCAAGCACCTTGCGCAGGATCCAGACCTTATTGAGCTCGTCCTCGCTCATCAGGAGCTCTTCCTTGCGGGTGGAGGTGCGGTTGATGTCGATGGCGGGGAAACAGCGGCGGTCGGCCAGCTTGCGCTCCAGGTAGATCTCGGAGTTGCCGGTGCCTTTGAACTCCTCGAAGATGACGTCGTCCATGCGGCTGCCGGTCTCGACCAGCGCGGTGGCGATGATGGTCAGCGAACCGCCTTCCTCGATGTTGCGGGCCGCGCCGAAGAAGCGCTTGGGGCGCTGCAGCGAAGTGGATTCAAGGCCGCCGCTCAGCACGCGGCCGGAAGAAGGGGCCACGGTGTTATAGGCGCGGGCCAGGCGGGTGATCGAGTCCAGCAGGATCACTACGTCCTTGCCGTGCTCGGTCATGCGCTTGGCTTTTTCCAGGACGATCTCGGACACCTGCACGTGGCGGTCGGCCGGCTCGTCGAAGGTGGAAGCGATGACTTCGCCGCGCACGCTGCGCTTCATATCGGTGACTTCTTCGGGGCGCTCGTCGATGAGCAGCACCAGCAGCTCGATCTCGGGGTGGTTGGTGGCCAGCGAATTGGCGAGGCGCTGCAGGATCATGGTCTTGCCGGTCTTGGGCGCGGCCACGATCAGCTGGCGCTGGCCCTTGCCCACGGGCACGATCAGGTCTATCACGCGGCCGGTCATCTCGGTCTTAGCCGTCTCCAGCGTGAAGCGCTGGTTCGGGTGCAGCGGGGTCAGGTTGTCGAAGAGCGGGCGGTGCTGGATCTTCTCGATCTCGACGCCGTTGACGGTCTTCACCTGCAGCAGCGCGAAGAAGCGCTCGCCGTCCTTGGGCGGGCGGATCAGGCCGTTGACATAGTCGCCCTTGCGCAGGCCCAGCTTCTTTATCTGGGAAGGAGAAACATAAATATCTTCATGGCTTGAAAGGTAATTGTATTCCGGGGAACGCAGGAAGCCGAAGCCGTCGGGGAGTATTTCCAGCACGCCCACGCCCTGCACTATGCCGTTAGCCTTGGCCTGCGCCTCCATGATCTTGCCGATCAATTCCTGCTTGCGCAGGCCCGAGACGCCTTCCAGGTTATGCTGTTCGGCTATTTTCACCAGCTCCGCAACGGTCATTTTATTCATCATGACCACGTCCACTTTCGGCAGATTCTGGGCGGGAGCCTGCGGCTGGCCGGGATTCTGCGCCTGGTTATTGTTCGGCGCCTGGCCGGGCGCCCTGTTGTTTTCCATTTGTTCGTTTCTCCTTGAAATCTCGCTCTGCGCGGCCACGGCGCTTTCGGCTATACCGTTGCCGTTCCCATTCCCGTTGCCGTTGCCGTTCCCGTTCCCGTTACCGTTGCCATTGCCGGGATCATGGGACCGGGGCGCCCCGTTATCGCGCCCGCCGTCGGACCTGCCGCCGTAATAGCGCCGCCCGCCGCCTCCGCCGCCCCTCCTGGGATGGCCGCCCGAAGAGGGCCTGGAATATCTGTCGTCCCGGTTCTGTGGATCGTTCATGTTATTTTTCTCCGGCCGCTTTCAGAAAACGGCATAAATTCTCTATCCTGCCTTTCAGCCCGCCAGGCGGCCCGCTGTTCTCCAGCGTTATGTCCGCCCGCGAACGCTTCTCCTGCGCGCCCAGCTGCGCGGCCCGCCTGGCCTTGTACTGCGCCCTGGTCCAGCCCCTGCTTGCGGCGCGCGCCAGCATCTCCCCCTCCTGGGCAACAACACATACGGTAAACGTAAAACACCCCGCAAGCCCGGCTTCAAAAAGCAGGGGCGCCTCAACTACGACCAATTTTTTATGGGATTTCTTTATTAAAGAATTAATTCTCTTAAAAATTTCAGGGTGGAGAATGCTCTCCAGCCACTTTCGCTGTGCCGGCGCGCTGAAGACTTCCGCGGCAAGCCGTTCTTTATCCAGTAGACCGTTTGTAAGGATTGTACTGCCGAACCTTCTTAAGATTATGTTATAAAATGCCCGGGATGTCAAGACCTGCGAGGAAATTTCGTCAGCGGAAATACCCAGCGCGCCCTGTTCGATAAAGTATTTAAGGGCCAGGCTCTTGCCGGACGCGATCGCGCCGGTGAGCCCTATCACCGTCTTCCCCGGCGCAGCAAGGCTCTTGAGTTTCATTTCACCCGCCGCCGGTTCTTTCATGCCCGCCCCCCTCTTTTCCTGGCATAGTCGTCCAGCCGTTTCAGTTCGGCCCGGCTCAACGCGGCCTGCCCCCGGGCCGAAACCTTGTCCAACAGGCGGTCCACTTCCGCCCGCTCCTGCGCGGCGGCATCGGGCGGAGGCGGCTCATACGGCGCCTCCCTGCCCGCGAGGCGCCGCTCAGCCCAAAGCCAACCCAGGCCGGCCGCCAGCCCGCCGAGATGGGTGACATTAGAGATATTCGAGCCGGGGCCGGACATGGTCAGGGCGAACTCTGTCAGGCCCAGCAGCACGGCCATGGCCCGCGCGCTCATCGGGAAAATAAAATAAAGGTTTACCGTGGCGTCCGGGTAAAGAAAAGCGAAAGCCCCCAGCAGGCCATAAACCGCCCCGGAGGCGCCGATAACCGGCCTCAGCGAACCCGGAGTCCAGGCCACGGTAAGCAGGGCCGCGGCAGCGCCGCAGGCGACGAAGTAGAGCAGGAACTTGCGGGAGCCCATTTCCGGCTCCAGCATGCGCCCCAGCATCCAGAGCATGAAGGTATTGAACAGGAAATGCCAGAAGCCGGCGTGTATGAAAATATAAGTGAAAGGCTGCCATAGCCAGCCCTGGCGCAGCACATTGAAAGGCACCAGTCCGAAATAGAAATTCAGTTTGAAGCCCAGGACCAGCTCGGCCAGCCAGCCGGCGAAAAAGGCGATGGCCAGCGCCCTGGTAACCGGCGGCAGCTCGCCCAGCGGGGCCGCGCTAAGCCTCATATTTTTCCATGTCGCGCCAGTTGAGCCCGGTCTTGAGGTCCACCCGCAGCGGCACCGCCAGCTCGTAGGCGCCTTCCATTTCCTTCTTTATAAGCCTGGCGGCCGCGGCCAGCTCCGCCTTGCGCACCTCGAAAACCAGTTCGTCGTGCACCTGCAGCAGCATAAAAATGTCTTTGGAGTTTTTCAGCAGGCCGAAGAGCTGTATCATCGCTTTCTTTATAATGTCGGCGGAGCCGCCCTGCACCGGGGTATTCACCGCGGCGCGTTCCGCGAAGCTCCGCAGATGCGGGTTGGAAGCTTTCAGCTCGGGCAGCAGCCGGCGGCGCCCGGTGAAAGTGGCCACCTGTCCGGTCCGCTTCGCCTCCGCGGCCGTCCTTTCGCTCCATTCTTTAACTCCGGGGCAGGCCTCGAAGTAATGCTTGATATAGCCGGCGGCCTCGGCGCGGCTGATGCCCAGCTCGCGCGACAGGCCGGTGGGCGTCTGGCCGTAGACGATGCCGAAATTTATGGCTTTGGCGGCGCGGCGCATTTCCGGCGTTACCAGTTCAGGAGCGCAGTGAAAGACTTCGGAGGCCGTGCGCAGGTGGATGTCCTCGCCGTTGCGGAAAGCCTCGGTCAGGTTGCGGTCCCCGGAAAGGTGCGCCAGCACGCGCAGGTCTATCTGCGAATAGTCGGCGCTGAGCATCACGCAGCCGGCCCGGACGGTAAAGCATTTGCGCACCAGCAGGCCGGCCTCGGAGCGCGCCGGGATATTCTGCAGGTTCGGCCTGGAGCTGGAGAAGCGGCCCGTGGCGGCGCCCAGCTGGTCGAAGGTAGTGTGCAGCCGCCCGTCGGCGCCGGCGGCGGCCAGCAGGCTGTCTACGAACGAGGATTTAAGCTTGGAAATTTCGCGGTATTCCAGCAACAGCGGCACCACCGGGTGGGCGGCCTTCAGGTACTGCAGGGCTTCCTCGCCGGTGGAATAGCCGCCTTCCTTGTTCTTGAACTGCTTTTTCTGCGCTTCGCCCAGGCCCAGGTTCAGCTTCTCATACAGCAGGAAGGCCACCTGCTTGGGGGAATTAAGGTTTACCTGCGCGCCGGTCAGCCGCTCGGATTCGGCCTGCAGCTCAAAAAGTTTTTTCTCAAAGCGGGAGGACAGCTCGCCCAGCAGCGCGGTGTCGGCGGCAGTGCCGTGCTGCTCCATGGCGTAAACCGCCGGCAGCAGCGGCAGTTCGAGCTGGGCGAAAACTTCCCGCATGCCTGCTTTCTCAAGTTCCGCGGCCAGCAGCGCGCACAGGTCCGGCAGCGCGGCGCAGGCCTGCGCCCGCTCCGCTTCCGAGCCGGCCGGCTGCAGCGGCAGCCCCAGCCGCTCGAAGGCCAGCTGCGGCAGCCCGGTACCGCGGCTGCCCGCCGCCAGCAGCGCGGCGGCGGCTTCGGCGTCAAAAAAATTCACAGGCTCGAACCCCGTCGGCAGGCCCAGGCCGCGCAGCACGGACTTTATGCCGAAAGTAAGTTTGCGGACGGCGGCGTCGGTGAGCAGGGCCGCGGCCGCGGCGGCGGTTCCGGGGCTGAAAAAACCGGGCCGCAGCAGGCAGACCCCGTCCTTAGAACCTATGACCAGGCAATCCTCGAAAGCCGCGAAACAGGCCGTACCGGCCAGGCCCGGCAGCAGTTCCTCCGGGGTTTTTACCGGCGGCAGCGCCACTGTCATCTGCTCCGCCGGAGCGCCGCCGGCCAGCGCCAGCAGTTCCTTGAATTCCAGCCTTTGGGCCATAGCGGCCAGCTCCGCCCCGCCCGGGGCGGCGGGCCTGAAGAGTTCCAGGCCTTCCTCCACGGGCGCATCGCTTTCCAGCGTTACCAGCCGGCGGGAGAGGCGCGCGTTCTCCATGTCTTTGGCCACTTTTGCCAGCGCTTTATCGGAGGCCGTAAGCGCCGGGTCCATGGCCGCGGCCAGTATTTTCTCCAGCGGGCCGTAAGCCTGCACCAGGTGGGCCGCGCTCTTGGGGCCCACGCCGGCCACGCCGGGCACATTGTCGGAGGAATCCCCGGTCAGCGCGAAATAGTCGGGCAGCAGCGCCGGGGGCACGCCGTATTTTTTAAGCACCGCCTCGGGCCCGCTGAAGTCCGGCGAGGAGCCGTCCCACATTTTCACTTTCTCACCCACCAGCTGCGCGGCGTCCTTGTCGCCGGAAACGATCACGGCTTCCAGCCCGGCGGCGGCGGCCCGGCGGGCCAGCGTGGCTATGATATCGTCGGCCTCGAAGCCTTTCAGGTACACGCCTTTAAGCCCCAGCGCAGCCGCCAGGTCGCGCGCCGTATTGAGCTGGCCCAGCAGGCCCGGCTCGGTGGCGCTGCGGTTGGCTTTGTACTCCGGGTAAAGCTCGTCCCTGAAAGTGCCGCCTTTGGAATCGAAACAGACGGCCACATAGTCGGGCTTGCGCTCGCGCAGCAGCTTGAGCAGCACGCGCATGAAGCCATACAGCGCCCCCACCTCCTCGCCTTTGGACGTGGAGAATTTCGGCAGGGCGTGGTAGCTCCTGTGCAGGAAGGCGTGTGCGTCTATGATGAAAACGCGCTTAAGATCCATTTTTATAGAAGGAAAATCGTAAGTGGAAGGGACCGGCCCGGGAGAGGTTTTGAACGAGAACCGGCCGGGGGCAAGTCGGACCGGCGTCCCGCCCCCCGCAGTTCAGCTTCAGGCGAGCAGCGTGTCCAGGAGCTTTTTCAACTCTTCTTTTTTCTGCATGCCCACCAGCTCGTTCACCACTTTTCCGCCCTTGAAAATAAGAATGGTGGGGATGGCGGAGATATTATATTTGGAGGCGGTATCCTGCGCCTCGTCGGTGTTAAGCTTACACACTTTCACCTTGCCGGCGTAATCCTTGGCCAGTTCCTCTATCACGGGGCCGAGCATGCGGCAGGGGCCGCACCAGGGCGCCCAGAAATCCACCAGAGCCGGCAGGGCGCTCTTCATCACTTCAGTTTCAAAATTCGCGTCAGTGAGCTGTATTTCGTTGGACATAGTATCTCCTTGGCTAAGTGTAATATATAAGACTTACCTTTTCTTGTCAATAAGGTACTTTATCTCTTTCCAGAGGTCTTCGATGTCGATGGGCTTCGAGAAGAAAGCCGCCGCGCCGGCCAGCATAGCCTCGGAGCGGTCCGCGGGCTCCGTGTATTTTGCGGAAATGAAGAGCACCGGCACGGTTTTCAGCCGCGCGGATTCGCGTATCACGCGCAGGAATTCCACTCCGTGCATGTCCGGCAGCTGTATGTCCAGGATTATCAGCGAAGGGACGCCCTTGGCCAGCACGTCCATGGCCTCCCGCGCCGACTTGGCCACGGAGATCTCCGCGTCCACGTTCTTCAGCTTCAGCCCGTCTTCGAGCGTCTCTATGAAATTTTTATCGTCGTCAACAATCAGGATGCTCATTGCCATAGTAATCAGCCTTTGACCGGTCCGCTGCCGCCTTAATAACCGAAGCTGAGCCTTTCGGCCAGCATCGCGGGAAGCTTCGCCTCCCCCATCATTTTCTGCGTAGTTTCCACGTCGTAAAAAACCCTGTAAAGCTCGAAAGTCTTTTTCCCTGAGTCATAGATGCCGCAGGCTGCGCGCGGGTCCCCGTCGCGGGGCTGGCCCACCGAGCCCGGGTTGAACATCATCCTGCCGTCCGCAGTAGAAATGCGCATCATCGGCTTTAAAAAGTCGGTCTCGGGCGCCGCGCCCTCCACCCCGCGGAAGAACATCGGCATGTGGCTGTGCCCGATAAAGCACGGGGAAACTTTCCAGGAGGCCGCGTTATCGGCGAACTGGCTTTCGCTGAGCATATACTCGGTCAGCGGCTTGCGCGGCGAGCCGTGCACCAGCGTAAACTCCGCGGTTTCCACCTTTTCCGGCAGGTTCGCCAGGAAGTTCAGCGCCTTGCCGGTAAGCCTGGAACGGGCGTATACTATGGCGGCGGCCGCGTTATTGTTGAACCATTTTATGTCTATGCGCCCGGTCAGCGCCCCGTCATGGTTGCCCATCACGATATGCAGCCGTTCAAGAGCGGAGATAGTTTCAACGCACTCCAGCGGCTGCGGGCCGTAGCCCACCACGTCGCCGCAGCAGATATAATCGGCCACGTCGTTGCGGCGGTAAAATTCAAGCACGGCCCTTAAGG
>DAOPZW010000123.1:0-9004 GCA_035353595.1 Elusimicrobiales bacterium | reverse complement strand
CAAGCATGTGATAGTGCGCACCAACGGCATACGCCTGTCCGACCCCAAGCTCGTCCGCGAACTGCTCGACGCCGGCGTGGACATGTTCCACATCAATATTCCCTCGCATCTTCCGGCGCTGGCCGACAGCATCACCCGGACGAAAGGTTCGCACAAACGCCGCCTGCAGGGGATCAGGAATCTCATCGACGCCGGCGCCGCGAACAAAATATTCCTGGTCTACGTCATAAACTCGATGAACCTCAGGACCATGGAGCAGTTCGCGGCTTATGTAGCCAAAGAGATGCCCGGCATCTGCAGCATCCTCTTCGGCATGATCTGCGTGCTGGGCCCCGTTAACCAGCGGCTCAGCCTGGTGCCCAGGTTCAGCGAAGTCGCGCCTTTCCTGGCCGCCGCCATGCGCGCCTGCCGCGCCGGCGGCGTCAGGTTTTCCGTAGACGACGTCCCGATCTGCCACATGAAGGGGTTCGAGGACGCCTCGGTAGACTACCGCATCCTGCGCCATTCCCCCGAACTCCGCCTGGAAAAGATCAAAGCCCCGCGCTGCGCCGGCTGCGCCCTCGGCAAGGACTGCGCCGGCGTACGCCCGCAGCACCTCGAACTCTACGGCGACGGGGAACTGCGCCCCGTCAAAAAGCGCTGACGCGCGAAAATAAAAAAAACGCCTCGCCCTTGCCGCGGCACTGCTGGCACGGTCCTTTTCGAGGCCTTGCCGGCGGCAGCTGTTCTTCCGCCCGGCGGCGGATCATATGGATGAAGCTTCGGTCAGTGTGGCCGGCGCGCCAGGCCTGAAAGTAGTCCCCTGCGTTATCCTATCCGGCGACTGCAGGCGCGCGGGAAGCGTGCTGGTGGTCCTGCCCAAATAGCCCGCCCTGTCAGCCGGCAGCCGGCGTTTCAACAGCCGCCGCTTCCAGTTCCGCGCCCCCGGCCGTCCACAGGTAAGTCCTGGTTTCCGACACCAGCACTTTGCTCAGCATAAGCAGCGAGACCAGGTTCGGCACGGCCATGCAGGCGTTGGCGATATCGGCGAAAGCCCACACCGCCGGCATGGCGGCCACGGAGCCGAGCATCACCGCCCCCACCCACAGCCAGTTATAATATTTAACAGCGCCCGTGCCGAAAAGATATTCCACGGCTTTCACGCCGTAATAGGACCAGCCCAGAATAGTCGAGAACACGAAGGTGGCGAGCCCGACCACCAGGATGGCGGGCCCGGCGTAAGGGATATCCGCGAAGGCGGCTTTGGTGAGCGCCGCGCCTTTTAAGCCTTCCGTCCAGTGGCCCGAGTTCACCAGCACTATGCCGGTCAGGGCGCAGATCACCACCGTGTCCCAGAAAGTGCCGGTCGAAGACACCAGCGCCTGGCGCACCGGGTTCTTCGTCATGGCCGCCGCCGCCACTATCGGCGCGCTGCCCATGCCGGACTCGTTGGAAAAAAGACCGCGGGCCACGCCATAGCGCATGGCCTCCTTCATGCCGGCCCCGACGAAACCCCCTGCGGCCGCCTGCCCGGAGAAAGCGCTGCTGAAGATCAGAGCCAGGGTAGCGGGAATGGTCTCCAGCTTTAAGAAGATCAGCAGCAGGCAGCCCGCTATATAGAAGACCGCCATGAACGGCACCAGCCGCTCGCAGGCCCGGGCGATGGACCTTATCCCGCCGAGCATCACCATAGCCGTAAGCGCGGTCATCACCAGGCCGCTGCCCCAGGCGGGAACGTTGAAACTTTCCTTCATCAGCGCCGACAGGGAATTGGCCTGCACCATGTTGCCTATGCCGAAGGCGGCTATGGCCGTCATAGCGGCGAAGATCAACCCCAGCCACTTCATTTTCAGGCCCTGCTCCAGCGCGTACATCGGGCCGCCGGCCATCGTCCCGTCCGCCGCGGTCACCCGGTACTTCACCGCCAGCAGGGCTTCGGAATACTTGGTCGCTATGCCGAAAACACCGGTCAGCCACATCCACAGCACCGCGCCCGGCCCGCCCAGCGAGACGGCCGTGGCCACGCCCACGATATTGCCGGTGCCGATAGTGGCGGCCAGCGCCGTCATCAGCGCGCCGAAATGGCTGATATCGCCGCGCCCTTCAGTTTTGCGCCTGAAAGAAAGTTTTATCGCCCGGCCCAGGTAGCGCTGTATGAACCGCAGTTTTACCGTCAGGAAAATGTGCGTGCCGCACAGGAGCGCCAGCATGGCCGGCCCCCAGACGAGAGAATTAATACCGTCGAGGAATTTTTCCATATTATTCTTAAAGGACTCCGGGATATTTCCACACGCAAAAAACAGCGGCGCCGCCCATGGCTGCGCGGCTGAAAGCTCAGGCGCCCGGCTTGCGCGTGAAGGCGAACAGCAGGTCGCTGTCCAGCTTCTGCAGCTCGTGGAATTTGCGCTTCGCCTGCAGGACGCGTACCCCCTGCTCGTTCAGGCCCAGGTCGAGCATCGCCGCCGCCAGCCCGGAATAGATCTCCGGGCCGAAGCCGGCCTGTTCGACCAGGGTCCCGATGTCGGCAAGCCTGCCCGCCCTTGTGTAAACGTTTATAAAAGCCGCGAAGTCCGGGGCCAGGCGGATCTTCTTCAGCACGGCTCCGCCGCCCAGCACGAGGAAAGCCTCTGCGGTTTTATTCTCCCCTGCCAGCCTTGCGGCGCACTCCAGCAGGTAGCCGGCGGAAACGTTCTCGGCGCTCAGTTTATCGAGCGCGCCGGCGCCCGAAAAGACGGCGAACAGTTCCCCGGAAGGGATGTCCTCGGGCCGCCCGCCCGCCGCCTTGAAATCAGCATACTCCAGCATGGCCTTGCGGAAATCGGAAAGCCTCATCGCCTCGATAATATTCGCGAGCGCGGCAAGGGAATGATTCGCTCTGCGCCTGCCGAGCAGCAGCCGCACGGTACCGAAGATCACGGCCAGCAAACCCAGCCCGGCCGCAAGCTTAAGCAGCAGTTTATTGCGCAGCCGCGCGTCCCGCAAGCGGGCCGTCTCGGAGATCTTCACAACGGCCTCGTCGGTTTTCACGACCGCCGCGGCCGCTTTGAATTCAGCCAGAGCCGCGTCATAATCTTTTTTTTGCAGCAGTTCCGCCGCCCGGTCCCAGTGCAGTTTGTAGGACTGGCCGTCCTGCAGCTTGACGATACCCGCCTGGAACTCTCTGGCCTCGTCCGTGGCGGAGATATCCAGCGCCAGTTTAAGTTCCGCCAGCGCCGCCGCGTAATCCGCGTTCTTCTGCAGGATAGCCTTCGCCTGGTTGAAATGCAGCAGGTACAGTTCGTTCTGCTCGGCCTTGTCGATCTCGGCGAGCTTCTCTTTCGCCTCGTCGCGCGGGAAAAGGGCCAGCGCCTGAGCGGCTTCCGCCCTGGCCTCTTTGAATTTCTTGTAATTCAGCATGGTGTCGGCGCTGGTCATGTGCTTCTGGAAAGCTTCGGCCTTGCTTATAGCCGCGTCCAGCCGCCTGGTTTCGTCGGTATCGGAGTAGCGTCGCGCCGCATTGAGCCCGCTGCGGGCCGCCGCCAGGTCCCTTTTCTCCAGGGCCTGCCTGGCCGCGGCCAGCTGCTGCAGAAAGCCCAGCGCCGCGGTATCGCCGGCGATATCAGCCTCCAGCTTTTTAGCCTCTTCGGTATCTATCAGGCCGCGGGCCGTCTTCAGCTCGGAAGAAGCGGAAGCGTAATCCTGTCTGGCGGCGGCCGCTTTCGCGGCGGCGAAGATCGCCCGGTAATTCTTGATCTTCTCGCCGAGTTTTATCATCTCCAGCTGCCGCCCCTGCTGGGGCTCCAGGCGGCTGGCGGTCGCAGCGGCCTTGCGCGCGTCTTCCACCCGGCCCACTTTCAAAAGGCTCTTGGCCAGGTAATAATGCCACACTTTTTTCGGGTCGTGTTTCTGCGCGCTCTCCAGGTTCTTTACGGCCTCCGGGTATTTGCCAAGGTCATAATAAAGGGAACCGAGCATGTTCAGGTACGGCACATTGGCCGGCTTAATTTTGAGGGCCTTTTTCAGTTCCTCGGCCGCCTCCTGTTTTTTCCCGGCTCTATCCAGCGTTATAGCGGCGGCATAACTGGAAGCGTCCGCCGCGGTGGGCGCGCTCCCGGCCGCAACGGCGGCGGCCGGCAGCAGGGCTGCCAGGCAGACCGGGAGGAAGTTCTTTTTTCGCATTTCTTATCTCCTGAAATTATCCTGGGCTTCCTGCAGCGCCTTTCTGGCCTCGGGCGTATCGATAAGCTTTACGGCCTTTGTAAAAAGTTCCACCGCAGCTTCATAATCCTGCTTTTTCAGCGCCCGGCTCCCGCGCGCGAATTCCCGGCGGTATTTAGCGGCGACGCGCTCCTGCCGCGCCAGCTTTTTCGCCCGCGCGGCGGTTTTAGCGTCAGCCTTCAGCTTCAGCGCCTCCAGCAGCGTATCGGCGGCCGCGCCGTATTCGTATTTCTCTTCCAGCTCCCCGGCCTTAGCCAGAAGTGCGGAGAAGCCGCCGGAATTCAGCTTTGAGACCAGGGCCGCCAGTTTCTTTTTTCCCTCGCGGTTCGGCCTGTATTTAAGGGCGGCCCGCATTTCCGCGATAGCGGCGTCATAGCGCCCCGCCGCCGCAGCTGCGTCGGAAGCCTTTTCGGAAACGAGGTACCCGGCCTCCGCTATCTTCCCGTTTATTTCAGGAGTATCCTGCAATTTTTTCGCCGCCAGGAATTTCGCGAGGGCCTCCGCGTATTTCCCCCGGGCGAAAAGCGCCTGGCCTTCATCAACGCTGAGTCCGAACAGCCCCGCGCTTTCCTCCAGGGCCGTAAGGTACAGCGTCCCGGCGGCCGGGGCCGCGGCCGCGAGGAATTTTCCGTCGGCGGAAAAGCCGGACTCCGAAATTTCGCCGGGGAAAGAAACGAGCGTGCCCGTTGAAATGCGCGTGCCGGCGTCGAAAAGGAGCATCGCGCCGTGCTCCGGCACCACCAGCAGGTTCTTTTCCTTCAGGAGCCTGGCCGCCAGGAAACGCTCTTCCCCCTCCCGCAATTTCGCCTTCTTCACCTTTTTGGGCAGCACTTCATAGACCAGCGGGGCGGAAACCAGGTATTTGCTGTCATAGGAAAAATACAGGTCCGGGACCGCGGCCGGAGCTTTAAAATCGTCTATCTTATGCCAGTCGAAGGTATCCCAGGCGCCGCCCTTCGCGCCGCCCGCCGCGGCGAAAAAGCGTCCGTCGGGCGAGAACGCAATTTTTACAGGCTGCGCCGGGCCATCGCCTCCGACCGCCAGGGTGTCTACCCGCTCCATGGCGGGGAACTGGAAGAGATAGACCGCATCCGTGAGACTGCCGACCGCCAGCAGCCCCCCGTCGGGAGAGAATTCCAGTGAGCCGGGGGAATCCGCCTTAAGTTTTCCGTACGGCTCCCAGGACGGCGGAGCGTACAGAATAACGGAGGCGGAACTGGCCGCCACGGCCAAGATGCGCCCGTCGGGGGAAATGGCGGCGCTTTCAGCCGGAGAAGGGAAGGAAGCGGCGATCGCCCCGAGCGCGACGTCGATCACCGCGATTTTCCCGGGAGAGCTGACGCAGACCAGGAACGGGGTTTC
Organism: Elusimicrobiales bacterium; assembly: GCA_035353595.1. Classification (GTDB taxonomy): domain Bacteria; phylum Elusimicrobiota; class Elusimicrobia; order Elusimicrobiales; family UBA9959; genus UBA9959. The sequence continues at coordinate 3,466 of DAOPZW010000123.1, read as the reverse complement.
ACGGGCGAGCCGGAGCTGGCCGGGGAAGCCCTGCGGAAAAAGTTTCAGTTCTCTGGTAATTACGCCCGCGCTGGACGCAGCAGGGCACAGCAGTTGAGCGCTGAAGAATAATATTGCTGCGGCAACGGTCTTTGTCATGCAAGCCCCCTGCATCCCGCGACGGAATTCAATCTTATTATTTTAGTATATTACGGGTCTGTCAGACAGGCCGGCGCGCCCGGCAGGAGCAAGTCCGCGGCGGCGGGCCGCGGGCTGGTGCGGCGCCGGCGCAAGTATTGTATTATGTCTTTGAACGCTAGCTGCAGCCGGGGGAAAAACAGGAGGCGAAAATGACGGAAAGAAAAGTGGTCCCTGCGGACCTGGACCTGCTCTCAAAAAAATTTACCATAGCCGCCACGGAACTCAAAAAAACGCTCAGCTCCCTGGCCATCTGCGTCTATGAACCCGGCGCCGTCATCCTTAAGGAAGGTGAACCCGGGACCGACACTTACGTGCTGCTGAAAGGCCGGGTATCGGTGCGCCGGTCGCGCTGGCTGCTGCTGTCAAAAGAAGTGGCGCAGCTCAAGCCCGGGGACTTGTTCGGCGAGATAGGGTTCCTGGTGCCTACGACCCGGTCCGCCTCCATAGTGGCCAGCGAGCAGTGCGAAGTGTTCCGCCTGGTCCCGGGTGAGTTCAAAGAACTGCTGGAACGCCATGCCGGCCTGAAAGCCAGGATAGAAGAAATGGCCCGCAAGCGCATCTATTCCTTATCCGCGGCGGACAATGCCTGAGCCCGCCCCCGCCTTTCAGCGGGGCCGGCGCGGAAACCGCCGCTTAAAGCGGCCCCCCTGCTCTTGCGCGCCGCGGCGCGGCGGCTGATCACCTTATGATCCCTACCGATAATACGAAGCAGTTCGTTTCAGCGGCGCCGGGGCCGGACCGCATGAATGCCCGCAAGGCTTCCGCTATAGTTCTCCTGCTGGCCTGCTTCTCGGGGCTGGCTTTCCAGAGCGCCCTGCGCGAGTCCGCCACCTTTGACGAGCCCTTCAACGTAGCTTCCGGCTATTTTGCCTGGAAAACCGGCCAGCCGCCGGCGTCCCCCAATCCTCCCCTGCTCGTAAAATGGCTGGCCGCCCCGCTGCTGGCAACTCCGGGCCTGGCGCCCTTCGACGCGGGTGAATACAGCGCCGGACCGCGCACCGCCGGGTTCAGTTTCATTTACGGCAACAGCTTGCCGGCGGACTCCCTGCTGAACAAATGCCGCGCCGCCAACGTTCTGCTGGGCGCGGCGCTGGCTTTGCTGGTGTTTCTCTGGGCCATGCAGCTCGGCGGTTATCCGGCCGGCATCCTGGCTTTAGGGACTTTCGCCCTGATGCCCCCGCTGCTGGCGCACGCGCACCTGGCGACCTCGGATATCGGCAACGCCCTGCTGTCGACGGCGGCCGTCTATCTGCTGTGGCGGGCGGAAGGCGCTGCGGGCAAGCGCATTTATTTACTGGCCGGCTGCGCGGCCGGGCTGGCGCTGGCCGGCAAATATACCGCCGTTATGCTTATTCCGCTGTGCGCGGCCTGCCTGCTGGCGGGAGGCGCGGCGCGGCTCAGGAATGCCGGTCTTTGGAGCGCCGGAGCCGCCGCGGGATTGCTGGCGGGCTGCTGGCCGGTTTCCCCCGTCCAGTGGTTCCTCGGCGGGCTCAGCGTGGCCCGCGAATTGAACGCCGGCCACCTTACCTACCTCCTGGGCGAAATAACCGTGGCCGGACATTGGTATTACTTCCCTTTAGCCCTCCTGGTCAAAACTCCGCTGCCGGCCCTTGCCCTGTCCGCGCTGGGGCTATACCTGCTCAAACCCTGGCGCGGGCGCGGTAACAGGGGAATACCGCTTTATCTGCTGCTGCCGGCCGCCGTCTGGCTGCTAATGGGCATAACCGCGAAGACGCAGGTGGGCATACGCCACATTCTGCCGGTATACCCGTATCTGTGCGTCTGGTGCGGCCTGGCCGCGGCCGAGCTGTGGCGCGCGGACAGCCTTCAAAAAAAGGGGGCGCTGGCCCTGCTGGCCTTGTGGCTGGCGCTGGGCACGCTGCGCGCTTTCCCGGGCTATATCAGTTATTTCAACGAGGCGGCCGGCGGCGCCGCCGGCGGCCACCGGTTTTTAGCGGATTCAAATCTGGACTGGGGCCAGGGGCTCAAGGAGCTCGGGCTGTATGCCGGGCAGCAGGGCGCCGGGCATATTTACCTGAGCTATTTCGGCTGCGCGGATCCGCACGCTTACAGGCTGCGGTACTCCCCCGTGCTCATGACTACCTGCGCCAGATTGCCGGGCGACGGCCCGCCGCCGCGCGAAGGGAAAAAGCTGCTGGCCGTCTCAGCCACCAACCTCCTCGGAATTTACTATACGCCGCACAGCCTCTTCAGCTGGCTGGCGAATTTCCGCCCCGTGAAGATAATACAGGATTCTATACTGGTGTATGATGTGACGGCTTCGCCTCAGGCGCTTAACCTGCTCTCTCACCCCGCCCTGTCCGGCCCGCCCCGCGGGACGGGCCCGCAGCCGGGAAGCCCCCGGAAGTGAACGGCAGGAAGATATATTTTCCCGGGAGGCGCGGCGCGCGCGGGCTCACGATACTTCCGGCCGCGGAAATGCGCAGCCTGGAATGCCGGTCCACGGCGGCCCTGGTTTCGGGGCTCAGCAGGGAACGGGGGCCGCACACTTTTTCATAGGACACCGAGATCCCCCCGCCTTCCCGCCGGCAAGAGCCGTCCAGGACCGCGAACAGGAACTTATCCCAGAAAATAACGGGTTTGGACAGCCGGTCGCGCCTGGAGGCGGCTAGGTGAGGCATATAATGCGCCAGGACCTCGTAGATCTTCCCGGCCCCGGCCAAAGAAGCCGCGCAGTTATAGGAACACGGGTGCCAGGGGAGGACGGCGTCCAGGTCGGAACCGCGGTTCAGCTCTTTAAAAGCCCTGCAATCCGCGGGGTCCTCCGGCTTGACCAAACGGGAAAAATAGCTGCACACGTTATTCATCAGGAAAGAGACAGGCGTGTTTTTCTGTGAACCGGAGAAGATGTGAAAAATAAGGTCCTCTCGATCCAGACTAAGCTGCCACTTCCCGAAGGCTTTCACGCAGCATTGCGGATAACCCAGGTCGGCGCCCCATTCATACTCGGCCTCGGCCTTGGCCCGGCCGGAAACGGCGCTGTTATAGTGTTTCGCAGCCGCGCGGAGTTTCCCGCCGTCCGTTCCGATCAGAACGCTCGCCGCTTTTTCGTCTTTATAAATATTCCTGTCATAGTCCAGCGCTATCTTCTCGAGCTTCAGGTCGGCACACATCTCTGCCATCACCCGCGCGTCCGCGCTGCCGCTGATACTGGTATAAACCACCTGCTTCACCCCGGCTACCAGGCTCGCCAGCTCTTCCAGCCGGAGGTTCTCGCATCTTGGCGCGCCCCGGGACTCGGAGAGGTATTTTTTTATCTTGGAGG